>JAUNFY010000010.1 GCA_030524805.1 Bacteroidales bacterium | reverse complement strand
GCATAAAAACAGTTACGATATAAAAACGGGGACGATTTGAAACATCGTCCCCGTTTTGTTATGCGGTGTGCGCCCGAAGCAGGGTGGCATCCGATGTTATCTTAAGAAAAAAATGGTGTTATCTTACGGGAATAAGGTGTTTCTTGCCGTTTTGTATTTTAATGCCCGGGGTGGACGGCTCGGTCGGACGTCCTGAAAGGTCATAGCAGATTGTTTCTGCGTTGCTGTCGGGGATGCCTATGGTCGGCACTGCGGAGTTTTCGGCGAAGGAGCAGATGGTGTGGAGGGCGGAAGTGGCGCAGCCGTCCAGGCTGTTGAAGAGCGGCGCGTTGTACCAGCCTGAGAGCGAAGTCCCGTAGGCGTTGTATTCCATCCACCACCAGAACAGACCGTCTACCTGGTCGTATTTTTCGAGCGTGGCTACAAGGTCTTTGGCAAAAGCATCCTGACCCTCGTCGGAATATGGCCATTGACCGGAAAAATCGTGGGTGCTTCCCGGCACTTCCCACTTATAGGAATAACCCGTTTCGACAATCATGATGTTTTTCTCCGGATAACGGGTCTGTAGAGTGGAGAGAGCCTTGTCGAGCACGTTCATGCCGCCATGGAAATAGGGATAGTAGCTGAGGCCGATTATGTCGTAGTTTACCTCAAGTTTCTTCATCTGGTCGTAGAAGTTGGAGAGAACATCCACCTGTGCTACGCGTTCGGTATGCAATACGATCTTTGCCTCCGGGCAAACCTCCCGGCACGCCTTTATGGCTTGGCGAAGCAGAGTCGCGAAACGTTGCCAGTTGGCATCGCTGCCCATGAAGGTCTTCTTAAGCGAGGAAGCAGGAGCATCTTCCGCACCCCATAGCATTCCGTAGCTTATCTCGTTGCCCGGCTGGATGAATGCGGGAGTGACGCCGGCCGCTTTCAGTGCGAGTAGGCAATCTTTGGTGTATTCATATATTTTATCGTAAAGTTGCTCGTCGGAAAGATTCTTCCACGCCTCGGGAGTCCATTGTTTCGCAGGGTCGGCCCATGTGTCGGAATAATGGAAATCGAGCATGAGCTTGAAGCCATCGCCTACAATCTGCTGGCAGAGCGGAGTGATGTATTCAAGATCCTGGCAGGCATTCGGGTCGTATTTGGAGGGATACTTGGCCTTATGGTCGGCCGGATTGACAAACAGGCGTATTCTCATGGCATTCATGCCCTCATCGCGCAGCCAGGGAAGGAGGTCGGCGATCTGGGTGCCATCGTGGGTTTTGTATACGGCGCCGGCTTTCTCGTATTCGGGAAGCAGGGATATGTCGCCACCGACGTAGCGGTCGGCAAAGACGGAAACGGAGGATAAAGCAGAGAGCATCAAGCCGCACAGGCTGGCCAGGAGTGATTTTTTCATAGAATTTGATTGTCGAGGTTACTGTGAATTAATTGTCGGGATTCCTTTAAATTTAAATCTCGAGGTAACTGTAAATTAATTATCGGGATTCCTGTGAATCTAAATCTCGAGGTAACTTTAAATTAATTGTCGAGGTTAATGTAATAGATTAAAACGTCTTCGTAGCCGTCGGGCGTGCGAAGCCAGCCGGGCATCTTACCCGAAGATATGAAGCCCGCTTTCTCATAGCAACGTCGGGCGGGGCCGTTTAGTTCAGAAACGTCAGCCGCGAGAATATGGAGGCCAAGACGGTTGCGGCAGTAATCGCATAGCAGCCGTAGGGCACCGGAAGCAAGACCTTGCCCGCGGAAAGCCGGAAGAATATAGATTCCGCACTTGGCATGCAGATGACGGGCCGATATCTCGAAGAGGTCGGCGGTGCCGGCTGGTGCACCCTGATACTCAATGATGACGCGGAGCTGCCCTGCCCGAAGAGGGTCGGCATCGTAGGTGAGTGCGTATTGGCGCAGCAACTCCCTGCTCAGCGGAGCCATGTAGTCGGAATAGCGCCAGGCATCCGGATCGGATTCAGCCTCGAACATGAAATCGGCATCGTCGGGTTCGAGGGCGCGAAGTGATAGATTGTCAGGCTTCTGCATTATTTATCTGTAAGGGTGACGGTTATTTGTAAGGTACACGGTTCACTATTGAGCGGCCGAGAGTGAACTCATCGGTGTATTCAAGGTCGTTGCCTATGCTGACGCCGCGCGCAAGCATGCTGATTTTGACATCGAAGGGCGCGAGCTTACGCGAGATGTAGAAGTTGGTGGTGTCGCCTTCCATTGTGGGGCTGAGAGCGAGGATGACCTCATTGATGCCGCCGGCTGCTACGCGATCCACGAGCGATGCTATCTCAAGATCGGACGGTGAAACTCCGTCGAGGGGTGAGATGACACCTCCGAGCACATGATAAAGACCTGAATGCTCGTGCGTCGACTCGATGGCGAGCAGATCCTTCACGTTCTCCACCACGCATACCGTAGATGAGTCACGGCTTGCGGAGGCGCAGATGTCGCACATGTCTTTTTCGGAAATGTTGTGGCACACCTTGCAGTATCGGATGTTCTTTCGCATGTCGATGATCGATTCGCCGAGGGCAACGGCCTCCTCAAGATCCTGCCGGAGGAGATGCAGGGCAAGGCGAAGGGCTGTTTTGCGGCCTACTCCGGGGAGTTTCGCGAGCTGCGCTACGGCGTTGTCGAGTAATTGCGAATTGAAAGACTGATTCATGTTGCAAAATTAGCAAAAAAATAGTAATTTTGCAATAGATTCTCATTAATAGAACAGCTTAGGAAATAATAGAACAGTTTAGGAAAAAGATGATAGAATACTTGAACGGAGAGATAGGGGAGCTTGAGCCTACAAGGGCGGTGATTGAATGTTCAGGAGTCGGTTACGGAGTGAATATCACGCTTATGGATTATGCCGCGCTGCAGAATCTGAAGCAGGTGAAACTTTTCGTGCATGAATCGATAAGGGAAGATGCTCATGATCTGTTCGGTTTCCTCTCGCGGCAGTCGCGCGAACTGTTCCGCATGTTGATAGGTGTGAGCGGGGTAGGCCCCAACACTGCGCGGATCATAATGTCGTCGCTCACGGCCGACCAACTTGTTGACGCGATAGCCACCGACAACCCGGCGGCATTGAAAAGCGTGAAGGGAATAGGCGGAAAGACGGCACAAAGAATTATAGTAGACCTCAAAGACAAAATAAAAAGCACGGATATTACGTTACCTACAAGTGGAACCGTTGCGTCGGAAGCTTTCGACGACGCTTGCGCGGCACTCGTCATGCTCGGATTCAATCCGCAGGCAAGCCGCCAGGCCCTCAAGAAAATCTTCACCGACTCGCCGGGGCTCACGACTGAAAAAGCCATTAAATTGGCATTGACCATGCTTTGACAACTTGAGAGAACGACGTAACAATATATTGCATATCAGGGTAGTGGCAGCGCTGGCGTCAGTGCTGCTGATTTCTCTTGCGTCGTTTTCCCAATACACCAAGTCCACACTCGCGCCCCCGCCGCCTCCACCCGTGCCCGACACTCAGGCTACGGGAGGCGACTCCGTTGAACTCATATCGCCGGTGAAGCCGACTGTCGCGATAGAGGCTGAAGACTATCGCGGCGGCGAGCACCCTCTCGACCTGCGCGACCCATCCAACATAACCACGCAGGCCATATACGATCCGGAGTCGGGAATGTATGTGCTTCACACCAGGATAGGAGAGAAAGACATAATCACTCCTTTCATGATGACGGCTGAAGACTATCACGATATGGTCAACCGTCAGGAGATGTATGATTACTTCCGCTCGCAAAACACCGCCAACTTCGAGCAGAAAGGGAAAGAACCATTCAACATCCTTGATATGAATTTCGCGCTCGGCCCGCTTGAGAAGGTGTTCGGTCCGGGTGGCGTGCGTCTTACCACGCAGGGCTCCATCCAGCTGTCGGCAGGCGTGAAGAGCAACAAAACCGACAACCCCTCGCTCTCGCTCAAGTCGAGAAGAAAGACATATTTCGACTTCAACCAGAAGATTCAGGCCACTATCAACGCATCGGTGGGCGACAAGATGAAGTTTAACATGAACTACAACACCGATGCCACCTTCAACTTCGATTCGCAGAAACTGAAACTTCAATATGAGGGTAAGGAAGACGAGATAATCAAGAATATAGAGGCCGGCAACGTGAGCATGACCACAGGGAGCAGCCTTATTCGCGGCGGTACAGCCCTTTTCGGTGCAAAGGCTAAACTGCAATTCGGCAAGCTGACGCTCACCGGACTTATTTCGCAGCAGAATTCCGAGTCTAAGTCGATTTCCACCAAAGGCGGTGTGCAGTCTACCGAATTCGAGATAAGCGCGGCCGACTACGATGCCAACCGTCACTTCTTCCTGAGCCAATACTTCTATGAACACTACGATCAGTTCTGCGCCAAGCTGCCATACGTGGCATCGGGCATCAACATCACGCGCATAGAGGTGTGGGTGACAAACAAGACGCAGAAATTTGACGAGAGCCGCAACTTCGTGGCATTCATGGACCTGGGTGAAAACACGCGCCTTGCCAACGATTTTTGGACGCCCGACATGACCTTGCCGGTGCCTTCAAACAGCAGCAACAACCTGCTTACCGTATTGAAGACGCAGTATCCTGACGCCCGAAACATAAATCAGGTGACGGAAGTGTTGAAACCGCTCAATGCCTACGGCATCGAAGGCGGCAAGGATTTCGAGAAGGTGGAGAGCGCAAGGTTGCTTAATTCAAGCGAATACACCCTTAATCAGGCGCTTGGATATATATCGCTGAAGCAGGCGCTGAATACCGACGAGGTGCTCGCGGTCGCATTTGAATATACCTTCAACGGCAAGGTATATCAGGTAGGTGAGTTCTCGGGCGATGTGACATCGACCGAGTCGGCGCTCTACCTGAAGATGCTGAGGGGCACCACCGTGACTCCCAAGCTCCCGATGTGGCAGCTGATGATGAAAAACGTCTATAGTCTCGGTGCCTATCAGATTCAGAAGAATAACTTCAAGATGAACATCAAGTTCCTTAGCGACTCTACAGGTGTGGAGATACCTTACCTGCCGGTGGCGTCGATAGCCAACAAGCCGCTGATTCAGGTGATGGGACTTGACCGCATCGACTCCAACGGCGAGTCGGTGAGCGACGGCGTGTTCGACTTCATCGAGGGATATACCATCCAGACCTCAAACGGCAAGATCATCTTCCCCGTGGCGGAACCTTTCGGCAGCAACCTGCGGCGCGCCATCAATAACGACGTGCTCGCCGAACCCTACGTATATCAGGAACTTTACGACTCCACATTGGTGGTGGCGAAGCAATTTGCCGACAAAAACAAATACACACTGAAAGGAGAATACACATCGGGGCGCGGAAGCACCATCAACCTTGGCGCAATGAACGTGCCGCGAGGATCGGTGGTGGTGACAGCCGGTGGAGCGGTGCTGACCGAAAACAGCGACTACACCGTAGACTACTCGATGGGTATTGTGACCATAACCAACCAGAGCATCATTGATTCGGGCACTAGCGTGAGTGTGTCGCTTGAAAACCAGTCGATGTTCTCGATGCAGCGCAAGACGCTGATGGGACTTGACGCGCAATATAAATTCAACAAAGACTTTACGTTAGGGGGTACACTGCTGCATTTCGGAGAGAAATCGCTAACCGAAAAAGTCGGCATAGGGGAGGAGCTGATCAACAATACCATGTTCGGTTTCAACCTCAGCTACAACAAACAATTCATGTGGCTGACCGACCTGCTCAACAAAGTGCCGACCATCAACGCCACCGTTCCCTCCTCGCTCAGCCTTACAGCCGAGTATGCACAGCTGGTGCCGGCAAAACAGAAGACGGGCACCAATCAGGGCAGTTCCTACATCGACGACTTCGAGACATCGCAGACGGGAGTGGACCTTCGCAATCCCTACAGCTGGTTTCTGGCATCGACACCCCAGGACAATTCTCCCGACGCCCTGTTCCCGGAGGCACTCCTGAGCAACAACCCTGACTACGGCAAGAACCGTGCCCTGCTTGCATGGAACTATATCGACCGTATCTTCACCCAGAAAAACAGTTCGATGCTTCCCGGTTATCTGAAAAATGACCTGAAGCAGCTGTCGAATCCTTACGTTAGGGAAATTCAGGTGAGGGAGATTTATCCGGGACGCGATACAAACTACGGCGACGCAAACTACATTCAGACTCTCAACCTCTCCTTCTATCCGAAGGAGCGCGGCCCTTACAACGTTGACTCCGACAATATCGATCCCGACGGCTATCTGCTGAATCCGGAGAAGCGCTGGGGTGGCATCATGCGCCGCATCGAGAACTCTAACTTCGAGACCTCCAACGTGGAATATATCCAGTTCTGGCTCCTCGATCCCTTCCTCGACAAGGATGCGGGCCCTAATCCCGGCGGCGACCTCTATTTCAACTTCGGCGAGATTTCGGAAGATATCCTGAAAGACGGCATGAAGAGTTATGAAAACGGATTGCCGGTAGACGGTAACAACGATTTCATAGAGGAAACAGTATGGGGTAAGGTGTCGAAACAGAACTCGCTCACCTACGCCTTTGAGAACACCCCTGACGCGCGTCCGCTCCAGGACGTTGGTCTCGACGGAATCTCGACTGAAGAGGAATTTACGTTCCCGACTTATTCGCAGTTTGTGGAAAACCTGCGCAGCAAACTGTCGGCAGAGACCGTAGCACGGATGCAGGACGACCCTATGTCGGTATTCAACGACCCGGCAGGCGACAACTATCATTTCTTCCGCTCCGACTACTACGATGCTCAGCACACCTCCATTCTTGACCGCTACAAGCGCTACAACGGGGTGGAGGGCAACTCCCTTTCGCCCGACCAGAGCACCAATCCGCAGTATCAGTCGAGCCGTTCCGTGCCCGATGTGGAAGACATCAACCAGGACAACACGCTCAACGAATATGAGCGCTATTTCCAGTATCATGTGTCGATACGTCCGGAAGACCTCGAGGTTGGCCGAAACTATGTCACCGACAAGCAGGTGACACAGATCACTACAAGAAACGGGTCGCAGGAGGCTGTATGGTATCAATTCAAGATTCCCTTGTCGAGTCCCGACAAGGTGGTGGGCGGTATCACCGATTTCTCCACCATTCGCTTTGCCCGCATGTTCATGACCGGCTTTTCGGAAGTGACCCATCTGCGTTTCGGTTCGCTCGAACTCGTGAGAGGCGAATGGCGCGACTATAAGTTCAACCTTAATTCGCGCAATGATGCACCCGCTGAAGGCGAACTCGACATGAGCGTGGTGAATATAGAGGAAAACTCGAAGCGGTCGCCCGTCAACTATGTGCTGCCGCCGGGTGTGTCGCGTATTCAGGATGCGAGCGCCGCTACCGCCACCCAGCTCAACGAGCAGTCGCTGCAGCTGAAACTCACCGGACTCCAGCCCGGCGACGCACGCGGCATATACAAGAACACCCAGATGGACCTCCGCATCTACAAAAGATTGCAGATGTGGGTGCATGCAGAGGCTGACATCGACGACCGCACCAACCTCAAGAACGGCGACCTGGCCATCTTCGTGCGTGTCGGTTCGGACGTGAAGAACAACTATTATGAATATGAGATTCCGCTCGACATCACACCGCCGAGCGATCAATACAACAACATGTCTTCAGCCGACCGCTGGATAGTGTGGCCGGAGAACAACTTCCTCGATCTTCCGCTCGAGCTCTTCACCGATGCGAAGGTTGCCCGCAACCATGAGATGTCGGCCGGAACGGAAGGTGCCGGTTACCGATATCTCTACTCGATGCGCGATCCCAACAATCAGCGCAATACGGTGTCGGTGATGGGCAACCCGTCGCTGAGCGATGTGCGCACCATGCTCGTCGGCGTGAGAAACAAGTCGAACACGGTGAAAAACGGTACGGTCTGGGTCAACGAACTAAAGGTCACTGAATTTAATCAGGATGGCGGTTGGGCTGCCAAGGTGAATGCCAACGTTGCCCTTTCCGACATAGCCACCGTCAACTTCTCCATGCACAAGGAGACCGCCGGCTTCGGCAGCGTCGACCAGGGCCTCTCGGCACGTCGTCTTGACAATTACGACCAGTATAATTTCGCGATACAGGGCAACGTGGGGCGTCTGCTGCCCGAGAAGGTGAAACTCTCCGCCCCCGTCTATTATTCGCGGAGCAGCGAGACATCGACGCCAAAATACAATCCGCTCGACCAGGACATCCTGCTTAAGGATGCCCTTGAGGCGGCTGTGACCAAAGCCGAGAAAGATTCCATCAAGAATTATGCGCTTACCAAAAAAGTGACCGAATCATTCTCGATAAGCAACCTGCGGTTTAACGTGACTTCGAAGAACGCGATGCCCTGGGACCCAGCCAACTTCACCGTGGCATTCAACTTCAACAAGCAGCGCAACATGGATCCGACCACTGAATACGAGAACACGTCGGACTACCGCGGCTCGTTCCAGTACAATTATTCTCCATACGTGAAGCCCTGGAAACCATTCTCGAAGCTTACCGGAAAGTCGAAACTTCAGAAATTCCTCAAGGAATGGCAAATCAACTGGCTATTCAATAATCTGACGTTCTACACCAGCATGTCGCGCCACTACTATGAGGAGCAGACCCGCTCGGAGATCGACGCCAACATGCAGTTGCCCGTGCAGGTGAGCAAGAACTTCCTCTGGGATCGCCAGCTCTCGCTCAACTGGAATCTGCTGCAGTCGCTCACATTCTCGTTTGAAAGCAACACCACGGCGCGCATCGAGGAAACCATAGGTGCGGTCAACAAGAAACTCTTCCCCGACAAATACCGCGATTGGAAGGACACCGTGATCAATTCGATCAAAGGTCTTGGCACGCCCTGGAACTATAACCAGACATTCACCGGAAGCTACAAGGCTCCTTTCAGCAAGATTCCTTTCCTTGACTACATCACTGCAAACGTGAGCTACACATCGACCTATCAATGGGACAGGGGAGTGCAGGTGCAGGATGTCGACATGGGCAACACCATCCGCAACCAGTCGACATGGAATGCCGATGCCCGGTTTAATTTCGAGACGCTCTACAACCACAGCAAACTGCTGAAGGAAATCAACCAGCGTTTCTCCAATCGCAGCAGCAATTCGAGAAACAACCGCAACGGCAAGAACCTCAGCAAGGGCGCATCCGCCGCCAAGAAGGATAAGGACGCGAAGGAAGATGACTTGAGAAAGGTGGAGAAGAGCATACAGCTCTCGCCCGACTCCGCCACTATGTTTGTGCATAATCTGAAGACTAAGAAAGTGGCAGTATATGGCAAGGTGGATGGCAAGCCATTCAAACTGACCACCAGGATTGTGGACAACAACAAGGTAGAGATCCAGAACCGCGGCACTCAGATTGTAGACATCACGGTGCGCGAGCGCAAGGATGCCAACAAGATAAACTGGGCAAAAGAACTGCGCGACTACTCGCTGCGGTTTGTGATGATGCCCCGCAGCCTCTCGTTCAGGTGGCGACAGAATCATTCGCTCAACCTCCCGCTCTTCAGCCCGGAAGTGGGTGATATCTTCGGGCAGTCGCAGAAATACGGTCCTATGGCGCCGGGCCTCGACTTTGCGTTTGGCTTCTACGACGAATCGTTTGTAGACAAAGCGCTCGACCGCGGATGGCTTCTTACCGACGGACAGAACACGTCGCCGGCGGTATGGAACATGGGCGAGGAATTCCATTTCGAACTCACTCTTGAGCCTATCCGCGGGCTGAAGATAACGCTTACCGACAATCTGACTGATAACCGCACGAATCAGGTGCAGTTCATGTATAGCGGCATGCCTACATCGCGTACAGGCAGCTACACCCGCACTCACGTGGCCCTCAAAACCGCCCTTAAATCAAGCAAGGCATCGGATGGCTACAACTCCGAGGCGTTCAACCGCTTCCTTGAGTATATACCGGTCATTGCAAGCCGGTATGAGGAGAAATATGCCGGTATGCACTATCCGCAGACCGGTTTCATGGAAGGCAATCCGCTCGGTGGCACAGTCTATAATCCCGAGGTGGGTAGCGTGAGCCGCACTTCGAGCGATGTCCTGATTCCCGCTTTCCTCGCCGCCTACAGCGGTTCTGATCCGAAAAAGGTTACGCTCAACCTGTTCCCCGGATTGTCGTCTATGCTGCCCAACTGGAAGATCACTTACGACGGATTCATCAATCTCGGCAACATGAAGAAATGGTTCAAGTCGTTTACGGTGCAGCACGCCTACAATTGTACTTATTCGGCCGGCAGCTACACTTCCTATCTCAACTGGATAGGAGTGGATGGCGATTACGGATTCACCCTCAACGAATCCACGCAGTCGCCGATGCCGTCGTCGCCCTATAATGTTTCGTCGGTGGCCATCACGGAAAGGTTCAACCCGCTAATCGGATTCAACGCCACCCTCAACAACGGTCTGAAGCTCAACATGCAGTATGTCGACAGCCGTACCCTCAACCTGAACTCTCAGGCCGGCCAGATAGTAGAGACAGGTTCCAAGCAGATCACGATTGGTGCGGGCTACAAGATTGCCAATTTCAACAAGATCATCAAGATCGGCAGCCGTCAGGGAGGCGTGAGCAACGACCTCACCGTCGACCTCGACCTGAACTTCGCCAACAATTCAAGCCTTATCAGGCGCATAGAGACAGCATATACGCAGGCGACGCAGGGCACCCAGTCGTTCTCGCTCAACTTCATGGCAAGCTATGTGCTGAGCCGCCGCATCACGTTGTCGGCCTATTTCGATCATCAGGTCAACACCCCGCTTGTGTCGTCGTCTGCCTTCCCGACCTCCAACTCCAACTTCGGAGTATCGATCAACATGTCGCTCGCACGCTGATGCCTTCAGAGAGTCTTTTCAGGGTCGAAATTATCCCCGAAACAGTGAGCCGCGACAAGAAAAATATGTTATAAAACATATTTTCGTGAACTATTTTGCCTCTTTTAGCGTTATAATCTATGGAGTGCGATTCAGAGGAGTCGCGCCTTAAGTTAAGTTTTGGCTCTTAAATCATTGATTTCTATTGATGTCAGTGATGTTATGGGCGGCAATTTGCAGTTTTAATGCCGAAAAGTCCGAAACGCCCCGGAAGTCTCCTTGGCCCGCGTCGACGCGATGCCTTTTCCGGGTAAGTTTAACCTAAATTTTATTTTATGAATTTCAAACTGAAAATGGCGGGCGCTGCCGTGGGCGTAGCGGGGATAGTGGCTCTCACTTCCGCGATATCCACAGTAAATGTTCCGCTTGAGGTAGGCAACCAGGCCCCTGAATTCAGCGTGGAGAATTCCAATGGTTTCACCGCAAGCCTGTCGGAGATGAAAGGACAGGAGGTGATATTGAATTTCTGGAGCATCAAGGATGCGGATAGCCGCATCAGGAATGTCCGCCTCGCAAGAGAGTCTGAACGCAATGGCGCCGGCTACATCTCCATTTGCATCGATAGCGATCAGGACATCGCTAAGGAAGTGATGGAAGCGGATGGACTGGCAATGGAAAATCAATTTTTCGCCAACAGAAGCATCATGAAGGAATATCTTCAGAAAGAAGGCATTCAGACTGTAAAAATCGACCCTTACGGCATTGTTGCCAAGATTGATTAAAAAGGAAGTATCCTGAATAAGGATGCTTCTTTTTTTTGATGGAAATATTAAACCATATTGGAACGCTATTTGTTAAAATAAACGAAAAACACAGGATATACGCAGTGAAGTTGCTTAAGCAGTTTCAGTATATCTATAAAACAAAAGCGTATGAATTTTAACAATTTCACTATCAAGTCGCAGGAGGTAATCCAGAAAGCGATCGACTATACGCAGCAAGCCGGACAGCAGCAGATTGAACCTGTCCATATCCTGAAGGCCATCATAACGGAAGGGGAGACCATCGTTAATTTCGTATTCCAGAAACTCGGGGCGAACCTCAATGCCGTGAATATGGCCATAGAAAACGACATCAAGTCGTTGCCCAAAGTCACCGGTGGCGACGTGGTGCTCAGCCGCGATTCAAACGAGGCGATGCGCAAGGCGCAGGACTTCTCGAAGAAAAACGGCGATGAGTACGTGTCGGTGGAGGCTATGCTGATGGGTATTTTGCAGACGAAATGCAATGCGTCGCGCATATTGAAAGATGCCGGAGTCACCGAGCAGGGACTCGAGGCCGCCATCCTTGAGCTCAGGAAAGGCAACAAGGTGACGGGACAGAGTGCCGAGGAATCGTATCAGGCGCTAAGCAAATATGCCATCAACCTTAACGACCGTGCCAGAAATGGCAAACTCGATCCCGTGATAGGGCGTGATGAAGAGATCCGCAGGGTGCTTCAGATCCTGTCGCGACGCACGAAAAACAATCCTATGCTGGTTGGTGAGCCGGGTACCGGTAAGACAGCCATTGCCGAAGGTCTCGCGCAGCGTATCGTTCGCGGCGACGTGCCTGAGAATCTGAAATCGAAACAGATTTTCTCACTCGACATGGGTGCCCTTGTGGCAGGTGCCAAATATAAGGGTGAGTTTGAGGAGAGGCTGAAAGCCATCGTCAACGAAGTGACCCAAAGCGATGGCGAGATAATTCTTTTCATTGATGAGATCCACACCCTCGTGGGTGCCGGTAAAGGCGAGGGCGCGATGGATGCGGCCAATATCCTCAAGCCTGCGCTTGCGCGCGGTGAACTCAGGAGTATCGGCGCCACCACCCTCGACGAATTCCAGAAATATTTTGAGAAAGACAAGGCTCTTGAACGCCGTTTCCAGAAAGTGATGGTGGATGAGCCGGATGAACTGGCTGCCATCTCCATCCTCCGCGGTCTGAAGGAAAGATATGAAAACCACCACAAGGTGCGTATCATGGACGAGGCTATCATAGCGGCAGTGCAGCTCAGCGTCAGATACATCACCGACCGTTTCCTCCCCGACAAGGCTATCGACCTTATCGACGAGGCTGCATCGAAGCTCCGGCTTGAGATGGACTCGATGCCTCAGGCTCTTGACGACGCCACCCGCAAGATACAGCAGCTCGAGATCGAGCGAGAGGCCCTCAAGCGCGAGGACAACAAATATCGCTTGAAGGAAATAGACGAGGAACTCGCGAATATCCGCGACACCCAAAGCTCGCTGCGGGCCAAATGGAAGGCTGAGAAAAACGAGATCGACAAGATTCAGCAGAACAAGATCGATATCGAGCAGCTCAATCACGAGGCCGAACGTGCGGAGCGGGAAGGCGATTATGCAAAGGTGGCGGAAATCAGATACTCCAAAATCAAGCAGAAGACCGACGAGATTGAGGCCACTCAGCAGAAACTTCGTGAACTTCAGGGCGACAGCGCCATGATCAAGGAGGAAGTGGATGCTGAGGATATCGCCGAGATTGTAAGCCGTTGGACCGGCATTCCTGTGAAGAAAATGGCCCAGAGCGAGAAGGAAAAACTGCTGCATCTTGAGGAGGAACTCCACAAGAGGGTAGTGGGGCAGGACGATGCCATCCGTGCCGTGAGCGAGGCAGTTCGCCGCTCGCGTGCCGGACTCAACGATCCTCGACGTCCGCTGGGCTCGTTTATCTTCCTCGGCACCACCGGTGTCGGAAAGACCGAGTTGGCAAAGGCCCTTGCCGAATATCTTTTCGATGATGAAGACATGATGACACGTATCGACATGTCGGAGTATATGGAGAAGCACTCGGTGAGCAGGCTCGTCGGAGCGCCTCCGGGATACGTTGGTTATGAAGAGGGCGGTCAGCTTACTGAGGCTGTGCGCCGCAAACCCTACAGTGTGGTGCTGTTTGATGAGATCGAGAAGGCAAATCCGGATGTGTTCAACATCCTTCTGCAGGTGCTCGACGACGGACGGCTGACTGACAACAAGGGACGTTTCATCAACTTCAAGAACACGATCATAATAATGACGTCGAATGAAGGCAGCCCGATCATCCGCGAGGCATTCAAGGATCTCGACGAGAAATCTGACAAGGAGCGCCAGGACATTATCTACAAGACCCGTCAGGATGTCATGGACCTCCTGAAGATGAAGATACGTCCGGAATTCCTCAACCGTATTGATGAGATTGTGATGTTCACTCCGCTCAACAAGAAGGAGATAGAGGAAATCGTAGGCATTCAGGTACGTTCAGTGCAGAAGATGCTTGCATCCAACGGCGTGAAACTTGAAGTCACCAAACCTGCTATGGCCCTGCTGGCCGAAGACGGATATGACCCTGAATTTGGTGCACGTCCTGTAAAACGAACCATCCAGCGTCTGGTACTCAATCAGTTGGCGAAAGATATCCTTGCTCAGAAAGTGAACCGCGAGCATCCCATCGTGATTGATGTGAAGGATGGCGAACTTGTCTTCCGCAACTGATACTGAAAGGTGAAGCTTCTGCCTCAAAGGCATGAAGGTGAATAAAAAAAGAGGATTCAAGCGAATCCTCTTTTTTTGATGTTGTAATGAAGTTTAAACAACTTCATTGTCAGCATTTTGTCATCACTGCGGAGTTGCAGCTGTTTCCTGTGCGGGAGGTATGGGGGAATCCAGACGGCGTTTGGCCTCCCAACCGAGTGCGGATGCTCCGAGCACGGCGGCATCGCTTTCCTTGAGCTGCGAGATGAGGATTTCGGTTTTACCGCGGAAGATGGGCATCACGCTCTTGTCAAACGACTCCTTGAGGGGCTTAAGCAGAAGTTCGCCGCTCTTGGCAAGGCCGCCGAAGAGGATGATGGCCTGCGGAGAGGAGAACGCCACCATGTCGGCGAACGCCTCGCCGAGAATCTTGCCGGTATAGTCGAAAATATCCTTGGCAATCTTGTCGCCGGCAATCGCGGCATCATAAACGTCTTTCGAAGTGATGTCTTCGATATCTATGTTGCGGAGCAGTGAAGGCTCCTGGCGGATCTCGAGAAATTCGCGGGCTGTGCGTGCCACACCTGTAGCGGAGCAGTAAGCCTCGAGGCAACCGGTGCGTCCGCATCCACACATGCGTCCGTTGTTGCGTTTCATCACGAGGTGGCCGAGCTCGCCGGCGTTGCCATCATGGCCATAGACCATGCGGCCGTTGATCACGATACCGGAACCGACACCTGTGCCGAGGGTGATCATGATGAAGTCGTTCATGCCGCGTGCCGCGCCGTATGTCATTTCGCCGAGGGCTGCAGCGTTGGCGTCGTTGGTGACCGCAACCGGAATGCCGTTGAAGGCCTCGCTCACTTTTTCAGCGAGAGGAATCACCGGACCCCAGGGGAGGTTTGGCGGATTTACGATTTCGCCCGTATAGTAATTGGCGTTAGGAGCTCCGATGCCAATTCCCTGAATTTTGTCTTCTGCCTCATTGAGTTTGAGCAGACGTTCGATACTGGCATGAAGTTCCTCGACGTAGTCGTCAAATTCTGCATGCTTCTTAGTCTTGATGGAATCGCTGGCGATGACCTGACCACGAGCATCTACGATGCCGAACACCGTGTTTGTGCCACCTATGTCGATTCCCAATACATACGGCTTTGCCATAGTGATTGAGTTTTTTGGGGTTATTAGTTGCGATAATTGCCGACTTGTCGGTTTCCAACTACAAAGATAACTATAATTTCCGAATTATTGATAAAAACGCCCCGAAATTTTACGCATTTTGCGATTCGTTAATGATTCTTGATTCTTTATTGAATCTTGCCGCTTGATGAATCTTGCTTATTATTTAATCCTTCCTCTTAATGAATCTTGCCTCTTAATGAGTTGTGCCTCCTTGTGCAGGTTCGGTCAGCGGGTGGTGTCGGTGATGTAGGTCGATATCAGGCGGTATATGTTGGCTTCCTGCTGCATTCCGAGGCTTTCAAGCATCTGCAGGTGCTTTTCTATTGTAGCTTGGTCGTTTCTTGCAGCCGGACCCGTCTGAGCCTCTTTGGCCGGAATGGTCTTTATTTTCTCGAAGGTTTCAGCGATAAGCGGTGTCACGATATCAGGATCCAGACCACATTCCGACAGCAATTTCTGGCTGATGCCGATCATGGCATTGGTGAAATTGTTGGCGAAGATGCCCGTGAGATGCACCCTGCGGCGCATCTCGCTGTCGGCAGGCTGCACCTGCTTGAAACCAAAATCTGCGGCTGTGGTGGCAATGAAGTCTAATGTGGCGTCGTCGCCGGCCTCGATGAGGAGCGGTATGTCTGATGCCCGGAGGGGGCGGCTCTTGCTGATGGACTGAAACGGATAAAGCACCCCATACCCCTTGCACCTGACCGAAGCGAGCACATCCATCGGTACGCTGCCCGTGGTGTGTACCACCACACCCTTGACTTGAGGCATCGACTCGGCTACGGACGCCACTGCCGAGTCGCTAACTGCTATGATATAGAGGTCGGCGTCGCGGCTCAGCCCCTCGAGGGAGCGCGGCGGAACAAGCGTGACACCGAATATCCTTGCAAACTGGCTCCCGACGTTCCCCCTTCCTATGACTTCAATCTTCATTGCGGTTGCGGGTAGAGTCAGAACTCCTCCTTCAGGGTTTTATAAAGTTGATGCACCGGGAGTCCCATTACATTGTAGAAACTGCCCTCGATGCCGGCCACAGCGGCGCAGCCAATCCACTCCTGTATGCCGTAGGCACCGGCCTTGTCGAGCGGACGGTATTTCTCTACATACCATCTGGCTTCCTCTCTCTCGAGAGGTGCGAAAGACACGCCGGTGAATGTGGAAAAACTCACGAGTTTCTCTTTCGTGGCAATTGTCACTCCTGTAGCCACTGTGTGGGTGCGCCCTTGCAGCTGCATCAGCATGTCTACGGCTTCCTCTTCGCTGTGTGGCTTGCCATAAATCTTGTCGTCGAGAATAACTACCGTGTCGGCAGTGATGACGAGTTCGTTGCTCTCTATATCGTCGGAATAAGCCTTCCCCTTCAGACGCGACAGATATTCAGCCACTTCCCTTACGGGGAGGGATGCGGGGTATGACTCATTGATGCCATCTTTCGTGTGGATTTCAAACGGGATGTCGAGCATCTCGAGAAGTTCTTTTCGGCGCGGCGATTTGCTCGCGAGCAATATTCTGTATTTCTTAAGATTATCAAGCATTTCGGTAGAATGTTCCGGGTTGTTGTTACTGTTTTGCCGCAGCGCTTTGCGAGGAGTAGTCTCTCCATTTCTGAAGCAGAGCTTCCATATCGGTCGGTATCGGGCATTCGAAATCCATCTGCTGCCCGGTGGCAGGATGCCGGAAACCGAGGGTCCTGGCGTGGAGGGCCTGCCTCGGGCATATATTGAAGCAGTTTTCCACAAACTGCCGATATTTGGCAAAGGTGGTGCCTTTCAAAATTCTGTCGCCTCCATATCTTGCGTCGTTGAAGAGGGGGTGTCCTTGCGAGAGCATGTGGACCCTTATCTGATGGGTTCGGCCGGTTTCGAGCACGCATTTCACTGCAGTGACATATCCGAAACGCTCCAGCACGCTCCAGTGGGTTAGGGCATGTTTGCCTATTTCCGGATCGGAGAAAACGGCCATCTGAAGTTTGTTTTTCGGATTTCTGGCAATGTTGCCCACAATAGTGCCCGAATCTTCAGGGAAATCACCCCACACGAGCGCCACGTATTCCCGGCGCGTTGTCTTGTTGAAAAACTGAAGGCCAAGATCGGTCTTTGCTTCCGGGGTCTTGGCAATCACGAGCAGTCCGCTGGTGTCTTTGTCAATCCTGTGCACGAGCCCGAGGCGCGGATCGGAGACATCATAGTCGGGATTGTCGCGGAAATAATAGGCTAGGGCGTTGACGAGAGTGCCCGAATAATTGCCATGACCGGGGTGTACCACCAGTCCGGCAGGTTTGTTGACCACCATCACATCGCGGTCTTCGTATACCACATCGAGCGGAATGTCTTGCGGAATGATCTCGAATTCATAGCGGGGACGGTCCATCACGATGCTTACCACATCGAGTGGCTTCACTTTATAGCTGGATTTCACCGGTCGGCCGTTGACAATGATACATCCCGCGTCAGCTGCCTGCTGAATCCGGTTGCGCGAGGTCTTGGTCATCCGGTCTACGAGAAACTTGTCGACCCTCAGCAACTGTTGTCCTTTGTCGGCCTCAAACCTGAAATGCTCATACAGTTCCCGTCCGTCGTCGGTCACGAATGAAGGCTCATCCACTGAGTCCTCGGTTTCCGGTTCATCGGGCGACGTGAGCTGCAGGTCTGAAAAACCGGCGTCTTCCATCTCCTCGCCCAGGCAGTTATCGTCAATAGTAGTATTCATTTGATTCCGATTCATTTTCCGACGATTCGTTGCTCTCTACCGGATAAGTCTCGTCGGAGGATGTTTCCATGTCGGTGTCGCTGTCGTTATAGTTGCATACGGGGTCGAGGTCGATGCTGAGAGAGTCGCGGATGGCTTCGAGATTGCCGTCGAACACTTCCATCACTATCTGGGCGTTGACCGGCACTTTCTGCATCTTCTTCACGACTTTGCCGTTGGCGTAAATTTTCGAGATGCAGTCATTCTCGCCGAGAATCTTGATGACGCGGATGCGTTTGAATCCCAGCTCCTCAAGGCGTGCGCGGCCCTGACGGAAAGAGGTGGATTTGAGGGCGTCCTCGCGCGGATTGTTGTCGTCATCTATGATCACCTCCTTGGGGTGAACGGCATTGATATAAAGAAAAATCTTTCTTCCTGGCTTCACGATTGAGTTGGCCTTGGGAAATTGCTCTATCACGTAGCCCGGTTTTTCATCTTCCTTATAGAGCGAGTCGCGTATATCCACCTTCAGACCTTTTGAATGAAGGATCTCTATGGCCTGGGAATACGACATCCGCTCCACGCCCGGCACCACCATGCTCTCGCCGTGGTGGGTGAAGATTGCGAACGAAAAGTAGAGTATGCCGATGCCGGCAAGAGCCACCAACACGATGATGATGATGTTTGCGAGCACCGGATGCTTCGATATGAAACCTTTTCCTTTCATATAATTACCGTTGTATCAATTAATCCAAATATCCGGGAGCGGCGCAATGGTCTTGACTCAAAAACAGCTGATCTCCCGGCATGACCGCATCGGACGCGCCTACATGGTCAAATCTCTCGCAAAGTTAATAATTTTTATGCAAACATGAAGTATCATCCGGCTATTTTTTGAGCCGGAGCGCATATCCTGACTGTCGGCGAAGTATTAAAAAATGTAAAAATCGGCGGAAACGCTCCTATTATTAGGGGCAAAATAGTGTTGGTTAAGGATTTTTTTATTAATTTTGCGTGTTAAATGTGCGAAAAATTGTTTTCGCCTCTTAATCGTGTGTTTTTTTAATGAAGAAGATAATCAGGATATTCTGCTGCCTCGGCGTCATGGCTATGGGCATGACATCATGCGGCGAGTACAATAAGGTGCTGAAAAGCACCGATATGCAATATAAGTTCGATTATGCCAAGAAGGCGTATGAGCAGCGTAAATACATGCAGGCGATCACTCTTCTGCAGGATTTGCAGATGCCTATGCGCGGAACGGAAAATGGAGAGGATGCCACGTTCATTCTTGCCATGTCGTATTTCGAAAACAAAGATTACCTTAATTCCGCTGTATATTTCAAGAACTATTATCAGCGCTATCCGCGCGGCAAATATGCGGAGTTGGCGAGATTCTATTCCGGCTACGGCTACTATCTCGACTCGCCCGACCCTCAGCTTGACCAGACTTTCACGCTCAAGGCCATCGAGGAGCTCGGAGCATTCCTTGATTATTTCCCCAACAGCGATAAGGCCGGCATAGCCAAGAATGCGATATTTGAAATGCAGGATAAGCTGACGCTCAAGCAGTTGCAGAACGCTCAACTCTACTACAATCTCGGCACTTATCTGGGCAATAACTACGAATCGTGCATCATAACTGCAAAAAATGCCATCAAGGATTATCCTTATTCCAAATATCGCGAAGACTTCGACATGCTGATATTGAAGGCAAAATATCAGGAAGCCAAGAATTCGGTGGAGGAAAAGAGCGAAGACCGATACCGCGATGTGATTGATGAATATTATTCTTTCATCAACGCCTATCCGGAATCGAAGAATCTCGCCGAGGCTCAATCAATCTTCAACATTGCTTCGCAGCATATCCGCGACTGAGGCTGATTTAAACCGACAAACAACATATCTCATATAAACCTTAAATTCCGCGTGCCGGAATTTAAATGTATTATAATATGGACTATAAGAAAACTAATGCACCTCTCACCACTGTGACCCGCGACATGATCGCGATGGCAGAGCAGACCGGCAATGTATACGAGACCGTATGCATCATTGGCAAACGTGCCAATCAGATTTCACTGGAACTGAAGAAGGAACTGGAGAAGAAACTCGCCGACTTCACTCCGACCGATACTATGGAAGAGGTTTCTGAAAACCGTGAGCAGATAGAAATTTCCCGTTTCTATGAGAAACTCCCGAAACCCACTCTGATCGCCACCCAGGAGTATCTCGAGCACAAACTCTATTTTTCAAATCCCCTTAAGGAAAGAGAAAAGCTCGACGATTGATGAGGTTGCTCTATTTCAATCCTGAAACTGAATACGCTCTCGCTTCGGGAGCGTCTTTTTATACACCCCCGGCAGTAGTGGAGGAGATGAAGCATGCCAATCAGCTCCTCCCACGATTTTGGGCCGAGCCCGGCGATATCATCCTGGTTGATGATGCCGGAGGCGTGGAGTCGCAATGTGAGATAGTGGATTGGAGCATGCTTCCGACTCTCTTTTCGGAGCATCCGGATCTCACCGTCGAGCCCTGGGGATGGAACAAAGCACTTGCCGTGAAGTTGGCTTCGCATGGAGTGCCCGAGGCAAATCTGCCCGCTATGGCTACGATCGACAATATCAGGCGTCTGGCACACAGACGCACCACCATAGCAGCCAATGCAGCATGGAACAGCTTGATGGAAGGCGCCGATGATGAATCTAAGGTGGATCTTCCGGTGGAATTATTCTCCGAGGAAGATTGCCGTCAGTTTGCTGCCCGTGTGCCCGGTTGCTGGTTCAAAGCTCCGTGGAGTTCGAGCGGAAGGGGAGTGATCAATACGGGAGCGGACATGACGGAAACGGCCGTAGGCGAGTGGTGTCATGGCATCATTCGTCGGCAGGGAAGTGTGCTGGCCGAAACGCCTGCTGAGAGAGTGGCCGACTATGCTACGGAATGGTTGCTGAAAGATGGCAAAGCCGAATACATCGGATTGTCGCATTTCAAGACGTCCAACCGCGGAAAGTATCTGTCTAATTCCGAATTGTCGCAGTCGATGCTTGAAGTGTTCTTCAACCGGACCTCCCGGCTTGACATATACAAAGTGGTGGAGATGCAGAAAAAGGTGCTGGAGGAGATTTTCGCCGGCTACAGCGGTCCGCTCGGGGTGGATATGATTTTGGAAAAATATGGCGGATTGCGCCCGTTTGTCGAAATAAATGTGCGCCGCACTATGGGGATGGTAGCTCTTGACATACAGCGTCGGAAATGACTTCGCGGTAACCAATCTTGAAGAAACTCCGCCGGAAATCAGCGGGGCGCAATACTTCCGCATCATAAATCACCAGATCAATATCTATCGGCACGTCGCCGGCGGCTCTCGCCTGCGGTGTGCGTCCATGCGCGCATTCATATCGCTTGCACAGCGATTCGAGCTCAGATGCCGGAAGGTCGGTATGTCCGGCCACTACCGCGTTATGGTATACCCGTGGGCCGCCATGGCAATCGTCGGTGGCATAGATGCTGCTGCATCTGGAGCCGGACAACAGGTCGCAGATCCATTGCATCGCTTCGGAAACCTGCCCTGTCCTGTCGCCAAAATTAGATCCTATCGACAAAACTGCCTCAACAGCCATGGTTATTTCTTAAGGGTGATGAGGGTTATTTCCGGATATGCTGAGAAAAGTCTGAACGGGATGCCTACCTCTCCGGCGCCGATATTCACATAAAGGCTGGAGGTGGCAAGTTCTCTTGTCATTACATCCTCGTCCGGATTGCCGAAATCTTCCAGATACCCGTTTTCGTCGAGCGTGTAGAAGCCGCCCCACGTGATGTATCTCCATTTGGAAGGCGACCAGCGACGGCCAAAACCGTTGACGCTCATCTGCATGGCATGTGTGTGGCCCGACAGGGAGAGGTCTATGTTGGTGCCGGTGCGTACCACTTCCACCCAGTGCGCGGGATTGTGGGTGAGGAGAATCTTGAACTTATCGTCGTTTACGCCGCGACCCTCAACCGAAGGATATGCTTTGTCGAGATCACCGTATTGACCGAACGGAGGATCTCCCCAGTTTTCCACACCGATAAGGGCGATTGAATCGGTAGTCGGAAGAGAATCGCCGGGTATGGTATATTGCTTTGTGAGGAATACGTGATCGTTATTGAGCAATTTCCATCCTGCGGCTGCCTGAAATTTATAAAGCAGGTCCATGTTGGCCTTTTTCGCTTCCTTTGACGGCCAGTCCACATAGTCGCCATAATCATGGTTTCCTAATATGGAGTAGACGCCATCTTCAGCTTTCAGACGCGATAATTTGGCAATGAAAGGTTTCATTTCATCGCTTTTCTGATTCACTATATCGCCGGTGAAAACAATGAGGTCGGGCTGGAGAGCGTTGATTTTGTCGACCATTTTTTCTATAAACTTCGTATTCTCGCCACACGTCCCGAGATGCAGGTCGGAAATCTG
Organism: Bacteroidales bacterium; assembly: GCA_030524805.1. Classification (GTDB taxonomy): domain Bacteria; phylum Bacteroidota; class Bacteroidia; order Bacteroidales; family Muribaculaceae; genus Lepagella. Next base: position 34,638 of record JAUNFY010000010.1, on the reverse strand, counting down.
GACGATTCTGTAGCCGTCGAAACTCTCAGGCAGACGCTGCGAAGTGAGCGTGATGTCGATTGTTCGGATATGTGTACGGGTGAAGAACACTCCGCACCATACGGATGCAAAGCATATCAACGCGAGTATGAAGCCTGCAGGCTTGGTCCATTTCCAGCGTCGTGCTTTGAAGAGTAGAGGTATTTTTCCAAAAAGCGACAGGACGCAATAGATTATCTTTGGAATGTAGATGCTCAGGTAAGTAGTAAGCATCCACATCACAGTGTATACCCCGCCATCAAGGCCGCGCCTTGGCAGGCATAGCGTGACGATCAGGAAGATCCACATCAGAATTGATGAAACGGCGTACCATTCCGACCATTTCCAGCGCTTGCGCGATTTGGAGTTGCGGATATCCGTCCAGATGTAGAAATCTACAAGCAGGCTCATCACTATGAGGAAAAATATGGCAGGCAGGGGCAGTCTCATCACTCAAATCCTCCAAGTATTGCTTTAAGTTTGTTTTTCAATGGGTTGGCATACATGATGAGAATCATCTCGCGCATGAACGACATTTCCTCTTCCGAGATATCCTCCACGTCGATTTTCTTAAGCTGATTCTCAAAGTAGTCGAGGCTTTCCTGACGCTCGGCATCAGTATATTTATGAGCGAAGCGAAGCGACTGATGCAGGGTGTCGTATGCCACGTAATTGATGGGGAAAATCTCGTAGCCTCTGTGGATGGCTGAGTCGATGAGCGCGCATACATATTTCGACGCCTTGTTTGCATCTTTGAATTCTCCGATCTCATCAAGCCTCACATTGATGCGCGGGGTGAGCTGGAAATGCACCTTGCCCTTAAACTGCAGAAGCCCTGTCTCCATTGAGAAAAGGTCGTCGCGCTGCGACTTCTTGAAGTCCGGATTTCTTCTGCGCATCAGGAATTCCTTCACTTTAAGGTAGTCGTTGGGGTCATACTCGTAGCTGATCGACACGGGCATGAGGTTTATCTCCTTAAGCTTCTGCATGAAAGTGCCTTCACCTGCAATGGCGAGCATCTTGACGAGCGATTCCTGGGTGTGGTCGCTTGAGTCCTTCGCACGTCCTTCGCGCTGCGCTATCCACACGGAGTCGTGTTTTTCCATGATGCAGTAGTGGATATAGGCAGAAAGCTTTTTGGCAGCCTCGAGGCCTTCGCGCAGGCCGGTGTTGCGTTTCACTATGAAACTGTTGTTGAGCCTCACCAGATCATCTATCCAGTCAAACACCAGAAGGTTGTTGCCGATGGCTACCTCGCTTGTGGGCCATCCTCTTCTGAGGAAACTCAGGTTGAGGAAAGAGGCATCAAGCACTATGTCGCGGTGGTTGGTGATGAATGTATAGTTGAGTGCCGGATTGAAATATTTGGCGCCGCCGAGAGTGATGCCTGAGGTCGTGGTCTTGCCAAGCATCTCGAGAAACGGCAGCATGATCTGTCGGTGGAAATCAGTGCGATTGTTGATTTTCGACAATTCCTCGAGCAGGCCGGGAATGTCTTCCTTAGGCATCACGTATGATATGGCATGCAAAAAGCCGGGGTCTTTCACAAGTCGGTCGAGGACTGTGTGAAACACCGAGTCATCATACGGAGCGATATCGCTGAAATCGAAATCATTGTGGGTCATATCAATAATTCCTGTGTAATTATCTATCTTTGAAGAAAGCCTGTGGCATAAGCCCGGAAAGGCCTTCTCTGCAAAGTTACAAAAAATTCCCTTATTGTCAAACTATTTTATTCCTTATTTTGTTCAAAGCGGCACGTTTCCTGACATATTATGCGGAAGGCCGGATTGCAAAAGTAGGGAAGCAAATAAATTCCGTCAGAATTTGGACGCTCTTCTGTAGAGCACGATGCCGATGATGAGATACACCACATTAGGGATTTCCATGGCTACAGCCGGCGATGTGTATCCGTTGATGGCAAACGAGGAAGTGATGGTGCTGAAGAGTATATAGCTGAAACTCAAGGCAAGACCGATGCCGATGTTGAGTCCCATGCCTCCTTTCACCTTTTTTGATGAGAGCGACATGCCGATAAGGGTGAGGATGAATGCGGCGGCCGTCTGGGCGATGCGCTTTTCTTTCTCAATCTCGAAGTTCTTGATGTTGGCCACACCCCGCATCTTTTGTTTTTCGATGTAGTCCGAAAGCTGCGGCGTGGTCAGTGTCTCCTGGTCGCTCGACGAGATGAGGAAGTCTTTCGGCTCGATCGGGATTATGCTGTCGAGATTAGTTCCTTTCCTGATTTTCTCATTCATTCCGTCGAAGTCCCTTATCATGTAGTCGTTGAGTCGCCAATGATACATGCGCGTGGTGTCGTAAACCACACTGTTGGCCGTGAGCCTCGACACGAGCACCTTTCCATCGAATTTATCAAGAGAGAAACGGAAGCCTTGTTTGATAGTGTTGTCAAACCGGCTGAAATATGCCACTTCCCCCGGACGCACCATCAGCTGTATGTCGGTGCCGTAGGCTACGGCCTTGTTCTTGACATACTTGTTGGTGTAGTTGATCCGGTCGATGTTTGTAGGAGGAATGATGTAGTTGGAGAGGAGAAAAGTGAGGGCGGCAATGATGGCTGCACCTATCATGTACGGACGGAGAAGCCGGCGGAAAGTGATTCCGCTCGAGAGCATCGCGATGATCTCGGAATTGTCGGCGAGTTTGGTAGTGAAGAAAATTACGGAGATGAAGACGAAAAGAGGGGAGAGCATGTTGGCGAAATAGGGGAGGAACGACGCGAAATAGTCAAACAGCGTCTCCTTTATGGGAGCCGTGAGGAAAGCGTCGAGTTTCTCCGTGGTGTCAAACATGGCGATCACGAGCAGCAGCAGGGCGGTGGCAAGAAAATACGTCCCCAAGAATTTCTTGAGGATGTATCTGTCTATTATTGCCAGCGGATTCTTGAAGTGCAGCTTGCGTGGCAATCTGAATCTGAAGCCTTTGGCAAGATGTCTGCACTTGATCCGCGCTCTCGTTATTCGTCTGTTCATCACATTCTTCGTGTCACTCTTTCAAGTATCTCCGGTTTCCACTGCGCGAAATCGCCTGCTTTTATGTGTTTGCGGGCCTCGCCCACGAGCCAGAGATAGAAGCCGAGGTTGTGGATGCTCGCTATTTGCATGGCAAGCAATTCGTTGGCTATGAAGAGATGCCTTACGTATGCCTTTGAGTAGACTTCATCCACGTATGTCGGTCCTCCCGGGTCGAGCGGAGAGAAGTCGTCGGCCCATTTCTTGTTGCGCATGTTCATGATGCCGTTGCGCGTGAAGAGCATGCCGTTGCGGCCGTTGCGTGTAGGCATCACGCAGTCCATCATGTCGACGCCTCTGTCGATGGCCTCGATGATGTTGGCCGGAGTTCCGACGCCCATCAGATAGCGGGGACGGTCGGCGGGCAGGATGTCATTGACGATTTCTATCATCTCATACATCTTCTCTGTCGGTTCGCCTACCGCGAGACCGCCGATGGCGTTGCCGTCGGCATCAAGGTCGGCCACGAATTTAGCCGATTCCTTTCTCAAATCGGGGTAGACGCAACCCTGCACGATGGGGAAGAATGTCTGCCGGTAGCCATACAGTCCTTCTGTGGCACGGTATCTGTCCCAGCCACGCTTCAGCCAGCGGGTGGTCAGGCCGAGCGATTTCTTGGCGTAGTCATAATCGGAGTCGCCGGGCGCGCACTCGTCGAGAGCCATCATGATGTCTGCCCCGATCACGCGCTGGATATCCACCACTCCTTCAGGAGTGAAGAGATGCTTGCTGCCGTCGATGTGGCTGCGGAAATATGCTCCCTCTTCCTTCAGTTTTCGGTTGGACGACAGTGAAAATACCTGAAATCCACCTGAATCGGTCAGGATAGGGCGTTCCCAGCCGTTGAATTTATGCAGACCGCCTGCCTGACGGAGGATATCGAGACCCGGACGGAGATACAGGTGATATGTATTGCCGAGAATGATCTGGGCCTTGATATCTTCGCGCAGCTCATGCTGATGCACGGCCTTGACGCTCCCGACCGTGCCCACGGGCATGAAAATCGGTGTTTCAATCTGGCCGTGTGCGGTCGTGATCAAGCCTGCCCGGGCGGAAGTTCCCTGGCAGACATCTTCGATCTTGAAATCGAGCGCTCTCACTTGATGATTCCGTGCTTCTTGAATACTTTCTCAATCGCCTCAAGCGACCTTGTCACCTGATCTTTGGTGTGGGTGGCCATGAGCGAATACCTGATGAGGGTATCCTGAGGTGCCACTGCCGGAGAAACTACCGGATTGACAAAGACACCTTCCTCGAGGAGGTCGTGGGTGACGGCGAATGTCTTGTAATCGTCGCGGATGAAAAGTGGAATGATAGGAGTGGATGTGTTTCCTATCTCCAGACCCATGGCGCGGAAGTTGTCGAGCGCGTAGTGGGTGATGTCCCAGAGGTGGGCCTGACGCTCCGGCTCGTTGATCATGATGTCCATGGCTGCCATGGCTGCGGCAGTGGAGGCCGGGGTGATGGAGGCGGTGAATATGTAGCTTCTCGAATGATGACGCAGATAGTTTGTGATTTCCTTATCCGTGGCGATGAATCCTCCGAGCGATGCGAAAGATTTTGAGAACGTGCCCATGATGAGGTCTACGTCGTCCTGCACTCCGAAATGGTTGACCACACCGCGGCCGCCTTCGCCGAAGACTCCGATGCCGTGCGCTTCATCCACCATGAGGGTAGCGTCGTATTCTTTTGCGAGTCTTACCATTTCAGGCAGGTTGGCCACATCGCCTTCCATCGAGAAGACGCTGTCGGTGACAATGAGTTTCACGCTGTCGGCCTTGCACTTCTTCAGTACAGCCTCGAGCGATTCCATGTCGTTGTGTTTGAATTTCATCGGCTGGGAGAACGACAGGCGTCGGCCTTCCACGATGGAGGCGTGGTCCTGCTCGTCGCAGATCACGTAGTCTTCACGTCCGGTGAGAGTGCTCACCACGCCGAGGTTAGTGCCAAAACCGGTGGAATATACAATAGCGTCTTCTTTACCGACGTAGTCAGCTATCTTTTGCTCAAGTTCCTTATGGATGTCGAGAGTGCCGTTGAGAAACGGGCTTCCGGCCATGCCTGTACCATATTTCTTGGTGGCGGCTACGGCAGCCTCTATGACTTTCGGATGATTGGTCAGACCCATATAGGAGTTTGAGCCGAACATCAGCACCTTCTTACCATTCATCAGCACTTCGGTGTTCTGTTCGCTGGATATGGCCCTGAAGTAGGGGTATATGCCGGCTGCTTGCGCTTTCTGCGGAGCATCGTAGTGCGATAACTTTTCCTGTAATCTTTTCATATTTATATTAATTGTCGCATATATGATTGCGTGCCCTCACGAGGGCATAATTACACTTGACTGCAAAATTACTAAAAATTTCTTAAAAACTCGCATATAAATTCCATTTTTTTATGGTTTGTCACATTTGTCACACCGTGTCACGCGGTTTTTTCAATATCATTATTGTTGCTTTATAAAAATTAATGATTTTATTTTTAATGTTTTAGGGCTTTTTAACTCTTTGCGGCCGGTGGAAAATGAAACATTTAGCACGCCATTTGTTAATATATCAAACGAAACCGGAAGCGGGAGCCGAAGCGAAGGCTGCGGCATCGGCGGATGGTTCGGATAGAAATAACGAAATATATTAACAATTAAAAAATACATATTTATTATGGCAAAGATTATTGGTATTGACCTTGGCACGACCAACAGTTGTGTGGCTGTGCTCGAAGGTAAGGATCCCGTGGTAATTCCCAATGCGGAAGGCCGCAACACGACACCTTCAGTTGTAGCGTTTGTCGATGGTGGCGAGCGTAAGGTGGGTGATCCTGCAAAGCGTCAGGCTGTGACGAATCCGACCCGCACGATATATTCAATCAAGAGATTTATGGGAGAAAAATGCTCCCAGGTGGAAGGCGAGATCAAGCGCGTTCCTTATAAGGTAGTATGTCAGAACGACATTCCGAAGGTAGATATCGACGGACGTGACTACACTCCGCAGGAAATATCCGCAATGATTCTTCAGAAGATGAAGAAGACTGCCGAAGACTATCTCGGTCAGGAAGTGACAGAAGCTGTCATCACAGTTCCTGCATATTTCGACGACTCCCAGCGTCAGGCTACTAAGGAAGCAGGCGAGATCGCCGGCCTGAAAGTTCGCCGAATCGTCAACGAACCTACTGCAGCAGCGCTTGCCTACGGTCTCGACAAGAGCCAGAGCGAGCAGAAGATCGCTGTGTTCGACCTCGGTGGCGGCACATTCGATATCTCCATCCTCGAACTTGGCGATGGCGTGTTTGAGGTTAAGTCTACCAATGGCGATACACACCTCGGCGGTGACGATTTCGACCATGTCATTATCGACTGGCTCGCCGACGAATTCAAGAAAGATGAAGGCGTAGACCTGCGTCAGGACCCGATGGCAATGCAGCGTCTGAAAGAGGCTGCCGAGAAAGCCAAGGTGGAACTTTCAAGCTCTACTTCTACTGAAATCAACCTTCCTTATATCACAGCTACCGCTTCCGGCCCGAAGCATCTCGTGAAGACACTCACACGTGCCAAATTCGAGCAGCTTTCCGAAAAACTTATCGACGCAGTTGCAGCTCCCTGTCTGCAGGCGCTTAAGGATGCCGGCCTGTCGGCAAGCGAAATCAACGAGGTCATCCTTGTAGGTGGTTCAACCCGTATCCCGGCCATCCAGGCTAAGGTGAAGGAAATCTTCGGCAAAGAACCCAACAAGTCGGTAAACCCCGATGAGGTTGTTGCTATCGGTGCAGCCATCCAGGGTGGCGTGCTGAGCGGCGATGTGAAGGATGTGCTTCTTCTCGACGTTGTGCCCCTTTCAATCGGTATTGAGACAATGGGCGGCGTGATGACTAAGCTTATCGATGCCAACACCACTATCCCGACCCGCAAGAGCGAGACTTTCTCGACAGCAGCCGACAACCAGCCTGAGGTTACAATCCGCGTGCTTCAGGGCGAGCGTCCTATGGCAGCCGACAACAAACTTCTCGGCGAATTCAATCTCGGCGGCATCGCACCCGCACCGCGTGGTGTGCCCCAGATTGAGGTCACTTTCGAAGTCGATGCCAATGGTATCCTGAATGTGACTGCGAAAGATAAGGCTACAGGCAAGGAACAGTCGATCCGCATCGAGGCTTCCTCCGGTCTGACTGAGGCTGAGATCAACCGTATGCGCGATGAGGCCAAAGCCAATGAGGCTGCCGACAAGAAGGCTAAGGAAAGAGTCGACAAGCTCAACCACGCCGACTCGATGATTTTCCAGACTGAAAAGCAGCTGAAAGATCTCGCCGACAAGATTCCGGCCGACAAACTCGCTCCGGTGAATGCAGCCCTCGACCGCCTCAAAGAAGTTCACAAGAACCAGCTCGTGGAAGACATCGATTCAGCTGAAAAGGCACTTAGCGATGCTCTCCAGGCAGCCGCTCAGGACATCTATGCAGCCCAGCAGCAGGCCGGTGGCGCAGCAGGCGCACAGCCCGGTGCAGGCGCACAGCAGGGCCACAATCCCGACGAGAAAGACATCTCCGACGTAGACTTCGAGGAAGTGAAGTAAGCAGAGAGAAAATCTGAAATATCAATATAGTTAATTGGAGAAGGATTCTATAGAGTCCTTCTCTTTTTTAGTTATAATGTATAAGTGGCTCTAACAAATTTCACTGTGCGCGGGGTAAATGACTGCTGTCGGAGAGAGTGGCTTTGCATTATGCCGAGGAGGACTTAAGAGTTTAAGCATCATTGAATTGCTGCTTTTAACTTTTGCTATTGAACAATTTTAAGATTAATGTCGTTATATAAACGAAGACGGGTTGGAAAATCGGTTGTCCGGCTCATCTTTACATAATCTAATTCAGTTTTTTACCACCTTTGTGTAACGATAAAAAACACCCGTACTATGATCACCGACCGTGTTATCAAAGAAATTTATAAAAAATATAGCAAGTCGTCCAAACCCAAGGGCGACCTGAACCTTGAATATTTCGTCGATTTGTTATCGCCTAATCATAAGATTAAGATCGACAACAATGAAGTGATATTTGAAGATCAGGAAGAGTTCAGCCCATTCCGGCGTTTTTTGATACGTGGTTTGAATGGCGTTTTGGAATTTGACCGTCAGGTTGCATTTGTTTTCGACAATCATATTCTTTTCCTTGGCAAGGAATCGGATGAGATGCGCATCCACATGCGTCCGTTTGAAGAAAAGAAATCATTCCTGCGGCGTCTCTTCTAAATTTAGCGATTAATTATACAACGATTAAAAATATAACCAACAATCATAAAAAGTAAAGGCTCCCGATGGGAGCCTTTATTGTTGCCGCATATTGTTGCGGCTTCGATGTCGTTTTTAAGTGGGAGAGATGTCGTATCCTGACGGGAGAGATGTCGGAACAGGAGAGGTGTCTGAATGCCTGAGGCATCAATTATAGTTGAACTCGTCGTAGTCGGCGATATCCTCCGGATTGTAGCCGTCGGTGCCATCGGTGTAGAAATCCTCATCAAGCACATCGGCCGCCTGCTTCATGGCCGCTTCGTCGATCTTCTTGTCAAATTCATCCATGTCGACTTTTTGCGTGGGTGCTTTCCCTCTCTTGAGGGTGCATACCGGTTCGGAAAGACTTCTGCCCGGGATTATCTCCTTAAGCTCCATGAAGAAACTTCTTTCGGTGAGATAATCGAAAACAAAAACCATTTTCTGGCCTTCGTCTTCCACGAGTTCGTCGATCGGAGTGTCTTCCATCAGCCATATATCGTAGTCGGAGCTGCTGTCCATTTCCACGAGGGTAATCTCCTCGCGGCGTTCCCACTCGTCGTCGCAAAGGAAAAACGAATCCATATCGTCTTTCGAATAGTCTACGCTGTCGAGAATGGCGTTGCGAAGCTGAAGGAAGGTAGATTCTGAATCAATTTCTATTTCGCGGCTGAAGTTGGACACTTCATCGCTCACAAGTTTAAATCTATATACCATGATGCTTTTATTTTGACTGCGAATTTAATACAAAAATCAATCATATACAATAGTTTCGAAAAAATATTTCAGTTGCCTGCCGTATTTTTTCAATAACCATCTTTTTTGCACTTCTCCTCTATATGCTGAATTCTCTTGTTGATGTCGGGATGCGACGAGAAGAGCTGTGCCAGTCCGCCCGTGGCGCTTCCTCCGGCCGCTTCCTCCATCTGCTTCAGCTTTTGGAAAGCCTTCACCATGGCACGCGGATTCTTGCCATGCTCCACGAGAAAAGCGTAGCCATAGTCGTCGGCATTGCTTTCCTGCGATTTGGAGAACTTTGCCTGCGAAAGATTCTGGGCTATGGCGCCCACCTGCGAGTCGGTGAGGGCAGCTGCTGTAGAACCGGTAGAGGAAATCACATCCATGAGGGCTGACGTCTGAAGGGCCTTTTTAAACGCATTCTTCGTGTCTTCATGTGCCACGTGACCTATTTCATGGCCGATGACTCCGAGCACTTCATCGTCGTCCATCACGTCCATGAGGCCGGAATAGACTCTTATCGACCCGTCGGCGCAGGCGAAGGCGTTGATTTCCGACGTTTTGTAGACTTTAAAATTAAGAGGCGTGCCTTCCACTGACGTTATACCGCTTACAATCTTGCTGATTCGCCGGCTGTAAGGGTCGCTCGATGCGAGCACCTTGCTTTTTGCATCGGTCTGCGCCACATAGCTCTTCACGTAAGTCTGGATATCGGAGTTGGAAATTGTCATCGACTGGATGAGTTTCGAACCTCCCTGTGCAAGTCTGTCGGCATCAAGGTTGCGGGCCAGACCGCATCCTGAAAGCAGCATCAGTGAGGCCGCCATGAAAGTAAAAGTCTTTTTCATCATGAAAAAATTACGGTGTTACAAAGATAGTAACACCGTAAAATCAAATTAGTTTCGGATAAATCAATTTTGCAACCTATCAACCGAGGAATGCCAGAAGCACACCGGCTGCTACAGCGCTGCCGATCACGCCGGCCACGTTCGGACCCATAGCGTGCATGAGCAGATAGTTGCTCGGGTCGTATTCCTGGCCCACTGTGTTGGAGATGCGGGCTGCCATAGGCACTGCCGATACGCCGGCATTACCGATGAGCGGGTTGATTTTCTTGCCCTTAGGCAGGAAGATGTTGAAGATCTTCACTGACAATACGCCGGCGGAAGATGCGATGACGAACGCGATGAAACCGAGGGCGAAGATGAAAAGAGTCTCCTTCGTCAGGAACAGGTCGGCTTGAGTGGAAGCACCCACTGTGAGGCCGAGAAGGATGGTGACGATATCGGTCATGGCGTTGCTTGCAGTCTTCGCGAGTCGGGTTGTCACGCCGCTTTCCCTGAGCAGGTTGCCGAAGAAAAGCATGCCCAGAAGGGGCAGACCGGAAGGCACGATGAAGCAAGTGAGCATCAGGCCTACGATCGGGAAGATGATCTTTTCGTTTTGCGAAACCACACGGGCCGGCTTCATCTTGATGGTGCGTTCCTTCTCAGTGGTGAAAAGACGCATCAACGGGGGCTGGATGAGCGGAATAAGGGCCATGTAGGAGTAGGCCGATACCGCCACCGCGCCAAGCAGCGCCGGATTGAGTTTGGAGGTGGTGAAGATGGCAGTCGGGCCGTCGGCACCGCCGATGATGGCGACGCAACCTGCTGAGAGCGGATCCATGCCGATGAGGAGCGCGAGCATGTAGGCACCGAAGATGCCGAACTGGGCGCATGCGCCGATGATCATCAGTTTAGGATTGGCCAGAAGCGCCGAGAAGTCGGTCATGGCTCCGATGCCGAGGAAAATCAGCGGTGGATACCAGCCTTTCTCCACACCATTATACAGAATGTTGAGCACGGAGCCCGGTTCGTAGATACCGATTTCCATACCCGGCTGAAAGGGAATGTTTCCTATCAGCATACCGAATCCGATGGGAACGAGCAGCAGGGGCTCGAAGTTCTTCTTGATGGCGAGCCATACGAAGAAGCAACCCACAGCCAGCATGATCAGATTCTCATACTGGCAATTGGCGAAGCCTGTGAAGTTCCAGAATGTCGATATGTTTTCGGATAGAAACTCCCAGAATGTTTGTGCAAGTATCATGTTGTATTTGCTTTTCAGGTTATTTCGGTTATCCGATGATCATGATGTCGTTGCCTTCAAGCACTGAGTCGCCGACGTTGACCAGGATTTTCTGCACTGTTCCGGCTGTTGAGGCTTTCACATCGTTTTCCATCTTCATGGCTTCGAGCATGCATACGGTGTCGCCGGGGTTGACAGTGTCGCCCACCTTCACTTTGAAGCTCATGATGGTGCCGGGAAGCGGTGCCTTGATGGCGTTGCCGGCTCCGGTAGCCACGGCAGGTTTCGAAATCACCTTCTCGCCGCTTTCGGTCTTGGGGGCGGCGGCAGCGGTCTTTACTGTGTTGATCTTGCTGATAGCCTTGGTCTCTTTCTCAAGTTCTACGTTGTAGTGAGTGCCGTTGACCACGACTTCAACATGGTTGTCGTCGACATCGCCCACCTCAACGTTAAACCTCATACCGTTGATCTTATACTTATATTCTTTCATTTTGTTGGTTGTTTTCTGATGTTGCGATGAAGCTCGGGCTGCATGCGCAGATTATAGATTTTAGAGTTCCAGGGAGAATAAGCCTTCTTGATCTGATGGATTGTCAGGATCGTGTCTTCGATGTCATGACCTTGACCGAAGTGTTCGGCAAGTGCCATGGCGATGGCGGCGATAGTCTCACCGGAAGCGAGGTCTTTGTTGGAGGGGTCTACCTCCTTGCCACGTTTTGCGGCAGCCTCATGTTTGGTTTTTGTGAGCAGGTGCTGCGACACTTTTCCAAAGCAGAGGAAGAGGATGCTGAGCAAAATGAGAGCGAGGATGACGATGACCATGGCTATGAGAGTGAGCGAGAGTCCGAAAGAGTCGTTTTCCTTCAGATTCTCGGCTTTCTCAAGCTGGCGCATCCGGCGGGTTGTAGCGCTGACCTCTACGGTGTTGGTTTCTTCCGATGGAACCGCCACCGATTCGAGGTCCTGCTGTCCGCAAGGTTTCTCGCAGATGCATTCGTTGCCTTCCTGGCAACCGCATTCCGGGTTGGCGCATTCGTTGCACACTGCCGGAGCGTCGATCTGCTGAGGACCAAGCTCAGACTGCGCGTATCCTCCGCACAGTGTCAGGCTCAGAATCCCTAAAGCTATATATCGTTTAAGCATAAATCGTAATTTTAAAGAGGTATGTTGCCATGTTTCTTGGCAGGATTGCTCTGCTTCTTGGTGGCGAGCATCTGAAGGGCGCGGATGATGCGGAAGCGTGTGTTGCGCGGTTCGATGACATCGTCGATATAACCATACTTGGCAGCATTGTAGGGATTTGCGAAGAGATCGGTGTATTCCTTCTCTTTCTCTTTCTTGAATGCGGCGGGATTTTCGTGTTCCTTGGCTTCTTTTGCATAGAGCACGCCCACGGCACCTTCGGCACCCATCACGGCGATTTCAGCTGTAGGCCATGCGTAGTTCATGTCGCCACGCAGCTGCTTGCAGCTCATCACGATGTGGCTGCCGCCATAGCTCTTGCGGAGTGTGACAGTGACTTTGGGCACTGTTGCCTCTCCGTATGCGTAAAGAAGTTTCGCACCGTGAAGGATGACAGCATTGTATTCCTGGCCTGTACCGGGAAGGAAGCCGGGCACGTCGACGAGAGTGACGAGAGGAATATTGAAGGCGTCGCAGAATCTCACGAAGCGGGCTGCCTTTCTCGATGCGTTGCAGTCGAGCACGCCGGCGAGCACTTTGGGCTGGTTGGCCACGATGCCGACGCTCTGGCCGTTGAAGCGGGCGAAGCCGCAGATGATGTTGCGGGCATAGTCGCGCTGCACTTCGAGGAACTCGCCGTTGTCGATGATGGCTCCGATCACCTCATACATGTCATACGACTTCTTCGGGCTGTCGGGCACGATATTGTTGAGCTTGTCTTCCAGACGGTCGATCGGGTCGGAGCATGCCACGAGGGGAGTCTCCTCCATGTTGTTCTGGGGAATGAAGCTGATGAGCTTTCTGATGAGCTTGAGGGCTTCCTCGCCATCTTCGCATGCGAAATGTGTCACGCCCGATTTGGAAGCATGCACGGAAGCGCCGCCGAGCTGTTCCTGGGTCACGTCTTCTCCTGTCACTGTCTTCACTACCGACGGGCCGGTGAGGAACATATAGGAGATACCTTTCACCATGATGGTGAAGTCGGTGAGGGCGGGGGAGTAGACCGCGCCGCCGGCACACGGACCGAGGATGGCGCTGATCTGGGGCACTACGCCCGATGCGAGGATGTTGCGCTGGAATATTTCAGAATAGCCGGCGAGAGCGTTGATGCCTTCCTGGATGCGGGCACCGCCTGAGTCGTTGAGGCCGATGACGGGAGCGCCCATCTTCATCGCGAGGTCCATAACCTTGCAGATCTTCTGCGCCATGGTTTCGGAAAGCGAGCCACCGAGCACGGTGAAATCCTGAGCGAAAACATATACGAGACGTCCTTCGATTGTGCCGAAACCGGTCACGACGCCGTCGCCGAGAATCTGCTTCTTCTCCATGCCGAAGTTGGTGCTTCTGTGGGTCACGAACATGTCGAGTTCCTCAAAGCTGCCTTCGTCGAGGAGTTGGTCAATTCTTTCACGGGCAGTATATTTGCCACGTTCATGCTGTTTTGCGATTGCTTTTTCGCCACCGCCAAGGCGCGCTTGCGCACGCTTGTCGATAAGCTCCTGAATCTTTTGTTCTTGAGTGGTCATGTATTCTGATTGTTGATTGTTATTTCTTGCTGGGGTCCTCGCAAAGTTCTGTCAGCACAGCCTCGGTGCATTTAGGATGGAGGAAAGCTATCTGCAAGCCGTCGGCGCCTTTGCGGGGGGCTTTGTCGATAAGGCGGATTCCTTTTTCCTCACATTCGGCAAGAGCCTCGCTCACGCCGCTTTCCACTGCGAATGCCATGTGGTGCATGCCGCCCTTGCCACCGTTTTTCTCGATGAATTTCGCGATGGTGCTGTCGGGGCTTGTCGCTTCAAGCAGTTCGATCTTGGTGTCGCCCACCTTGAAGAAGGCGGTAGTCACTTTCTGGTCTTCCACTACCTCGGTCTTGTAGCACTTGAGTCCGAGGACATTTTCATAATATTTGATCGCTTCTGCGAGGTTAGGCACGGCGATGCCTATGTGTTCGATGTGGGATATTTCCATATCTTTAAGTTTTTGGTTAGTGTATTATCTGTTCTGTTGAGTGTGCGTCGGAAATCCGCTTCGAAATTCATACGCACATTTTTTGCAAAATTAACAATTTATTTTTATTTAGGCCTAACTTTTACGATTATTTTTTTGAAAACTTTCGAAAAAGGGGAAAACACACGATTTTTTATGTCTAAATTAGGCCGATTCAGCTTTTTTTACTAAATTTGCAGAATCTTTGTAAAACGATAAATAATTCTAATTATTTTCATTAAGATTCCTCCTCGACAGAATGCTTATATGGAAATTACAACAGGAACATTGGCATCCTTGGTGCATGGAGTCATCGAAGGCGATCCCAATGTAGTTTTGAGTGGGTTTGCAAAAATTGAGGAAGCCGGTCAGGGACAGCTTTCATTCATTGCAAATCCTAAATATTCACATTTCATCGAGTCGACCAATGCGTCGGCTTTGCTTGTTTCCTCCGATTTCAACCACCCCAACCCAAAGGGGGTGGCCTTGATAAAGGTCGCCGACCCATACGCTACTCTTGCAGAGCTTCTCAGACTTATCCAGAGCCAGATACCGCGCAAAACGGGGCGCCAGCAGCCATCGTTTGTAGATGAAAGCGCATCGCTTCCGGCCGATACCTTTGTGGGCGCTTTTTCCTACATCGGTAAAAATGCTTCAATAGGCAAGGATGTTGAGATTTATCCCCAGTGCTATATAGGTGATGACGTCGAAATCGGCGACAACTGCAAGTTCTATCCCGGAGTGAAGATTTACGACGGATGCAAGATAGGCAACAACTGTATCCTTCACAGCGGCGTGGTGGTAGGTTCCGACGGTTTCGGGTTCGCTCCCAATGCCGAAGGTGCCTACGACAAGATTCCGCAGACCGGTATCGTGGTGCTGGAAGATGATGTCGAGATCGGAGCCAACACCACTGTCGACCGTGCTACTTTCGGTTGCACCCGCATTGGCAAGGGTACGAAGCTCGACAATCTCATCATGGTGGCCCACAACGTCGAGATCGGCCGCAACAACGTCTTTGCAGCCCAGACCGGAGTTGCAGGAAGCACCAAGATAGGCAGCGGCAACAGGATTGGAGGTCAGGTTGGATTCTCAGGCCACATCAAGGTTGGCGACAACAACGAGATCGGAGCTCAGTCCGGCGTGCCCGGCAATGTCGGCGACGGCAACAAGATAATGGGATATCCTGCGGTGGATAGAAGGAAGTTTGCAAAGAATCTTGTCTATATCAACCGCCTGGAAGAACTGTTCGACGAGCTGAGGAAGACAAAGAAATAATCCATGTTCAACCAACGATAATAAATCTGCTTAACATATATGAATCAACTTACTATCAAGGAACCGTTCAAGGTAGAGGGCAAAGGACTGCACTCCGGACAGTTGCTCACAGCCGTCTTCAATCCGGCACCTGCCAATAGCGGCATAAAGTTCAAACGTACAGATGTGGAAGGGCAACCGGTGATCGATGCTCTCGCTGAAAATGTAGTCGACACCACCCGTGGCACCGTCATTGGTAAAGGCGACGTGCGCGTAAGCACTATCGAACATGCCATGGCTGCCATCTATTCCTACGGTATCGACAACTGTCTGATTGAAGTCGATGGCCCTGAACTCCCCATTCTCGACGGAAGCGCCTTGCAATATGCCGAGAAGATCGAGCAGGTGGGGCTTGAAGAGCTCCCTGCCGACAAGGATTATTATATAATCAAGGAGAAGACAAAATATAAGGACGAAAACGGTGCTACCATCACAATTTATCCCGACGAAGGTTTCAGCGTGGAAGTGATGGTGGAATATAACTCTCCGGTGCTTCCCAACCAGTTTGCAATTCTCGACGATCTGAATCTCTTCAAGCCCGAGGTGGCAAGCGCGCGCACTTTCGTGTTCGTGAGGGAGATAGAGCAGCTTCTCAATTATGGTCTGATACGTGGCGGCGACCTTCAGAACAGCATCGTCATCTACGATCAGCCCGTAGATCAGGAGCAGATCAACCAGATTTGCGATGCGGTGAAGGTGGAGCACATGAAAGTCGACAAACTCGGCTATCTCAACCCCAAACCGCTCAAGTGGGACAACGAGCCGGCACGTCATAAACTTATGGACCTTATCGGCGACCTCGCGCTCATCGGCCGTCCGATCAAGGGCAGGGTAGTGGCAATCCGTCCTGGACATACCGTCAACAACAAGTTTGCCCGCATGCTGCGCAAGGAGGTCAAGCACACCGAGATGCAGAGCCCGGTCTACAATCCCAACCTCAATCCCATCATCGATGTCAACGGCATCAAGAAGATGCTTCCCCACCGTTATCCCTTCCTGCTCATCGACAAAGTGATTGAAATCGACAGGAAGCATTGCGTGGCTGTCAAGAATGTGACCGTCAACGAGCCGTTCTTCCAGGGTCACTTCCCCGAGGAGCCGGTGATGCCCGGCGTGCTTCAGGTTGAGGCTATGGCGCAGGCAGCCGGAGTGCTGGTGCTCAATTTCCTTGAGGATCCCGAGAAATATTCCACATATTTCCTGAAGATCGACAATGTCAAGTTCCGTCAGAAAGTGGTTCCCGGCAATACGTTGCTTCTCAACGTGTCGCTGATGACTGAGATCCGCCGCGGATGCGCAGTCGTGAAAGGATATGCTTTCGTAGGCGAGAAGATTGTGTGCGAGGCTGAATTTATGGCTCAAATCATCAAGAATAAGTGATCATGTCGAATCTGAATTGTATTCATCCCGATGCCAAGATCGGCAAGAATGTGAAAATCGGCAATTTCACCACTATTCATGAGAATGTGGAGATTGGCGATAACTGCGAGATCGACTGCAATGTCAACATCTATCCCGGTGCAAGAATCGGCGATGGAGTGAAGATATTTCCGGGTGTGACGGTGGCCGCCGTGCCGCAGGACCTGAAGTTCCGCGGTGAGGAAACTTATGCCTACGTCGGCAACGGCACTGTGCTTCGTGAATGCGTGACTGTTCATCGCGGCACTGCTTCGAAAGGAAAAACCGTGGTTGGCGATAACTGCCTTCTCATGGCATACGTGCACGTAGCCCACGATTGCGTCATCGGCAATCAGGTGATCATCTCAAATGCTGCACAGCTTGCCGGCGAGGTGGTGGTCGACGACTGCGCGGTGATCGGTGGCGGCAGCCTTATCCATCAGTTCTCGCATATCGGAAGAAATGTGATGCTTCAGGGTGGAGCGTTGGTCAATAAGGATATCCCTCCCTTCATCAAGGCAGCACGCGAGCCGATATCGTTTGTAGGTCTCAATTCCATAGGCTTGCAGCGCAGAGGGTTCAAGCCTGAGGAAATACAGCAGATTCAGGAAATCTACAGGATAATGTATCTCAGCGACCTCAATGTCACCAATGCGATAAAGATGATCAGGGAGGTTTGTCCTCCGTCTACATACCGCGACGAAATCATAAATTTCGTGGAGCATTCCAATCGCGGAGTAGTGAGATCAGCTATCTGACGATATATTAATACATTTGCAAGGAGCGGCTCACAGGGCTGCTCCTTGCATCTAAGTTGGGGGTGTCATACGCAAATTTTGTTAAAATTATTCGGATACCAAACGCAATGCAGACCACATCCAATATCTATTGCAGTAGGATAATCAACTTGCTCAGTCAGCACGGAGTGACTGCGGCTTATTGCAGTCCGGGGTCTCGTAACACTCCGCTGCTTGTGGCATTGGATGCCGTGGAATCGATCGCCAAGACAGTTGTCGTCGACGAGCGAAGTGCGGCATTCCAGGCATTGGGATATTCGCTGGTGAAACGCTCACCGGTGCTTTTGGTGTGCACATCCGGAAGCGCCGTGCTCAATTATGCTCCTGCCATAGCCGAGGCGTACTATGCCGGGGTGCCTCTGATAGTGGTTTCGGCCGACCGACCGCAGGAATGGATAGATCAGGACGATTCGCAGACTATACGTCAGTTTGGTGTATTGTCGCATATTGTCAAGGGAAGTTACGACATACGTGCTATTCCGGAAGGAAGCGGACGTGAATATACGGAGGAGATGGGATGGTATGTCAACCGCACGGTCAATGAGGCGGTGACGAAGGCTCTTGAGGGTAAACCGGGGCCCGTGCACATCAATGTGCAGCTTGCCGAGCCTTTGGGCCTGCTTGCCGAGTCGGAACCGCGCGCCGAGCGCAAGGTGTCGCTGATAGGCGCGTCCGATCAGTTGGCGCCCGCGATGCTGAGGCATTATTCATCGGCAGCCGCAGGTGCGAAGATATTGGTGGTGGCCGGTTTTTCAGCGCCATCCCACAAATTGCGCGTTGCATTGGAGCGGTTTGCATCGCTGCCGAATGTGACGGTCATGGCAGAGACAATCTCGAACCTTAACGATACGCAGTCGATGTCGGCGATGATTGATTCAGTATTGTGCAGGATGACCGCAGAAGACAAGGAGAAGATGCGCCCGGATATCGTGATTTCGATGGGAGGGGCGCTCGTCTCGCGCATGCTGAAGCAATATCTCAGGGATTTCCCGCCATCCATGCACTGGAGCGTCGGCCATTCCAACTATTTTTGTGATTGCTTCAAGGCCGTCACCGATATCTTCGACATTTCTCCCGAAAGGTTTTTCTCACAGATGCACCATGCCATGGTTAGGTCGGCAGTGCCGGCAACGCCGGATTATTCGGCACAATGGCGCAGAATGCGTGAAGAAGCGTTGGAATGGTCGGAAAGATATATAGAAGGCGCGCCTTGGTCAGATTTGAAGGCTATCCACTATCTGCTGGGCAACCTCAGGCTCGACAATCTTTTCGTTTCTAACGGCACAGCCGTGAGATATTCACAGCTGATACCCCACAGATGCCATGCGGAATATTGCAACCGTGGCGTGTCGGGTATCGACGGATGCACGTCGACAGCGGTAGGAGGTGCGGCGGCATATAGCGGACAGACCACTCTTCTCACCGGCGACATGTCGTGGCTTTACGATTCCGGATGCAGCACCCTCGGCGCAGTCTCCGAAAAGATGCGCATCATAGTGATAGATAACTCCGGAGGCGGCATCTTCAGGTTCATAAAGTCTACGTCGGGCTTGCCGGCCGAGACCCTCGACCGCTATCTTTGTGTAGCCGACATGCCCGATGTCGCGCCCGTGGCAGAAGCATACGGGATAGAAGTATTCGAGGCTTCCTGCATGGCCGAACTTGCAGATGGCGCCGAATGGCTGCAGCAGGAATCGGACCTCCCGAGGCTCCTGATTGTCAGGACTCCTCCCGAGGAGAGTGCGGAAGTGCTCAGGAATTATTTCTCGCGCTCATCATCTACATATTCAGATAAGAAATAAAGTTGCTTAAATATATATATTAGAACAACTTAAACGTATATATTAAAACCATAAGATAATGTTTGACTGGAAAAAAATAAAAGACTACGAAGACATACTCTTCGAAGAGTTTGAAGGAATTGCAAAAATCACCATAAACCGCAAGGAAGTTTACAACGCTTTCCGTCCGCAGACAAACTTCGAGATGCTCGATGCTATGAAAATATGCCGCGAGCGCAATGATATCCGTGTGGTGGTGCTCACCGGCGCAGGCGACAAGGCATTCTGCAGCGGTGGCGACCAGAATGTGAAGGGAGTCGGAGGCTACGTGGATAAAGACGGAGTGCCGCGCCTTAATGTGCTCGAACTTCACCATGCCATCCGCAGCATTCCCAAGCCCGTCATTGCGATGGTAAATGGATATTCGATAGGCGGAGGCAATGTGCTTCAGGTGCTGTGCGACCTCTCGATTGCGTCAGAAAACGCCCGGTTTGGTCAGACAGGTCCGAAGGTGGGAAGTTTCGATGCCGGGTTCGGCTCATCTTATCTCGCCCGATGTGTTGGACAAAAAAAAGCACGCGAGATATGGTTCCTCTGCAAGCAATACACCGCTCAGGAAGCGCTCGAGATGGGTATGGTCAACTGCGTTGTTCCCTTCGAAAAACTCGAGGAAACCACGGTGGAATGGTGCCGCACCATCATGCGTCGTTCACCCTTTGCAATAAGGATGATCAAGCGCGCCCTCAATGCCGAACTCGACGGCCAGCGGGGCATGATGGAATTTGCCGGAGATGCCACTCTCATGTATTATCTGATGGACGAGGCTCAGGAAGGCAAGAACGCTTTTCTTGAAAAGAGAGATCCCGATTTCGACCAATTCCCGATGTTCCCATGAGACTTGCTTACGCACCGTATATCCTGAAATTCAGGCAGCCCGCGGGCACCAGCCGCGGTGTGCTTCATGAGAAGCCGACGTTTTTCGTCAAGGTGTTCGATGAGTCAGACCCGTCGCGCTACGGCATAGGGGAGTGCTCCGTATTTCCGGGGCTCTCGCCTGAGGCCGATGGCAACTATGGTTATAAGCTCATCGAACTGCTTGCCAACATGGCGCTCGATAAGGAAACCGACCTGTCGCGCTACAGCAGCATACAGATAGGCCTGGAGGAGGCGCTTCAGGATTTCGCCGGAGGATGCCGTCATGTCTATTTCCCGTCGGCTTTCACTCAAGGCAAATCGGAGATCCGTATCAATGGCCTTGTATGGATGGGTGATTTCGATAGGATGATCGAAAGGATCGATGAAAAAGTGGCGCAAGGTTTCCGGTGCATCAAACTCAAGATTGGAGCGATCGACTGGCAGAAGGAAGTGGATATGATCGAATACATCAGGCGTAAATATTCCGACCGTCAGCTTGAAATACGGGTGGATGCCAACGGGGCATTCACTATGGAAAATGTGTTTCCACGTCTGAAGCGTCTCGCCGACCTCGGTGTGCACAGCATCGAGCAGCCCGTGGCGGCTTCGCTTCCTGCCGAACTGTTGGCGTTTGTGTGCAGTGTATCGCCTTTGAAGATTGCTCTCGACGAGTCGCTGATAGGCATTTCCGACGATGAGTCGCGCCGCAACTTGCTCGACGTGGTGAAGCCCGCATACATCATTCTGAAACCTTCGCTATGCGGCGGTTTCGCAGGTGCATCCCAATGGATAAAAGCGGCCGAGGAAAGAGGCATCGGATGGTGGGTGACTTCGGCGCTTGAGTCGAATGTCGGTCTTAATGCCATTGCGCAGTGGACAGCCACTCTCGGCAATGACATGCCGCAGGGACTTGGCACCGGCGCACTTTTCACCAACAATTTCATGTCGCCTCTCACTCTCGAGGCCGACGAACTTAAATACGACAGCAGCAAAATCATCAATAATGAGGAGTTCGACAAACTCGACTGGCATTATTGATATATAATTCATTCCCATCATGACGCAGCAGGAATTCACAGCAGAGTGGAACAACGATTCCGATTTTATCGTATGCCATACATCCGGGTCTACAGGCGAACCGAAGGAAATACATCTGAGCAAGGACTTCATGAGGCAGAGCGCGCGGCGCACCAATAGATTCTTCGGCATTGACACTTCAAGCAGACTGCATACCTGCCTTGATTTCAGTTATATAGCATCCAAGATGATGGTGGTGAGGTCGGAAGAGGCCGGGTGTGAACTCACGTCAGAGCTTCCTTCCAACCGTCCGCTGCAGGAAATTGCGGACGATGATAGGATAACTCTTCTCTCGGTCGTTCCCTCGCAGATGCAGTGGATTCTCGACAACGGCTGCCGATGGAGGGGAGTGGAGAATTTCTTGATAGGGGGCGCGCCAATACCGTCGCTTTTGCGGAGGCGTATCGCACTCTCGGGCATAAGGGCATGGGAATCTTACGGAATGACGGAGACAGCATCGCATATCGCTCTCCGTAGGGTAGAGGAAGACGAAACCATTCCTTTCCGTCCGCTTGAGGGAGTGGAAGTATTGGTCGATGAGCAGGGATGTCTGGTGATTGACATGCCCGGTCTCGGCAAGGTGACTACGACAGACCTTACGGAAATTACTTCCGACGCCGGCTTCCGCATTCTTGGCAGAGCCGATAATTGCGTGATAAGCGGAGGTGTCAAGATCATTCCAGAGAAACTTGAGGCGATGCTCGGCCCGTTCATAGCATTCGATTATTGCATATCCTCCTTGCCCGATCCGAAATGGGGCGAGCGCCTGGTTCTCGTCGTAAGGAAAGGGGATGCCGATGTTCCCGACGATTTGCTCAGAAATGCAGTAGCGGTTCGTCTCGCCCAGTTCAAGAAGTCGCTCGATCTCGGTGTGAAGGCACCCAAAGAGATAATAGTGGTCGGCGAGTTCCCTCTCACATCGAGCGCTAAACTCGATAGGAAATCTTTGAAAGATTTGATTAATAGATAGTTGTGATTGATTATTCCGGCGATAATTGTTTCAAATAAATCATAAATATTGCAAAATAATTAAATTTAGGCAATATTGAAAATTATTATGAACTGTTGAAACTTTTTCAATGTTTTTAAGACAAAAATAACTTAATACTTAATGACTATGAAAAAGTTTTTTATCACACTGGTCGCAATGGTTGCAACAAGCCTCGCAGGCTTCGCACAGATCACACTCGAAGATGCTTACGGTTATCTTTCTAACCTTCCCGGCATCAGCAAACATCAGGTTGGCGAAGTGACACTCGCTCCCGGAGTCAAGATCACAGGCCTCACATCCGTATCCGGCTCGATGGCTCGTTATCAGGACAACTTCATCAACGCCTACGAAAGCCTTCCGATCGACAACATGCTCATCGGCGTCAACAACCGTCAGGAAATGGCTTGCTCATTCTCCGAACCTTCCGACAATGGCGTCTACAACGTGTTCTTCATCGTTGGCGAGAAAGGTGGCAAGATCATGGCAGCCTACGGACAGACGACAGCTGAAGGCCTCGAGGCTATAGCAAACTGCGACGTAACTCTCGACGGAAAGGATCTTGAGATGGCAGTCGCTCCTCAGGTAGACGTAATCGAGATTATCGACATCGAATACGCACAGAGATAAGATCTGCCGGCAGATGCCGACAGCATATCAGGAATCACATTAAAAAAACCTAATAAAAAACACACATTCGATTTCCACTGACGATATCGGATACCAAAAACTTAATCGCTATGAAAAAGATTATATTAGCCATAGTTGCAATCGTGACATCATGCAGCCTCAGCTTCGCCGACACAACTCTCGAGAGCGCATACGAACAGCTTGCCTCACTTCCCGGAATGTCTGAGAAGAAAGCCGACAATGTTAAGATTGGTGAGAACACAGTGATAAGAAACTTCAAGTCTTCCACAGCAAAGGTCGACAGCAAGACAATAGGTCAGTACCGTGACAAGTTCGTATGGATGACCGAGAACCTTCCGGTCCGCAACATGGTGATCGGTGCCAACAACCGCAGGGAAATGGCCGCTGTCTATGCTACCCCGACTGCCGGAGGCGACTACACAGTGCTGATCTTCAAGGGCAACGCCATCAACGGTGACTTCAATATCTCTTACGGCCAGACCACTCCCGAAGGAGTAGCGGAAATCAACGATGCTTCAGTAGCGATGGACAATGCCGAACTCACATTCACAGCTGCCGACGCCGACCAGGCGATGATCGAAGTGACAGCCTATTGATCGGAATAAAAATACGATACATAAAAAATACGGATGATGCCCGAGGCATCATCCGTATTTTGATATTTTCTGAAGCTGGTCTTTATCGATAAGTTTGATTTTCCTGCCGTCGACGAGGATCAGTTTTTCCGAGACGAAAGCGGCAAGGGTGCGGATGGCGTTCGCGGTGGTCATGTTGCTCAGGCTTGCGAGGTCCTCGCGGCTCATGTATATCCGCAGCGTGGCAGAGTCGTCTTCCAGTCCGTAGTTTTCCTCGAGTTGGAGCAGGGCTTCGGCGAGGCGTCCGCGTATGTGTTTCTGGGTAAGGTTCACTATCTTTGTGTCGGAGCCACCGAGCTTGCGCGATAGTTCATGAATGAAAAACATGGCGAGATCAACGTTGCCCCTGATGAGTTTGTCGACCACATCCATTGGAATGAAGCCGAGCACCGATTCCTCAACGGCGGCAGCCGAGGAAACGTATGGTTCGTCGGCAAAATAAGCGCGGTAGCCGAAATATTGAACGGGGCTGTAGAGACGCAGGATCTGCACCCTGTCGCCTACGCCCGACTTATACATCTTCACTTTTCCCTTAAGCAGGCACCATAGAAACTTCGGTGTTTCATTTTCTGAATAGATCACCTGATTCTTCTTGAAAGTCCTGATGGTGAAATTGTCGGTGACGATACGCTTCTCTTCCGGGAGAAGCGCATTCCACATTTCAGACATGTCGTGGCTTATGATATGCTCAAGCGTACTTTTCTTTAACATGAATCCGCTGGTCGTCTGACCCATATTTCTTTCTTTTACCGTTTACCTGTTAATTCCGATTGCATCACTTTATAATTTGGCATACAACGTGATTGTCTTTTTACCTAATTTTTAGTGAGTGAATGCAAAATTACAAAAAAAAATTGGATTGGTAAAATTTTATTAAAAAACCTTTGCAAGTTATCAGAATTTTATTATTTTTGTAAAATAAATTTAATCATAAGTGGCTCATCAACCCACAATAAGACCTCTAAAGCAATGATAGAAGAAATGTATAAGGCTGCAACGGATAGATACGATTGCGGCATGGTGTATCGCCGTTGTGGCAACAGTGGCATCTTTCTGCCGGTGATATCGCTCGGTTTCTGGCATAATTTCGGCGAAACGGCTCCTCTCGAGCGCAGCAAGGAAATGATGAGATATGCCTTCGATCATGGCGTGACCTCGTTTGACCTGGCTAACAACTATGGTCCCGGCTACGGCACCGCGGAAGAAACTTTCGGATATGTATTCGACAAGTCGTTCCGTCCCTACCGCGACGAAATGTTTGTGGCTTCAAAAGCCGGCTACGACATGTGGCCCGGGCCTTACGGCAACTGGGGATCGCGCAAATATCTCATGGCCTCCGTCGACCAGAGCCTCCGTCGCACCCATCTTGACTACTTCGATGTTTTCTACAGCCATCGCTATGATCCCGACACTCCTCTTGAGGAAACCCTTCAAGCATTGGTAGATATCGTCAGGGCGGGCAAAGCTCTCTACGTCGGCATCTCTCGCTGGCCGGTGGAGGCAGCGAAATTCGGCTTTGATTATCTGCGCCGGCACGACGTTCCGTGCCTGATATTCCAGGATCGCCTGAACATGATCGACAGAAGGGTGTCGCTTGATGGAACACTCGACAATGTCGTTGAGAATGGTGTCGGATTCATCGGTTTCTCACCTCTTGCGCAGGGAGTGCTTACCGGTCGCTACCTCAATGGCATACCGGCCGATTCGCGTGCCATGCAGGGTAAGTTTCTCAAGACCTCGCAGATTAGCGGTGAACTTATAGAGAAAGTGCGCAGCCTCAATGAAATAGCGGCGAAGCGTGGGCAGACGCTTGCCCAGATGTCGCTCTCGTGGGTTCTCGCTCATCCGGGCGTCACATCTGTGATTGTAGGCAGCAGCAGCACGGCGCAGCTTGCCGATTCGCTGCAGGCCGTGGCGAAGATGGAGTTCTCACGCGAGGAACTGACTGCGATCGATCATATCGTTGAAGGCATGTCGTTATAGTAAAATGGAGCGATGTTGCGACCTTCAATATATTCATATATATTCTAAGTTACAACAATGGATTACATCACTTCTGAAAATATTCTGCTGATCGGATCTGCGCTGCTTATCGCAGGTGTGCTGTTCGGCAAGACAAGCTACAGGTTCGGATTCCCTCTGCTTCTCATTTTCTTGCTTGTGGGCATGGGCTTCGGTTGCGATGGCCTCGGCATTCAGTTTGGCAACATGCACTCCGCACAGTTCATCGGCATGATTGCCCTTTGCATTATACTGTTTTCGGGCGGCATGGGCACCAAGATATCAGCCATCAGGCCGGTTCTTGGTCCCGGTTTGGTACTCTCTACAGTCGGTGTGCTGCTCACCGCCGGGATAACGGGCCTCTTCATCTGGTGGCTCTCGGGCATGAGCTGGACCAACATCCACTTCGCGCTTTTGCCCTCGCTTCTGCTTGCCGCCACGATGTCGTCTACCGACTCTGCTTCGGTCTTCGGAATTCTGGGGAGCCAGAAGGTCGGGCTGCGCAACAATCTGCGCCCTATGCTCGAACTCGAGAGCGGATCCAACGACCCTATGGCATATATGCTGACAATCATATTGATTGAAACCATAACCATTGGTGCGGACCTCTCGGCCGGCTCCATAATCATGGAGCTGTTGCTGCAGTTCGGGGTGGGTGCGATAGGTGGCTATCTGATGGGGCGTATCGCCATCAGACTCATCGCCCTTTATCAGCGGCTCGGACGGGGCTCAAAAGTACAGGAAGACGCATCGCAGCTTACCTCAATGGTTGCAATCATGATGTTAGGGTGTGTGTTCCTGACCTTTACGCTTGTTTCGGCTCTCTCGGGCAATGGCTATCTGGCTGTGTATATATGCGGAATTGTGCTCGGCAACGCTCAGCTGCCCAACCACCGTGGCCTTTCGAAGTTTATAGATGGAATGGCCTGGCTTGCGCAGATAGTGGTGTTCCTTATGCTCGGACTTCTGGTCAATCCTCATGAAATGATAGATGTTGCGGCTGTTTCGCTCATCATCGGCGCTTTCATGATTGCGGTGGGGCGTCCCGTCAGTGTGTTTCTCTCGCTTGCTCCTTTCCGCAAGATTGGCCTGCGGCCCAAGTTGTTTGTGTCGTGGGTAGGCCTGAGGGGTGCGGTGCCGATCATTTTTGCCACCTATCCGGTGGTGGCGGAAATAGAGGGAGCCTCGCAGATCTTCAACATCGTGTTTTTCATCACATTGTTGTCGCTTCTTATTCAAGGCACATCCGTTATTGGCGTGGCCTGCCGTCTCGGTCTTGTCGACGACACAGCCGAATCTGACGACAACTTCGGCGTGGAACTTGCCGACGATATCCCAACCAGCCTGCAGACCATCACTCTCAATTCCGCCCATTTGTCAAGAGGCAACACTCTGCGCGACATGACGTTGCCGGAAGGTTGTCTGGTGATAATGATCAAGCGGGGTGATCGCTACATAGTGCCCAACGGCACGCGCCGTCTCCACGCCGGAGACAAATTGCTGATGATAAAGGAAACGTAACCGTCAGCAATTTATAGATTGTTGCCGCACACTGTTACTGCATACTGTTGCTACATTGCCGCTTTCGCATTGCGACAATACCATAAACCCGGAGTCGAAAAGTTTATTTTTCGGCTCCGGGTCCAGTGTGTGTTTTATATTTTTTTTCGTGGATTTCTGACTTGGTGCTTATTTCGAGATGAAACGCTCCGGATGATAACCCAACAGGAAGGCTGAGGCTTCCATACGTTTCTTGCCTGCCGGTTGCAGCGACGCTATCTTTATCCAGCGGTCGCCGGTAGCTACACGCAGTTCTTTGCCGTCTATCTTTACTTCGCCCGGTTCATGGCCGAAGCATGAATCCTCGGTAGTGACGGTTTCGAAAACCTTGCAGTCAAGCAGTTTACCCGATTTTTCCTGCATGGTGGTCCACGCGGCAGGGTAGGGGCTCAGGCCGCGCACATGATTATGAATCTGCGAGCATGTAGCCGTCCAGTTTATCTGGCAATCCTCCTTGAAAATCTTGGGTGCCGGAGTGAACTCACCCTCAGGCTGCGGTGTGGTGCGGATAGTGCCGTCGAGGATGGAGTCGACAGTATCCACCACCATCTGCGCACCGAGATGCATCAGTTTGTCGTGCACGTCGCCTACGTTGTCTTCAGGAAGTATGTCGATCTTTTCCTGCCTTATCATGTCGCCGGTGTCGATCTCATGTTTGAGGAAGAAAGTGGTCACTCCGGTTTCAGTCTCACCGTTCATCACGGCGCGGTTGATGGGGGCAGCACCGCGGTATTTGGGCAGCAGGGAAGCGTGCAGGTTGAAAGTGCCGAGACGGGGCATGTCCCACACCTCGCGCGGGAGCATCCTGAAAGCGATCACTATGAAGAGATCGGCATTTATTTCCTTCAGTTGGGTGATGAAATCGGGCGATTTCAGTTTTTCCGGCTGAAGCACGGGCAGCCCTTTAGAGAGGGCATATTTCTTCACGTCGCTCTGCAACAGCGCATGTCCGCGCCCCGCTTTCTTGTCGGGCATCGTCACCACTGCAGCCACATTGTATCCATTGCCTACCAATGCGTCAAGACTCTCCACGGCAAATTCGGGAGTGCCGAAAAATACTATCTTAAAACTATTCTTGTCCATTCAGTGAGGTTGAGGTTGTAGAAACTTGATTAGCAAAAATATGATTATAAAATGTCTGTCTCCTTTTGTCTCATTAGTGGTGTCAGCGATTGCTCTCAGTCGTCGGCATAATGCTTGAGCACCCTCCGGTAGGAGTTGAAGATCTTTGATTTGGATACGAAACCGACGTATCTGCCGTTGTCGACAACCGGAAGATTCCATGCACCGGTCTTGTCGAAAGTGTTCATCACCTTGTCCATTGTGTCTGAGATTTCTATTCTGGCCGGAGGCATCGCCATGAAACGGCTCACGTGCATCTTGCGGTAGAGATCCGGGCGGAACATGATGTTGCGTATGTCATCGAGAATCACTATTCCTTTCAGCATCCCGTCGTTGTCTGTCACGGGGAAAAGGTTGCGGCTGCTCATCGAGATAGCCTCCACCATCTGCTTCAGGCTTTGCTCCGGATGAACTTCGATGAAGTCTTTCTCAATCACGTTGTCGATCTTCAGCAGCGTGAGCACGGTCTTGTCTTTCTCATGGGTGAGGAGGTCGCCCTGCTTGGCGAGTCGCATGGTGTAGATGCTGTAGGGCATGAATGCCTTGATGGTCATGTAGGAAAGGCACGAAACAATCAGGAGCGGAAGGAAGAGGTTGTAGCCACCTGTCATTTCAGCGGTAAGGAAGATTGCCATCAGCGGTGCGTGCATCACTCCGCTCATCACTCCGGCCATACCCATGAGCGAGAAGTTTTTCTGGCTCAGCTCGATGCCGAAGTCCATGAGATTGAACACGTAGGCGAAGAGGAATCCGGTCATCGCTCCCACGAACAGCGAGGGCGCGAAGGTGCCGCCAACGCCGCCGGCGGCATTTGTGGATGTGGTCGCCAGCACTTTGGTGAGCACAAGGCACGTCACGAAGAGCGTGATCGACCAGGGATTGATGCGGTCGCCATAGAAGATTGATCCGTCGAGTATGCCCCTTACGTCGCCGTCAAGAAGCACGTTGATGGCGTCGTAACCTTCGCCGTAGAGCGGTGGAAATACGTAAATGAGTCCGGCGAGTATCACTCCGCCTATCGTGATCTTGATCCAGCGGCTCTTGAATGAGCCGAACCAGCTTTCGAGCATGAACATCATCTTGGTGAAGTAGAGGCTGACGAAGCCGCACAGCACGCCGAGCAGGATGGTCCAGGGAATGCGGGTGGTCATGAAGGGCTCGCTTTGCGAGAAGAAGAATTCCGCGCCGTAACCTTCAAGCACGTATGCCACTGTGGCGCCGCTGATTGAAGATATGAGCAGGGGCATCACGGTGGCGCCGGTGAGGTCGATCATCAGCACCTCAAGTGTGAAAAGCATCCCCGCGATAGGGGCGCGGAAGATTCCGGCGATACCGGCGGCGGCTCCGCAACCGACGAGTAGCATCAGGATGCGGGGAGAAAGCCGGAACGCCTGCCCCACGTTGGAGCCTATCGCGGCTCCTGTGTAGACTATCGGGCCCTCGGCTCCGACCGATCCGCCGAAACCGATCGTGACGGCCGACCCGACGAGCGACGCGTACATGTGCTTTTTCTTGAGGCGCGATTTACGCCTCGAGATAGCGTAGAGCACTTTGGTGACGCCATGGCTTACGTTGTCTTTCACCACGTATTTGATGAAAATTGTCACTATGATTATGCCCACTACGGGGTAGACGAGATTGAGCCAGTTGCCGGTTGTGGCGCTGAAGTGCGATGTCAGCAGATGTGCGATGGTGTGGATAAGATATTTCAGCAGCTGGGCTGCGAATCCGCACACCACACCCACCACCAAGGCGAGAAATATCACGAAATTCCGCTCCTTGATGTGGCGTTCACGCCAGCTGACCACTTCGGCCCATCGGTCGGTAAACCAGTTGTGTGTTTCTTTATATGCCAATTTCTATATACGTTTTTTAGCTTGTATGGTTAATATGTGTTCCTGTCGCCGGGCAATCTCTTGCGTCGCGATCATTTGCCTTTACCCTTCAGGATGGTGAGCACGGTGTAGAGCATGATCTTGAAATCCACGAGTATCGACATGTTGCTGATGTAGAGCAGGTCGTATTTTGATCTCTCCACCATTTCGTCGACATGCGACGCATATCCGTATTTCACCATTCCCCACGACGTGATGCCGGGCCGGGTCTGATAGAGTAGCGTGTAGTAGGGTGCTTTCCTGATGATCTGGCGGAGGAAGAACTCACGCTCCGGCCTCGGCCCCACAAGACTCATGTCGCCTTTCAACACGTTGAAAAACTGTGGTATCTCATCTATGCGGTATTTCCGCAGGAATCGACCGTAGCGCGTCACCCTCGGGTCATCATCATTGCTCAACTGAGGACCGTCGGCTTCGGCATCGGTGCGCATCGTGCGGAATTTGATTATGTTGAAAGGTTTCTGCCTCAGCCCGATGCGCTGCTGGGTGTAGAAGGCAGGTCCGGGAGAGTCAAGTCTCACCCATAGGGCTACCAGCAGGAACAGCGGCGACAATAGCACGAGGACTATGGCACTTGCCACCACGTCGATGGTGCGCTTCATGTTTTTGCTCCCTTCGCTCATCCTCGAATGCGTAAGGTCGACCAAAGGTTGGCCATAGATATCCTTGAGATGAATCGAAGATGTCATGAAGTTGATGGTGTCAGGACTCAGTTTCAGCGGTATTCCGAGAGGAAACAGCTGATACACGAGATTGAGCACGGTGTTGTCGTCAGATTTTTCGGGCGATATTATGATATGATCGATATTGCGGTCGGAACATATCCGCGCGATGTCCTCAAGATTCCATGCAGAGTTGTCGCTGTCATCCTCGCCGGGAATGTGGAAAAATCCGATTATCTCGGTGGTGATGATGGCTTTGCTGCCGGAAATCTGGCGTGCGAGGGCGTGAGCCTTGGAGGAATTGCCGACCACGACGGCCCGGTATTTCCATTCCTTTTTCTTGAAATGCCTTATCTGCCTGTTGATGACGAAAAGGCGTCCGGAAAAGGTCAGGCTGAAGAAGATAAGGAAAATCAAGACTATCTGCACCAGGTTTGCCTCGATGTCGTTCATCTGGTCGTTGGTGAGCAGGCTCAGATGTATGAGGATGGTGCTGATGGCGGAGATGAGTGCCGTGTTGAGCAGTTCGTAGAAGCGTGATTTGCCGAAGGGATTGTTGTAGAACCCAGAGATCCAGTAAAGAAACAGAAGGATGAGCGGGATAAGAAACTGTTCCATGCAGAGTTTCGGCTGCATGATATAGTTAGCCACGTCGCTTATCGAGTCGTGGAGAGGGTTGGCCATGAAGCATCTGAAGATATTGAATACAAACACCGAGAGGTTGGCGGTCACCCAGTCCGTCAACACAAGCTTCGTGCGTTCGCTCCTTATAGATGCTGTCATTCCTTTCATCTGATCACCTTCACAATGTTGCCACGCGTAATTTTTATGATGTTGCTCGGCTTCGCTTCCTTATCGTCGTCTCTTCTGTAGCGGCACACGTAGTCGACGCCATCGATGATGGCCGGAGATATCTCCGCAAAAGAGTGAGGTGTCGGTTCACCGCTCACGTTGGCCGAAGTCGATACGAGAGGAGCCCTCAGCCTGTCGCAGAGCGCGCGGCTGAATTTTTCCGACGTTATCCTTATGCCCAGGCTTCCGTCGGAGGCGATGAGGTTGGGAGCCACGCCTACGGCGTCATCATAGATTATTGTCATCGGGTTCACGGCAGCATCGATCAACTGCCATGCTATGTCGGGCACTTCTTTCACGGTGCGCTGAAGCATTCCCTCCGAACCCACGAGAACGAGCATCGACTTTGAGTCTGCCCTTTTCTTCAGGTCGTAGATCTTAGCCACGGCTTCGGCATTGCGCGCGTCGCAGCCGATGCCCCATACGGTATCGGTAGGGTAGAGGATGATGCCACCTTTCCGCAGCGTGTCGAGGGCATTGCGGAGGTCGTCTTCCTCATATCCCTCATATCTTGGTGTATTGTTTTCTATGTCCACAATTTCAGATTTGGATTAAGCGATCATATATTTACGTGCACGCCGCAGCATCACAAGGCCTCTGCCTCCGACATCCACAGGCTTGCGGAAGCGTCGGATGGCATCCGGAGGTCGCCGCGCGGGGAGAAGGATACCGGGCCTACCTTCGGGCCGTCGGGCATGCAGCTGCGTTTGAACTGCTGGCTGAAGAATCTGCGGATGAAGGTTACGAGCCATTTCTTGATGGTTTCGGGAGAGAACACGGGTCGGTCGTCGGAATAAGGCCCTTCCGCAAAAGCCTTGCATGCCAGCATGTAGGTTTTCGAGGGGGAGAAACCTTCCTTTATGATGTTGTAGATGAAGAAATCGTGCAGGTCGTAGGGGCCCACGAGGTCTTCCGTCTTTTGCGCTATCTTGCCGTCTTTGTCGGCTGGCGTGAGTTCGGGACTGATCGGGGTGTTGACGATGTCTTCGAGAATGCTTCGGATATCGGGGGCGAAACCGAGCGCCATGTGACCTACAAGATGGCGTATCAGTGTCTTTGGCACTGACGCGTTCACTCCATACATCGACATGTGGTCGCCATTGTAGGTGCACCATCCGAGGGCAAGTTCCGAAAGGTCACCGGTGCCGAGCACCATGCCTCCGGTTTGGTTGGCGAGGTCCATGAGAATCTGGGTCCTTTCGCGCGCCTGCGAGTTTTCGTAGGTGGCATCGTGCTTCTCCATGTCATGCCCGATGTCGGCAAAATGTTGGGTTACTGCCTTCGCAATGCTGATTTCCTGATGCGAGATGCCCATGAGGTTCATCAGTTCGGTGGCATTGTTGTGGGTGCGGTCGGATGTGCCGAACCCGGGCATCGTCACTCCCAATATTCCCTTTCTGTCGAGGCCAAGGTTGTCGAAGGCTCTCACTGCCACGAGCAAAGCGAGTGTGGAATCGAGGCCTCCGGAGATGCCGATCACGAGCGACTTGCAGTTGGTGGCTACAAGGCGTTGCTCGAGCCCCCACGACTGGATGGCGATGATTTCATCGCATTGTTCTTTGAAAAGATTCGGGTCGGAGACTATGAAGGGATAAGGCAGGATATTGCGCATGAGCGGTCCATCAGGCAGTGACTGTCCCGATTCTTTCGAGCCGAAAGTGGGAAGCACGATGTCGTTCTGTCCGAAGCTCGACTGGCGCTGGCGCGCATTGCGTATTTTTTCTACGTCAATGTCGGCTATGGCATAGCTCGGCATTCTGCGGAACCGTTCGGTCTGGCATAATATCTCTCCGTCCTCGGCTATTATGGCGTTGCCGGAGAAGACGAGGTCGGTGCTTGACTCGCCCGGCCCCGACGACGCATAGACGTATCCGCATTTGCATCTCGACGAGCGCTCGCGCAGCAGTGAAAGCAGGAAAGAGTGTTTCCCTATGATCTCATCGGTGGCGCTGAGGTTGGCGATTATGTCGGCTCCTGCCACGCTGAGGGTTGTGCTCGGCGGATTGGGCACCCACATGTCTTCGCATATCTCCACGCCAAACTTGACGTTTCCGGAGCGGAAGAGAATGTTTATGCCGAAAGGAATCTCATGGCCGCCGATTTCTATGGTATTGTATTGTTTGCCATCCGGAACGTAAAGCTGCAGACCGGATGAGAACCATCTTTTTTCGTAAAACTCATTATAGTTGGGGAGATAGCATTTAGGTACAATGCCAAGTATTTCACCGCGTTGAATAACGGCCGCGCAGTTGTAAAGTCGTCCGCGGTATCTTACCGGAAGACCCACGATGGCAGTGCTTCCGGTGGTGGAAGTAGCGGCGCAGAGGGTAGAGAGTTGGTCGAGCGCCGCATCGAGCAGTATGTGTTGGTTGAATAAGTCGCCGCAGGTGTAGCCGGTGAGGCTGAGTTCCGGAAAGACGATAAGTTCCGCGCCGTTGCCGGAAAGTGAGCCGATCATGTCGGCGATTCTTTCGGCGTTGAGCTTCGGATTGGCAAGAGCCACTTCCGGATATGCTGCTGCAACTCTGATATATCCGTATTTGTTCATGTCAGAAATCTGGTTATTCAACTACAAAAGTAACAAAGAAAATCGAATCACGCAACTTTTATAAGCGTTATTTTCATGTTATCTACGCGGCTGCCGGATTATTTGCGGGATATTCATGGCTCATCAAGCGCAATCATGAATAATCATGGATAATC
>JAUNFY010000079.1 GCA_030524805.1 Bacteroidales bacterium | reverse complement strand
CCCCACCACCAGACCCCCCCCCCTTGGGGGGGGGGGGGGCGGGGGGGGCCCGCGGGGCGTGCGGCGCGATACCGGGGGAGGGGACGGCGCTGTGGCGGGGAGAGCGGGGGCTTTGGGGCGCCGCTCGGAGATCGGCGCGGTACCGGGGGAGGAGAGGGGGGCGGGGCGGGGGAGGAGATGAAAAAAGGCGCCTTTGGGGCGCCTTTTTTTTATCGGGTGGGGTTGGATCAGCCGTTTACTTTCTTCATGTGGGCGATGAGGTCGAGAACCTTGTTGGAGTAGCCGATCTCATTGTCGTACCAGGAGATTACCTTCACGAAGTTTTCAGTGAGGTAAACGCCGGCGTTTGCGTCGAAGATAGAAGTGCGGGTGTCGCCGAGGAAGTCGCTGGAAACAACAGCGTCTTCAGTGTAGCCGAGCACGCCTTTGAGTTCGCCTTCAGCAGCTTCCTTCATGGCAGCGCAGATAGCTTCCTTGGTAGCGGGCTTTTCGAGCACGCAAGTGAGGTCAACTACAGACACGTCGAGAGTGGGGACGCGCATGGAGATGCCAGTGAGCTTGCCGTTGAGCGAGGGGATCACTTTGCCTACAGCCTTGGCAGCGCCAGTGGAAGAGGGGATGATGTTGCCGGAAGCAGCACGGCCACCGCGCCAGTCTTTCATGGAAGGACCGTCGACAGTCTTCTGAGTAGCAGTAGTGGAGTGAACAGTAGTCATGAGACCTTCCTTGAGACCGAACTTGTCGTTGAGCACCTTAGCGATGGGAGCGAGGCAGTTGGTAGTGCAGGAAGCGTTTGAAACGAACTGAGTACCCTTAACGTAAGTGTCCTGGTTAACGCCGCAAACGAACATGGGGGTGTCGTCTTTTGAGGGAGCGGACATAACGACATACTTAGCGCCAGCGTCGATGTGGCCCTGAGCTTTTTCCTTAGTGAGGAAAAGACCTGTAGATTCAACTACGTATTCAGCACCCTTAGCGCCCCAAGCGATTTCCTTCGGGTCGCGGCAAGCTGAAACGACGATTTCCTTACCGTTAACGATGAGGAGGCTCTTTTCGAGGTCGTAGTCAACAGTGCCTTCGAACTTGCCGTGCATAGTGTCATACTTGAGCATGTAGGCCATGTAGTCTACGGGGAGAAGGTCGTTGATTGCAACAACCTCGATGTCGTCGCGCTTCACAGATGCGCGGAATACGAAACGACCGATACGGCCAAAGCCGTTGATACCAATCTTTGTCATAATACCTTATTATTGTTTAACTATTGGGTTAAGTTTTTTATCGCCTGCAAAACAGCCGGTTATCAACGCGGGGGAACGGTGTCACCGAACCAAGAGCGCGTTTTCGGCGTTTCACAATGCAAAGTTAACAAAATATTTTTGTTATTCCTCTATTTTTTCGCGTTTTTTAAGGTTAATATATCAAAATTAATTGTTAATTTTGCAGTTGCATTACATTGGGGCTCAATTTCCGGCGCTCCGGCAGCGCGTGGGCGCCCCGAGAAAATGCGGATTTGCAAAGCAAAAAAATTACATCAATCCGCAGGCGGCGGACCGGGAGGGAATGCCGGAATTTTCCGGCAGACAGACTTCCGGGCATGCCGCGCGGAACTAAAAATTTACGACTATGGGAAAATTCTTATCAGATTTCAAGGAGTTCGCGATGAAAGGCAATGTGGTCGACATGGCAGTCGGCGTAATCGTGGGCGGAGCCTTCGGCAAGATAGTGACATCACTTGTCAACGACATCATCATGCCTATCATCTCGCTCGTGACCGGCGGTGACGGATACAAGAACCTGAAATACGTCATCACAGCGGGCAAAGAGGCAGTAGGCGACGCTGCAGCCGTGGAGGAAGTGGCCATCAACTACGGCCTATTCATCCAGAACATCGTGGATTTCCTCATCATAGCCTTCTCCATCTTCGTGGCTCTTCGCGTGATAATGAAATTCAAGAAGAAAGAGGAAGAGGCACCCGCAGCGGCTCCGGAACCGACCGCCGAGGAGAAACTCCTCACCGAAATCCGCGACCTTCTCAAGAACCAGCAGAAATAACAATATATGAAGAAATTCAAAAGAACGCTTATCACATCAGCTCTCCCCTACGCCAACGGCCCGGTGCATATCGGGCATCTGGCGGGAGTGTATGTACCGGCCGACATCTATGCCCGCTATCTCCGCCTGAAAGGTGAGGAGGTCTTCTTCGTGGGCGGCAGCGACGAGCACGGAGTGCCCATCACGATCAAGGCCAAGAAAGAAGGGGTAACGCCCCAGGACATAGTAGACCGCTACCACAACATAATCAAGGACTCGTTCGAGCAGCTCGGCATCTCGTTTGACGTGTATGGCCGCACGACGTCGGAGACACACCGCAAGACGGCATCCGACTATTTCCGCCGCCTCTACGAGAAGGGCGAATTCATAGAGAAAAGCTCGATGCAGCTCTACGACGAGGAGGCCGGACAGTTTCTGGCCGACCGCTATGTGACGGGCACGTGCCCTCACTGCGGCAACGAGCATGCCTACGGCGACCAGTGCGAGAAATGCGGCACTTCGCTCAATGCCACCGACCTGATCAATCCGAAGTCGGCGATCACGGGCAACACGCCGGTGCTGAAGGAGACCTTCCACTGGTTTCTGCCTCTCGACAAGTGGGAGCCGCGTCTGCGCCAGTGGATACTGGAGGAGCACAAGGAATGGAAGCCGAACGTCTACGGCCAGTGCAAGTCGTGGCTCGACCTCGGCCTTCAGCCCCGCGCCGTGAGCCGCGACCTCGACTGGGGCATCCCGGTGCCGGTGGAAGGGGCCGAGGGTAAGGTGCTCTACGTATGGTTTGACGCACCTATCGGCTACATCTCCAACACGATAGAGGCAGTCGGCTACGACTGGGAACGGTGGTGGAAGGATCCGGAGACGCGGATGATACATTTCATCGGCAAGGACAACATCGTGTTCCACTGCATAGTGTTCCCGTCGATGCTGATGGCCGACGGCAGCTACAACCTGCCCGACAATGTTCCGGCCAACGAATTCCTGAACCTTGAGAACGACAAGATCTCGACGTCGCGCAACTGGGCAGTGTGGCTGCATGAATATCTGCAGGAACTTCCGGGCAAGCAGGACACGCTGCGCTACGTGCTGACAGCCAACGCCCCCGAGACGAGAGACAACAACTTCACATGGAAGGATTTCCAGGCCCACAACAATTCGGAACTTGTGGCGATACTTGGCAACTTCATCAACCGCGCGCTGGTGCTTCTGCACAAATACTACGGCGGGAAGGTGCCTGAATGCGGGGTGCTTACTCCGCTCGACACGGAGATGATGGCCGACACGGAGAAGGCAGTAGCCGCCGTTGGCGCCAACCTCGACGAGTTCAAATTCCGCAAGGCGCTGGAGGAGGCCATGCAGGTGGCACGCATCGGCAACAAGTATCTGGCCGATGCCGAGCCGTGGAAACTCTGGAAGACAGATCCGGAACGGGTGGCCACGATACTGAACCTCTCGGTGCAGCTCTGCGCTCAGCTCTGCGTGGTGTTTGAGCCGTTCACCCCGTTCATGAGCGGCAAGCTCCGCAGCTGGCTGCATCTGCCCGAACTGAACTGGGAGATGGCCGGCCGCTTCGACCTGATAGCTCCGGGCGCGCAGCTTGACGAGCCGTCGCTGCTCTTCGAGAAGATTGAAGACGGAGTGATCGACGCTCAGGTTGAGAAGCTGGTGAAGGCGCGCGAGCAGCGTCTGCTCGAGGAGTGGCAGCCTGAAGCCGTGAAGGCGGAAGTGGACTTCCCGACATTCGAGAAGATGGATATCCGCGTGGGCAAGGTGCTGGAATGCACCAAGGTGCCTAAGGCCGACAAGCTGCTGCAGTTCAAGATCGACGACGGCATGGGAGGCCGCACCATAGTGAGCGGTATCGCCAAATACTATAATCCGGAAGACCTCATAGGCAAGGAGGTTTGCTTCATAGCAAACTTCGCGCCTCGCAAGCTGAAGGGAGTTGAAAGCCAGGGCATGATAATGAGTGCCGTGGATGCCGACGGCCGGCTTGTGGTGATCGGTCCTCAGGGCGAGGTCCGTCCGGGAGCGTGCGTGGGATGATTCCCTTTCATAGAGCAGTATTCACGCCGGACGGGAAGAGTCCGGAGGAAAATAAAAAAGGATGCCGGAAGGCATCCTTTTTTATTTGCGGGTAGATGAGTTTTGCATCAGGAGAGGAGAGGTCCGCGTGGAGTTGTCGGGTCAGAGGGCGAAGTCGTCGCCGAAGAGGTCCTCGCCCGAGTCGGAAGCGTCGGGTTCGGCTGCGATGTCGACGTCGTCTTCCGATGTCACCACGCTGTCTTCGCTCGGGAGGAAGGGGTTGCCCATGGGGCGCTTTGCATCGCGGTCGGCATTCATCTTGGCAGTGATCTTTTCGGCAATCTCATTGGCGAGCTGCGGGTTTTCCTTGAGCACGCGTTTCACGGCGTCGCGACCCTGTCCGAGCTTGTTGCCGCCATAGCTGAACCATGCTCCCGACTTCTGTATGATGCCGTGCTCGACACCGAGGTCTACAATCTCGCCTGCGCGGGAGATGCCTTCGCCGAAGAGAATCTCGAACTCAGCCTTCATGAAGGGGGGCGCCACTTTGTTTTTCACCACCTTCACCTTAGCCACGCGTCCGATGGCCTGCTCTCCATCCTTGATGAAGCCGCTGGGTCGGATCTCGAGGCGTACGCTGCTGTAGAACTTGAGCGCGTTGCCGCCGGTGGTGGTCTCGGGATTGCCGAACATCACGCCGATTTTTTCGCGTATCTGGTTGATGAAGATGCAGCATGTGCGCGTCTTGGCGATAGTGCCGGTGAGTTTTCGCATTGCCTGGCTCATGAGGCGCGCGTGGAGGCCGACGTTCTTGTCGCCCATCTCGCCTTCAATCTCCGCCTTGGGGGTGAGGGCAGCCACGGAGTCGACCACGAGTACGTCGATGGCACCGGAGTTGATGAGCTGCTCGGCGATGTCGAGGGCCTGCTCTCCGTTGTCGGGCTGTGCAATCCAGAGATTGTTGACGTCCACACCCAGTTTCTCGGCGTAGAATCGGTCGAAAGCGTGTTCGGCATCGACGATGGCGCAGATGCCTCCCATCTTCTGAGCTTCGGCAACCACATGAATGGCCAAAGTGGTCTTACCCGACGATTCGGGGCCGTAGATTTCAGTGATGCGACCTCTCGGGAGACCACCGACACCGAGGGCATAGTCGAGGCCGATGCTGCCTGTGGGGATCACCTCCACGTCCTGCACGGCGTCGTCGCCGAGGCGCATGATTGTGCCGCTACCGAAGTCTTTCTCCAGATGAGCCATAGCCATGTCGAGGGCCTTGCGTTTCTCATCCATGTCGGCTATGCGGGCACCGACCTGTTTTTTCGCTACTTTCTTTGCCATTTCATTATCTTGTTTGGAGCCGCCTTGGAGGGGTGGCTGTGGTTTATATTTCGTTGTTGTGAAGGCAAAGTTAGGGTTAAAAAGTGAGCCTGCCAAATCTGGAGTATTAATAAATCTTAAAAAATGGACTTGACTGCAAGGTTCTTGCAGTCAACCGCATCGGGCAATGCTGCGGAGCAGTCCGCCACCATGG
Organism: Bacteroidales bacterium; assembly: GCA_030524805.1. GTDB lineage: Bacteria > Bacteroidota > Bacteroidia > Bacteroidales > Muribaculaceae > Lepagella. Next base: position 5,872 of record JAUNFY010000079.1, on the reverse strand, counting down.
CGATGAACTCATGGAAGCTGCTTACGACGTCGAGCAGGGATGTCATGGCCGCCTGGTTCTGCTGGGCGAAGAGGGTGCCGCTGGCGGCAGTGTTCTCGAGTTTGCCCTGCAGGGTGGGGGAGACGCCGCTGATGTCTTCAAACATCTGCATCTCGATCTTGAGCAGTTCGGTGATGCCGATGTTGGCCGCATTGCCGCTCACCTGTGTAGGCAGCGGGATTCCGGGCTGGGCACGGTAGGGAATGACGCCGTTGAACTTCGACCACTCGTCGGCAATGTCCTGGAGGGTCATGTCGCGCGGCATCGACTCGTCGGGAAAGAGCAGGACACCCTTTGCGCTCGACTTCATGATGAAATCGTAGAGGGTGATGAGATGGTTGACGTAGCGCTGCTGGTCGATTATGTCGTTGACGTAGGAATGGACCTCGCCGTCGAGGAACGGGTAGGCTTTCCATACGTAGGGATGCGTGGCGTGGAGTCCGTCGTCGCGAAGCAGGGAGCCGTCGTCGGCATACCAGCGGCAACGCCAAGCGGAAGAGGCAGCACACACTACGCGGCATCCCCTCTTCTCATGGCGGAGAGCCCGGCGGAGCGGCATCTTGCGCAGGCAGCCCCGGTCGCGGTCGTGGACGAAGGCTTCCACATTCGTCTCCTTATACCAAATCTCCGACACATGGCAGGGAGCGCCCGTGGCGTTCTGCATCGGGTAGATCGCTTCGAGGCGGCGGAGGTCGTCGATGCTCCGGCCCATCATGGCCACAAGCGCGGCATAGCTGACGCTGTGCTTCTCGCCGAGCATGTCGACATCGAGGCCACGGGGATCGTAGCCGTCGGAATGGAAGAAGAAATTGTCGGGGGTTACGGGGAGAATCCTGACGTCCGTAAGGCCTGCGCCGGCATCGCGCAGAGGGCGCCGGCCGAGCCTGACGACTGCCAGCCCGGAGATGAGGAACTCCTCGAGCAGACGCGGGGCGAGCTGCTCCATACGGTTTTCGGTGAAAATGCGCTGACGGAGCCTGCGCAGGCGCCGCAGGTTGGCGCCGGATGCGGACGCGGCCTTCACGTCCGGCACCTTATAGCCGGAGCGGTAGACGCCCACCACATTGCGCAGCACGCGGCGCAGGATATTGTTTTTGAGCGGAGACTGGCCCTGCTCCCAGATAAATTCCTTCTCCTTCATGCGGCGTCCGTCGACCTCGATGCAGTCGTCCCACTGATAGCCGAAGACGTAGCGCTTGCAGCGGTTTCGCTCGAGGCGGAAAGCGTTGAGGGCATCCCATGCGGCCATGCCCCTTCTGAATATTTCATCCATAGCGTTTTTTAGGGGCAAAGTTACAAGGGCGGCAGGGCGGGAGCACCTTATCGCCGGAATATGTTATCCGGCACGGGCAGGGGGCGGGTCAGCGGAGTTCGCTGTGTAGGGGGTAGGAGTTGCGGAGGCGTTCGAAATCGGCGGGAGCGGCCTTGAGGGCGGTGGTGAGGGGAGCGGGGTCGAAAGCTTCCGTTATATTTTCGGGAGTGATGATGTCGGGCTCGCGGTAGGCGGGTGCGAGGCCTGAGAGGTCAACGTCGAGGCCGAGCACGTCGTGCAGGGCCTCGAGGGCCATGCGGGTGGCTCGTTGCTTGCCCTCAACGCTGTAGCCGGCGATATGGGGCGTGGCCACGTGGGCGAGGGCGAGCAGTCTGGGATCGGGAGAGGGTTCCCCTTCCCATGTGTCGATGATGGCTTTCGAGATGCGTCCGCTTCTTATGGCATCGGCGAGCGCACGGGTGTCGGCTACCTCGCCTCGCGCTGCATTCACCAGGATGGCGCCGGGCTTCATGAGGGCCATCGACTCATCATTGATAAGGTGGAAAGTGGGGCAGTCGCCCTGCCTGGTGAGGGGAGTGTGGAGCGTCACGGCATCGCATTGCGGGAGGAGGGAGCGGAGGCTGATGTAGGAGGCGTCGTCGCAACCGGCTTTCTGTCTCGGGGGGTCGCACACGAGCACGCGGGCGCCGAGGCGGCGGCCCCATTGGGCTACGATGCTGCCCACATGGCCGTGGCCCACAACCCCGAGGGTGTCGTGCTCCGGGCGGAAGCCGGCACGCAGGAGCGAGCTCCACACATAGAGCGCCACTCCGGGAGCGTTGCAGCCCGGCGCGTTGCAGACGGCTATGCCGTTGGCGGCACACCAGGGGAGGTCGATATGGTCGGTGCCGATGGTGGCGGTGGCCACGAGCCGCACGTCGCTGTCATGGAGGAGCGTCGCGTCGCAGCAGGTGCGGGTGCGCACCATGAGGGCATCGGCATCAGCCACGGCGTCGCGGTCGATTTCGGCCGCGGGAAGCATCACCGGTTGCACGCCGGAGATTCGGCCCTCGAGAAAGGGGATGTTTTTGTCGGCTATTATTTTCATTGCTTGTCGGATGAGAGTGATTTGCTTACGGTCACGAGCCAGACGCCGCTAAATATCAGCACGATGGCCACTACTTTAAGGAGAGTGATGCGGTCCATGCCGAGCGAGATGCCCACGAGGGTGGCCACTATCGGCTGCACGTAGTTGTACATGCCTACGATTGTGGGCCGGAGGTTTTTCTGCCCTATCATGACGCAGATGTAGGCGATGTAGGTGGCGCCGATCACTACTGCGGCGATACCGGCCCATTCAGGGCCGCTGATGCTTTGCCAGCTTGTGGAGGTCCAGACGGGGAATGTGGCGCTCGTAGACACCAAGGCAGCGGAGAGGAACATCCACTTCATGATAGTGACCAGTGAGTAGCGGCGTATGAAGTTGCGGTAGAGGGTGAGGTAGAGGGCATAGCTGAACTGGGCGGCGAGCACTATGAGGTCGCCGAGAGCGGGGTTGGAGGCAGTCTGGCCACCGGCATCGCTGCCGAGCACGAGGATGAGGGCGCCTGCGGCTCCGAGCACTATGCCGCCGGCTTTCTTGAGGCTGATGGGTTCGCGGAGGATAATCCATGCGAGCAGCATCACCCACATGGGCATGGTGGTGGTGACGAGGCTGGCCTCGCCGGGAGTGGTGAGGCTCACGCCGATGATGTAGCAGCCTTGGTTGAAGCATACGCCGAGCATGCCGGCTCCGAAGAGGCGCAGGAGGTCGGGGAGGGGCACGTGCTCGCGTGGCATGAAAAGGGATGTGAGCCAGAAGAGGATTGCGGCGCCGACCATCCGGAAGTCGACCAGCAGCAAGGGGGCCACAATGCCGGAAAGGAGAGTGAGTTTCACCACCGGAGCCATGAGTCCCCACATCACGTTGGCGCCGAGCATGGCGAGATGCCCTTTCAGTTTGATATCGCTCATAAGCTTAAAAAACTTCGTTTGATTTTTGTAAATCTGTAGTCTGTAGAAATCGGATGCAAAATTAACAAAAAAAATCAAGCGGGATGTAATAATCGGGCAACTTCGGCAAATAAATCATCAAGATGAGGGTTGATCGGCCGAGCCGGAGGGGCGGGGATGAGGCGCTAATCTCAGAAACAAGGATTTTGGTTGGAAATGCCAAGAAAATGGTAGTTTATTATGGAGGGATTGGTGTAATTTTGCATCATGAAATTAAAGTTGTTTTTGGCATTATTAGCTGCGGGAGTGTCGGCAACGGCGCTTCCGGCAAAAACAGAATCAGAAAACAGTAGCAGCATGATGAAAACAGAGAATCTCACACTCGTCGGGGAGTGGGACAAGACGTTTCCCCGGAGCGAGAAAACAGACCACAGCAAGGTGACTTTCCGTAACCGCTACGGCATAACCCTGGCCGCCGACCTGTATGTTCCGAAGGGAGCTACCGGCAAACTTCCGGCTATCGCGGTGAGCGGACCTTTCGGGGCGGTGAAGGAACAGTCGTCGGGACTTTACGCGCAGGAATTGGCTGAACGCGGCTTCCTCACGATCGCTTTTGACCCGTCGTATACCGGAGAAAGCGGTGGCGAACCGCGCCACGTGGCATCTCCCGACATCAACACGGAGGATTTCAGCGCAGCGATAGACTATCTGCTTTGCCGCGACGATGTGAATCCGGAGAAGGTAGGCATCCTCGGAATCTGCGGATGGGGCGGCATCGCCATCGAGGCAGCAATCAACGACCCGCGCATCAAGGCTACGGTGGCCTCGACGATGTATGACATGACGCGCGTAAACGCCAACGGCTATTTCGACAGCGAGAACACAGCCGCTCTGCGCAACGCCAAGCGGGCAGCCCTGAGCGCGCAACGTACCGAAGACTACCGCACCGGCACGTATAAGGCGGGCGGCGGCGTGGTTGACCCTCTGCCGGAAGATGCACCGCAGTTTGTAAAGGACTATCACGACTATTACAAGACCCCGCGTGGTTATCACCGGCGTTCGCTCAACTCCAACGACGGGTTCAACGCCACTTCCCCGTTGCCCTTCCTCAACTTCAGGTTTTTCGAATATGCCGGCGAGCTTGAGAACGCCGTGATGATAGTGCATGGCGACAAGGCTCATTCTTTCTATTTCGGGAAGGACGCTTTCGCACTGCTCAAGGGGGAGAACAAGGAATTTGAGGTAGTGGCCGGCGCAAGCCACACCGACCTTTATGACCGGAAGGACATCATCCCGTTTGACCGCATCGCGGCATTCTTCAACAAGAATTTCGGCGAATGACGGCCCGGGCCCGGATAAATCCGGGGCGCTGTAACAAATATCGCTGACTTCGGGGGGGAGGGGCATATCCGGCCTTCGATAAAAACAATGCCCGGAGTGCAGACCATTGACGACTGCGCTCCGGGCTTCAACCTAATACATTTTTTTGATTGTTATACGTTTTATATTTATTATACGTTTAAAATCAAAAATGTTAAATAAAATCGTATCATGAAAGGATTAGTAGTAGGAATGGGAGAGGCGCTATGGGATGTTCTCCCGGAAGGAAAGAAGATCGGTGGCGCTCCGGCCAACTTCGCATATCACGTTTCGCAATTCGGCCTTCCGAGTTGTGTGGTGAGTGCTGTTGGCGATGACGCGCTCGGACACGAGATAGTAGAGAATCTCACATCGAAAGGACTTACGCATCAGATAGATACTGTGCCTTATCCTACGGGTACGGTGCAGGTGGAGATAGATCAGGCGGGAGTGCCGCAGTATGAGATCAAGGAAAATGTGGCGTGGGATAACATACCATATACCGACAGCCTGGAGAAACTGGCCGGGAAAACGACTGCTGTATGTTTCGGTTCTCTCGCTCAGCGGAACGTTGTCTCGCGCAACACCATCAACCGTTTCCTGGATGCTATCCCTGTTGAGAACAAGCCTTTGATCGTGTTTGATGTCAATCTGCGTCAGGGGTTCTACAACAAGGAGATACTCTGCAATTCGATGAAGCGCTGCAACATACTGAAGATAAATGATGAGGAACTCGTGACGGTGAGCCGTATGTTCGGCTATCCCGGCATCGACCTTCAGGACAAGTGCTGGATTTTGCTCGGGAAATACAACCTGCAGATGCTTATCCTGACGTGCGGCATCAACGGCAGCTATGTCTTCACGCCGGGCAACGTGTCGTTCCAGCCGACTCCCAAAGTGGAAGTGGCAGACACTGTCGGTGCGGGCGATTCGTTTACGGCAGCATTCATTTCCTGCATACTGAAGGGGAAATCAGTTGCTGAGGCACATTCAAAAGCGGTGCAGACTTCGGCTTATGTATGCACGAAGAAAGGAGCGATGCCGCTTCTTCCTGTGGAACTGACCGATTGAGGGTGGGAGCATATCGCAGAGGAGCCACCCGGCCGGGTATGGGTCGGGTGGCTCCTTTTGTCGGGGATTTTTTCGGCGATGGGGGTGGCGGGTGCTTCGGACGCCGCACCTTGTGCGGCGCACAGTAACAGATATCACTGACTCGGGGGGGGAGAGAGC
>JAUNFY010000078.1 GCA_030524805.1 Bacteroidales bacterium | reverse complement strand
TCCCGCAGTAAGCGAGGCCCCCAAGGCTCCCGCAGCTCCCGCGGCAAGCGAGCCGGCAAAAGCTCCGGAGATCAAGACCACACCGGCAGCCTCCGCGCCACATAATGAAGACCACACCCCAAAGACTGCAGAAAGCGGCACTCCGGTCGCCGCTGGTGAATCAACGGATGTCCACACAGAACAGACCATAGTGAACAAAAAAAACCAATCCGACCAGAAAGCCCCTGCAAGGCAGGAAGGCGGCAATAGCGCCCGGACTGCCGCAGAGCAGTCCGGAGCCACAGATACGCAGGCAAGCGAAGAGCCCGCAAGAAGCAATGTGTTCAGACTCTCCACGCCCCCGGCGCAGCCTGAGCTCAAAGTGCTCGGAAAAATCGATCTGTCGGCGCTCAACCAGTCTACACGGCCCAAGAAAAGAGGGAAGGACGACCGCCGGCGAGGCGGCGACCGCAACCGTCAGGGCGCAGCCACACAGCCGGCCGGCGATGCCTCGGCGGCCGACCGCAAGAAACGCAAGAGAATAGGGAAGGAGAAGGTCGACATCGAGAAAGCGGCCTCACAGCCCGGATTCGGCGCGGAACGTCGCAAGAAATCGGGCGACAAACCCGCTCAGGGTGCGCAGCAGGGTGCCGGAGGCGCCGACCGCAAACGCTCCGACAGGAGAGGCGACAAACCGCGTCGCGGAGCCGAAAGGCCGCAGCGTCAGGAGTCGAACCCCGAAGACGTGCAGAAGCAGGTGAAGGAGACTCTCGCACGGCTCACCAACAAAGCCCCGAAGAAGGGAGTGAAATGGCGCAAGGAGAAAAAAGAGGCCATCCACAACCGCGAGCTTGAGAACCAGCGCCGCGAGGAGGCCGAGAGCCGCGTGATACAGCTCACAGAGTTTGTCACCGCCAACGACCTCGCCAACCTCATGGAGGTGCCCGTCAACAACGTCATCGCCACATGCATGAACCTCGGAGTGATGGTATCGATCAATCAGCGCCTCGACGCCGAGACCATCAACATCGTGGCCGAGGAATTCGGATTCACCACCGAATATGTGAGCGCCAGCGTCACCGAGGCCATAACCCCCGAGGAAGACAACGAAGAGGATCTCCAGTCGCGTCCCCCGATCGTCACCGTCATGGGCCATGTGGACCACGGCAAGACATCGCTGCTCGACTACATCCGCAAGGCCAACGTGATCGCCGGCGAGGCCGGAGGCATCACCCAGCATATCGGAGCCTACAACGTGAAGCTCGCCGACGGACGCCGCATCACCTTCCTCGACACCCCGGGCCATGAGGCCTTCACCGCCATGCGTGCCCGAGGCGCCAAGGTCACCGACCTTGCCATCATCATCGTGGCAGCCGACGACGACGTGATGCCCCAGACCATCGAGGCCATCAACCACGCCTCGGCCGCGGGTGTGCCCATGGTGTTCGCCATCAACAAGATCGACAAACCCACCGCCAATCCCGACAAAATCAAGGAGGAGCTCGCCAATATGAACTACCTCGTGGAGGAATGGGGCGGAAAATATCAGAGCCAGGACATCTCCGCCAAGAAAGGCATAGGAGTGGAGGAGCTCATGGAGAAAGTGCTTCTCGAGGCCGAGCTTCTCGACCTCAAGGCCAACCCCGACCGCAAGGCCGTGGGCTCCGTGATCGAGTCGAGCCTCGACAAAGGCCGCGGCTACGTGGCAACAGTGCTCGTGCAGAACGGCACCCTCCGCGTAGGCGACGTAATACTCGCCGGCACCCACTATGGCAAGATCAAGGCTATGTTCAACGAGCGCAACCAGCGCGTCAGCGAGGCCGGACCGGCCGCTCCAGTGCTGATCCTCGGCATGAACGGAGCCCCGACGGCCGGCGACACCTTCAATGTGCTCGACACCGAGCAGGAGGCACGCGAGATAGCCGCGAAGCGCGAGCAGCTCCAGCGCGAGCTCGGACTCCGCACCAAGAAGCGCCCCGGACTCGAAGAACTCGGACGCCGCCGCGCCCTCAACGACTTCCACGAGCTCAACCTCGTGGTGAAGGGCGATGTCGACGGCTCGGTAGAGGCTCTTTCCGACTCTCTCATCAAGCTCTCCACCCCCGAGATCCAGGTCAACGTGCTCCACAAGGGCGTGGGCGCCATCTCGGAGAGCGATGTGACGCTCGCCGCGGCCTCCGACGCCATCATAATCGGTTTCCAGGTGCGTCCCTCGGGCGCAGCCCGCAGAGAGGCCGAAAAGGAGGGCGTGGAGATTCGTCTATATTCCGTCATCTACAAGGCCATCGAGGAGGTGAAAGACGCTATGGAGGGTCTTCTCGCTCCGGAAATCAAAGAGGAGATCACAGGCACCGCCGAAGTGCTCCAGACCTACCACATCTCGAAGGTGGGCACTATCGCCGGAGCCATCGTGCGCGACGGAAAGATCAAGCGCGCGAGCAAAGTGCGCGTGATCCGCGACGGCATCGTGATCTACTCCGGCGAACTCGGTTCGCTAAAGCGCTTCAAAGACGACGTCAAGGAGGTGGTCTCCGGCTACGACTGCGGTCTGTCGGTGCAGGGCTACAACGATATCCGCGAAGGCGATGTCATAGAGGCCTACGAAGAAGTGGAAGTGAAGAAATCGCTCTGATGGCCTTTGTCATTGTCAACATAGGCAGCAACCTGGGCGACAGAAGGCTCAACCTGAGCCGCGCCATGCGTGCCATAGCCGGAAGATTCGGCGATTTCGAGTTAAGTCATGCGGTGGAGTCCGAACCCTGGGGGTTCGACTCCACCAATACTTTTGTCAATATCGGAATGGCATTTCATTCCGATCTTCCCCCGCTCGACATTCTCCACGCCCTGCGGCAGATCGAGAGGTCGATATCGGCCGAAGCCCACCGCGACGCCGACGGTGGCTACCGCGACCGCGTCATCGACATCGACATCGTGGCCATCGACCGCCTGACCGTCGACACTCCGGAGCTGAAACTGCCCCATCCGCATCTCGAAGAACGCCGGTTTTTCCTCGAGCCCCTCGCCGAGCTCGCTCCGGCATGGACACACCCCGCCCATGGCCTCACAGCCTCGCAGATGCTCGCCCGCCTCGGCAAAGAATGAGGATTTCAAAACAGATATAAAAACTTTTTAACATACACCAATGTTAAGAAAACAGATATCCGCACTCCCACCGTGGCTGCCTACGGCGGCGACACTCGCGTTGATTCTGTGGCTTACCCTCTCGCCCGATCCGCTCGGCGACGAAAGCCCCACCTTCTTCCCGGGAGCCGACAAAGTGGTCCACGCCCTGATGTTCGGATTTCTCGCCGTCATGGCGATGCTCGACCTGCAGAGGTCGCGGAATTGGCGCCCCCTCCCTCCACGGGCTGTGGTGGCAGCGGCGCTCGCCTCCGCTCTCGCAGGGATAGCCGTGGAGTTCGCTCAGCTCTTCATGGACATGGGGCGCGGATTCGAGGTGGCCGACATGGCCGCCGACGCTGCCGGAGCATCGGCCTGCGCGGGCATGTGGCTCCTGCTCCAGAAAAGATGGAGCCGCCCCTGACCGCAGCCGGCGACACACGCTTCCACCCCGGCCCCGCCGGGACACCCGTAATCTGAAAAATCCACGATTCCGCTATGGCCGACGACAACAAGACAATACATCCGGCACCGGGGCAACAGCCCGAATCCGAAGGTGCTCCCGCTCCCGCCGGGAAAGCGAAGCGTCATCTCATACGCCCGAGATGGCTGCGCATTGTCTGCAAGACGCTTCTATGGCTGGTCGTGGCCATTCTCCTCATCCCGGTGCTCCTTTACATCCCCCCGGTGCAGACCCTCGTGAAAAATGTGGCCTGCAAGGCCGTCTACAACTCCACGGGCATGAAGATCGGCATCGAGAAATTCCGGCTGAAATGGCCCGTCGACGTATCCCTGCAGGGAGTCTCCGTCATCGAGGCTTCAGGCGACACGATGGCCGTGGTGCGCGAGGCCGTGGCCGACGTCAGGCTTGTCCCCCTTCTCAATCTCGACGTGCAGATAAAGCGCCTCGACCTCAACGACGGCTACTACCGCATGGTGAGCCCCGACTCGTCGATGATACTGAAGATACGCGCCGGGCTCCTCTCCGTCGACGACCGCAGCTCGGCCGACCTGCGCGACATGCGCATACTCCTCCACAAGGCGAGAATCAAAGACGGCGACGTCTCGCTTTTCATGGACGTATGGCGGCAGCGCCCCTCCGCGCCCGACACCACCGCCACCCCGATATTCATCAGCGCCGACGACCTCCAGCTGGAGAACTTCACCTTCGGCATGAGCATGCTCCCCACCATCGACACCCTGCGGCTTCACGCGCGCAGCCTCTCCCTGCGGAAGGGCGTCGTCGACCTTGGCCGCAACATGATCACCGCACGCAGCCTCGCGGCCACGCAGGGCGATGTGGTCTATCTCACCCCCGACACGGCCTATATCAAATCGCATCCCCTCCCAGAGGCCGCGCCCGACTCCACGTCAGTGCCGGCGTCCCCCATGGTGATCAGAGGCGACAGCGTGTCGCTCTCGGCTTTCAAGGCTCTATATGCCGTGAAAGGCGGGCAGCCCATGCCCGGATTCGACCCCTCCTATATCGAGGTTGACGGCGTCGAAATTCTGCTGAAAGACTTCTACAACGCCGCCTCCGTCATCTCCCTCCCCATAGTCTCCGTAAAGGCGAAAGAGCGCAGCGGACTCGAGATCACCGAAGGCAGCGGTGTCTTCGCCATGGATTCCACGGGCATGAATCTGCGCGATTTCTTCGTAAAGACCCCCTACTCCACCCTTCAGGCCACCGCCGGACTTCCCAACGCCCTTCTTGAGCTCAGACCGGAGGCTCCCGTGGCCGTCAACGCATCCGGAAGCCTCGGTATTCCCGACATCGAGGCTTTCATGCCATCCCTGAAATATTTCACCTCCTCGCTTTCCGGCCGCGCACCACTCAGCCTCGCCGTCGAGGCCTCGGGCATTCTCGATGACGTCGACATCCCGCGCCTCGACGCCGCCATGCCGGGCATATTCTCGCTCAAAGCCTCCGGAAAGGCCCGCAACGCCATGGACTTCAAGCGCATCAACGCCGACATACGGTTTGACGGGTCGCTCGTCAACCCCTCTGTCGTCGACAATCTGCTCGGCGGAGCCGGATTCAAGATGCCATCGTTCACGCTCAAGGGCAGAGCCTCCGCAGCCGCGCAGACCTATTCCGCGGCATTCAGCCTGCTCACATCGGCAGGCGACCTCACCGCCGACGGGCGCGTAAGCCTCACTTCCGAAGCCTACAACGCCGACCTGAGCCTGCGCCAGGTCAATGTGGCCCACTTCATGCCCACACTCGGCGTCGGCCCCGTCACCGCCACGCTCCACGCCCGAGGCAACGGCTTCAACCCGGAGCGCCCGCGCGCCGCCACCGACATCAGCCTCGACGTGGCCTCACTTGACTACAACAGCCGGACACTCCGCGACATAAAAGCCGACATAACGCTCCACGACGGCGTCTACGACATCAATGCCGTGTCGCGCAACGACGCAGCCTATTTCAATATCGAAGGCTCCGGCACTGTGGCCGACGACCTCTACACCTTCGATCTCGCCGGCACTCTCGACCGCCTCGACCTTCACGCCCTCGGCATCACCCCCGACGTCAACTACGGAAGCGGAGGAATTTCGCTGAAAGGATCGGCAAGCCCGAAGAAATGGATCTATGACGTGGCCGTCCACGCCGACAGCCTCGAATGGACCTCCGGCAACCAATACTTCAGCGTGCCAGGCGATCTCGCGCTCCGTTTCAACAGCTATGCCGACAGGGTGAGGGCACGCGCCGACGCCAGCCTCACATGTATGGAATTCAACAGCTCCACGGGCCTGAAGAGCCTTGTCGACGCGTTCGCGCTCACCGCCGACTCCCTTGCCGTGCAGATGGAGCGACGAAACATCAACGTCGAGACGCTGCAGGCGGCCATGCCCCCCTTCCGGCTCGACATCAACGCTTCCGGGAGAGGCGTCGTGGGCAAATATCTCAACACAATGGGATTACGCATGGACACTCTCTTCGCCGACATTTCAAACGACTCGCTGATTGCAGCCCGGATAGGGCTCTACGAGATCGCCAACAACTCCATGAGGGCCGACACCGTGCGCCTCGACATGCGCCAGCGCGGAAAACTCCTCGACTATCGCGCACACATGGGCAACCGCCGCAACAACCCAACCCTCGCTGAGTTTGCCGATGTCAATCTCAACGGTTATCTCGGAGAGAACCGCGGCCTCATATCGCTCACCCAGAGAAACCAGAAAGGGGATACCGGCTACCGCCTCGGCATGACCGCGGCCCTCGCCGACTCGGTCATAAACATCCACTTCACCCCCCGGAAGGCCACAATCGCATATCTCCCCTGGAATTTCAACATGGACAACCACGTTGACTTCAACATCAACAACATGCGAATCAACGCCAATCTCATGGCCGAGAGCAACGAGAGCAGCATAAAGCTACAGACCGTGACCGGCAAGAGAGGCAACGACGAGCTCACCGTGAATATCGACAATCTGAAGGTGCAGGACTTCCTGCGCATGTCGGTGTTCGCGCCCCCCCTCACGGCCTCGGTCGACGCCGACCTGCGCGTGGGCTACACCGAGAAATGGCTTTACGGCGGCGGCGACGTCGGTATCTCCGATTTCACCTACGACAAGCTTCGCGTCGGCGACATGAATCTCAAGCTCGGAGCCGCCATGAACGACGACGGCACATCGGCCGCCCGCGCTGCCCTGAAGATCGACGGCAACGAGGCTCTGACGGCCGTGGTGCGCCTGAAGCCCGACTCCGTCACTAAAGAGATGACTCCGCGCAAAGTGACTCTCGGTCTCAAGCGGTTTCCCCTCTATGTGGCCAACGCCTTCCTGGGTCCCGACGTGGCCTGCCTCTCCGGCTATCTCACCGGCAATCTCGACATGAAAGGCAATTTCACAGCCCCGGTGCTCAACGGCGCGATCGGATGCGACTCCGTGGGCGTCTTCCTGCCGATGCTCGGCTCGGGTCTGCGCTTCGACAACGATTCCGTGTCGCTGGCCGACAACATCCTTCATTTCAACGACTTCAATATCTGGGGCGCCAACCGCAACCCGCTTGTGGTGTCGGGCGACATCGATGCCACGAAATTCTCCGACGTTAGATTCGACCTCGGCCTGAAAGCCAAGGACTTCATGCTCATCAACAACGACAAACGCTCCCACAGCGAGATCTACGGCAAACTGATGCTCGACCTGACGGCATCGGCCCGCGGACCCATGCAGCACTTCAACATCAACGCCGACGTCAATGTGCTCGGAAGCACCGACGTGACCTATTCCGTGCCGCAGACCACAGCCGAACTCCGTCAGCAGGACGCCGGGGAAGTGGTGAAGTTCGTCAATTTCAGCGACACCGCCAAAGTGGAGATCGTCGACTCCGTGGCGCCCATGCTCGCCATGAGGATCGTGGCCGGGCTGACCATACAGCCGGGAGCCGTGATCAACGTCGAAATTCCCGGCACTGCCACCACCGGCAGCGGAAAAGTGCAGATCAATCCCTCCGGCACACTCAATTATTTCCAGAACTACATGGGCGACATGCGTCTCAACGGCCAACTCGACCTCGGCGACGGCTACGCGCGCTACAATGTGCCCCTCATGGGCGAGAAAAAGTTCGTGCTCAAGCCCTCGAGCTATGTGCTCTGGAACGGCGACCTCATGAACCCCACGCTCTCCATCTCGGCCACCGACCTCGTGAAGGCCAACCTCCTCCAGGACGGCAACACGCGCATCGTCAACTTCCTCGTGCAGCTCAACGTCGGCAACACCCTCTCGGCTCCCAAGGTGCTCTTCGACCTCTCTACCGACGACGACATGACCATACAGAACGACCTGCTCTCCATGAGCTCCGACCAGCGCAGCATGGCGGCCATCAACCTGCTCCTGACCGGGCAATACAACCAGCAGGGCGTGAAGACCCCGAGCTCCGATCTTCTGTCATCGAGCGTGCTCACGGGCAAGCTCTACGGAATGCTCACCGGACAGCTCAACAGCTGGCTTGCCAACAATGTCAGGGGCGTCGACCTCAGCTTCGGCGTCGACCAGTATGACAAGACTGTCAACGGCGAGTCGGGAACCGCCACAAGCTACAGCTATTCCATGTCGAAGTCGCTGTTCAACAACCGTTTCAAGATTTCCGTGGGAGGCAACTACACCACCGATGCCTCGGCCGACGAGAATTTCTCCGAAAATCTCATCAACGACATCTCATTCGAGTATATACTCAAGCAGAGCGCCGGCACCACGATGTATCTGCGCCTCTTCCGCCACACCGGCTACGAGAGCATCCTCGAAGGCGAAATCACGGAGACCGGCGGAGGCTTCGTGCTCAAACGCCGTCTCTCCACCCTGCGCGACCTCTTCAACTGGGCCCGCCGCAAGCGCGAAGACGCGGAGCCCGCCGATTCCACAGCCGCTCCCGCCGACACAAAGGCCGCTCCCGCCGATTCCGTCACCACCAAACCATCTACCGAACATGAAGAGAATCACTGAAAACACTGCAATACTGCTATGCGTGGCCACGGTTATTGTCGTCATGGCCGCCTGCTCCACCACTAAGCGTCTTCCCCAGGGAGAGACGCTCTACACCGGCGTCAAGAAATTCGACGTAGTCCCCGAGGAGGGCACCAGGCTTCCCGCCGGACTCATGGAGAACCTCAACACGGCCATCGACTACAAGCCCAACAACCCCATGCCCTTCATGTCGCCCTTCAAGCGAACCCCCTTCCCCATCGGACTGTGGGTCTACAACAACTGGAACGACTCCGCCGGAGGGATAAAGGGATGGCTCTACCGCAAGCTCGTGTCGCAGCCCCGGCTCATCAGCGACGCCCGCCCCGAGATGCGCGTCAAGCTCATGGAGCAGATTCTCGACAACAACGGCTATTTCGGCTCCCACGCCTCCTACGACATTGTCTACGACAAGAAAAACAACCGCAAGGCGGCCATCAACTACACCGTGCAGGTGGCCCGCCCGTATCCCATCGACTCGGTGATCTATTTCAACGACAACAGCACGCCCATCTACCGGTTTATCGACTCCGTGGCCCGCAAGAGCCCCTATCTCAAGAAAGGGGAGATCTTCAGCGTCGACTCCCTCGCCGCAGAGCGAGTGAGGATAGCCAACGCCATGCGCAACCGCGGCTATTATTATTTCCGCCCCGAATATGTGGAATTTCTTGCCGACTCGCTCATCACCCCCGGCGCCGTGGCTCTCAAGATGACCCTGGCCGACGAAATGCCGAAGATGGCGCGCCTGCAGTATCGCACCGGCAACATCATCACCACCGTGCTCCGCAAGAGCGACTCATATGCCGGCACCCCCGACACCATGCACACCGCCAAGGGCGAAGTCATTGTGATGCGCCCGGCAAAGCTCCGCAAGAATCTCATCCCCTCGTGCATAACCTTCCGCAAAGGGAAACTCTTCTCCGTGCGCGACATGAACCGCACGCAGACACGCCTGTCGCGCCTCGGCATCTTCGGCAACATCCAGATCCAGCCGGTGCCCGTCGACACCGTGCCGGGACATGCCCTGCTCGATGTCTACAACATCGTGCAGTTTGACGACCCCATCGAGGCCTCCATAGAGGTCAACGCCACCTCGAAATCGAACAGCTACCTGGGCCCGGGGCTCATCCTGGGCATAACCAACCGCAACATGTTCGGCGGAGGCGAGAAACTCAACGTGCAGCTCAACGCCAACTATGAATGGCAGACCGGCCGCAACCGAAGCAGCGTCTTCAACAGCTACGAGTTCGGCATCAACGCCACTCTCGCTTTCCCGCGTATGCTCGCCCCGCGCTTCATAAAGCGGATAGAGCGCGATCTCAACTGGACCACGATATCCTTGGGAGCCAGTGTGCTCAACCGCCCCAAATTCTTCAAGCTCGCCGACTTCAACACGGGCATCACCTACGAATGGCGCTATTCCAGGCATGTGCTCAACCAGCTCACCCCCTTCAAGCTCACCTACAATAAGCTCATCTCCACCACCCATGATTTCGACTCCATCATGGCGCTCAACCCGGCCATAGCCCTGAGTTTCCAGAGCCAGTTCATACCGCAGCTCTCCTACACCTACACCTACGACCGCTTCTTCGAGCGCGAGCGCATCAACGGCATCAATTTCCAGGCCACCGTCACCGAAGCCGGCAATCTCTTCAACGGCATCTGGACGGCTTGCGGCGTCAAAGGGGAGAAACGCCTGTTCGGCACCCCCTTCTCGCAGTTTATCAAGGGGCAGGTGCAGCTTGTCTACAACCGCCGGCTCATACGCAACACCGATCATTGGCTCGTGTCGCGGGTGCTCATCGGCGCGGAGCATGCCTACGGCAACTCGCGCGAGGTGCCATATTCAGAGCAGTTCTACATCGGCGGCGCCAACTCCATCAGAGCCTTCACCGTGCGCTCCATCGGCCCGGGCTCCTACCGTGAGCCCGACAGCCAGCGCAACGGCTATTTCGACCAGACCGGCACATTCAAGCTTGAACTCAACACCGAATACCGCTTCCCTATCATAAGCGTGCTCCATGGCGCAGTGTTTCTCGACGCCGGCAACATCTGGCTGCTTAAGAACGACCCCCTGCGCCCCGGCGGACAGCTCCGCGGCAAGACTTTCTTTAAAGACCTGGCTCTCGGCACAGGCGTCGGGCTGCGCGTAGACATCGGAATGATGGTGATCCGCGGCGACCTCGGCTACGGTCTCCACGCGCCATACGACACCGGTTCGCCCCGCTATTTCAACATAAAATTCAAAGACGCCTTCGCCTTCCATCTGGCGATAGGATATCCTTTCTGACAACTTTATTTTTCCATGATGCACTACCTGTCAAAATCCGAACGTATAGGCATACTCTTAGTGGCGGCCATAGCTCTGGCCGTGACCATTGCCGGAATCCTCTTGGTCTTCTGCGGCCGGCCCGCATCCCACACATTGCCGCCGCCCCTCCCCTATGAGGTCGAGACCCTGCTCACGCCCGATTCCACGGAGTCAGACCCGGCGCGGCGTGATTCTATTGAAAAAAGCATAAGGGAATACAATAGAATGAGATACCGCATGCGCTCCCCTCTCGACGAACCGGTGATGCCTAACCGCCATCGTTAGAAAATGCCCCTGCCCACTCTCGACGTAGCCGTGGCCGCCTATGGCGCGGAAGGGATAGCCGGAGTGGAGCGTATGCTCCTGCCGCCGGCCGAGGGCGTGCGCTATGTGGTGTCGTGGCAGAGCCATGAAGGAACCGACACCCCTGCGGCGCTGCTCCGCGGCGACGTGCTGCTGCTGCGGCTCGACGGCGTGGGATTGTCGCGCAACCGCAACAACGCCCTGCGCCGGTGTGACGCCGACATAGTTCTGTTTGCCGACGACGACCTGGAGTATTTCCCCGAATCGTTCACGAGAGTCAGAGAGGCGTTCGCCTCGCGCCCCGACGCCGATGTCATATTGTTCAGGTTTGCGGGCAACTCCCGGAAACGCTATCCCGAGGAGCCGTGCCCGGTCGGACTTCCCTTCCCGAAAGGCTACTGGGTGTCGTCGATAGAGACAGCCGTCCGCAGGGAGTCGGTCGGCTACTTGTCGTTCGACGAGGAAATGGGACTCGGCGCCCCGTTTTTCACAGCCGGAGAAGACGAGATGTTTGTCATATCAGCTATAAAGAGAGGACTGCGCTGTTGGTTTGAGAACGTGGAGATCTGCCGTCATGACGGCGAAAGCACCGGCATCCGCACCGACATCGCCGACGGCACATTGCGCGCCTCCGGCCGCATAATATCCATCATATATCCGCGCACCGTCATTCCGCGCATCCTTTTGAAAGCCCTGCGCGTGTCGCGCCGGGGCAAAACCGCCTTCCCCCGCGCCCTCCGCCTCCTCCTCCAAGGCGCCGCCGCAAAGTAAAGCAGAAAAAAGCAAAG
>JAUNFY010000077.1 GCA_030524805.1 Bacteroidales bacterium | reverse complement strand
CCCCCGGTTAACAAAATGGATGGCCTCCGGCCATCACTTGCAAAATGTGGGGTGCTTCCAAAAAGGGGGCTCTTCCAAAATGTGGGGTACAGTTCAAAAAAGAGGGGCACTTCAAAATGTGGGGTGCTGATTTTTTTTGTTCACAAATTTGTGAATTTAAAAAACTATCATTATCTTTGCAACGTTAAGTTATTGATATGATAGTCACATTGTTGAACTCTCAAACCATTACGATTGACATGATTACGCTTACTGATATAGATCCGTCGATGATTGCAAACAATCTGACTCCTTTCCAACCGACGCATCCGGGGGAACTTATCCGGGATGAGCTGGAAGAAAGAAATGTGACGCAATCCAAACTTGCCCGGCAAATCGGGGTGTCTCCATCTTTGCTGAATGAAGTCATAAATTGCAAAAGAGGTGTCAGTACTGAACTGGCATTATTGCTTGAGGCAGCCTTGGGTATCTCAGCCGACATCTGGCTGAAACTGCAGTCTGAATATAATATGCAGGTTGCCAAGTCGGATTCATCTTTCATGAACCGGCTTGCAAATATCCGTAAGATTACGGCCGTGTTTTGACGCGGCTGTCTATGGGGTGGGTGCTTTTGTGCGCCGCTCTGTGGTAGGACACCGATCTCCGAGCGGCGGCGGGCAGTGCGACGTGGTGCAACTCCATCCGGAGTTGCTGTTGTTTTGGTAGGGATACCGGGGGTGGCGAGCACCCCCGGTTAACAAAATGGATGGCCTCCGGCCATCACTTGCAAAATGTGGGGTGCCTCCAAAAAGAGGGGCACTTATGGGGTGGGTGCTTTTGGGCGCCGCTCGGAGATCGGCGCGGTACCGGGGGTCGGGGTGGTACCGGGGTGGATTGGGGGCGGCGGGTGGCGGATATGGTGGTGAGGATGGTTAGGGTGGTGAAGGTTAGGGCGGGGATGAGGGTGATGAAGGATTGGCCGGTGAGCCAGTAGATTAGGGATTTGAGGATGAAGAACACGAGCGACCACCCTACCAGGGCTTTCACTATGACCATAAACAGGCGCTGCGGACGATAGACGGCACAGGGGGAGATGATGGCGAGCACGGAGAGGGTGTAGAAGACGAAGAGGAAGATCTGCAGCCACCAGTTGATCTTGTGTCCGCCGCGTTGGAGGAGTTTCCAGGCATAATACTGTATGAGGGTGCCGGGGACGTCGCCGATGTAGGTGTCGTGGCGGTCGTCGTCGAAGTTGCCTATCAGTATCACCTTGCCGTCGAGCTGCTGCCTGAGTTCGTCGGGGGTGTTCATGCCGAGCACGTGGTGGCCGAGATAGCGGTGGCGTATCTCCCCCATCTCACCGATGGATTCGGAAGAGGATTTCGGGAAGGGTATGAACTGCATGTTGCGGCAGAGAGAGCCGTCGGAATCCACGTAGCCGCCCCACCATGTAGGGCTGATGCTGCGGCCGTCGACGTCGCTGTAGAGGCGTAGCGCTACCGATTCGTTGCCGTCCTGCAGGAACTCATAGCGGGAGAAGCCGTCGGTCCAGGTGGAGCGGAAATCGGCGAAGGCGCCGCGGCCAGAGATGGCATCGAGGCATTCCGGACGCGGGGCCGGCGCGTCGTCGTCGGCCTCTTCCCTATGGCGTGAGAACACGATGCGGGGCATCGAGGCTATCTGCGCGAAGAGGAGGGAGTCGCCGGGGGCGCGGAGGGTGTCTTCAAAGCGGATGTCGAGGATGATGTAGCGGTAGTCGGCACGGGCGGCGATGCGCAGGAAGTCGAGGATGCGGAAGCGGTCGGAGACGGCTACGTAGCCCGTGGTGTCGCCATATTCGATGGCAGCCGCGAGGGCGGTGTCGTGCGAGGTGTTGACAGAGTAAATCTCGGGGCGGTCGCTGTCGGAATCGTAGAAGTCCTTGATGAAGGCCTGCAGTCCGAGGTCGGCCGAGGAGTCGAATATGGGGAAGGAGAGGTTGCCGGCGAAGTAGTCGGCGACAAGGATGAGGAGGGCCACGCCGACGGCTATGGCGAGGCGTCGCCTGAGCCCGGGCATTGCCGGGATGTGGCGTAAGCGGCGGCGTAGGCCGGCGACGGGTCGGAGCAAGCGGCGGTTTATTCCCATGGCTTCGGTTGCGGATAAATACAGTCGGCGGGTGTCGTGCCGGTTATCATTCTGAAGGAGAGTCGAGTGTCTTCAACTGCTCGGCGGCGTTTTCGTGGCCAAGGTCGGCTGCGGCTTTATACCATCGGCGGGCTTCGTCGAGGTCGACGGGTGTGCCGTCGCCGTATTGATACATCAGGCCAAGATTGAAGCAGGCATATTTGTTGCCTTGTTCGGCAGCCCGGCGATACCATTGCATTGCTTTGGAATCGTCTTTGGCTACCCCCGTGCCGTTGTGGTAGCAGACTCCCAGATTAGTTTGAGCCCTGTCAAGGCCTGCTTCAGCCGCTTCCTGATATAATTTGACAGCCATATTTATATTTTCCGTCACTCCGATGCCTTTCTCGTACAGATAGGCCAGTTGGCACTGCGCTATTGTATACCCCAAATCGGCCGCTTTTGCATACCAGTTGGCTGCTTCAGTTGGGTCTTTCTCCACACCTAAGCCATCCAAATATAGACAGGCCAGATTGTATTGGGAAATGGCATAGCCCTGATTGGCGGCGAGGGTATACCATTTCGCGGCTTCAGTGTAGTTTTGTGTCACACCGATGCCGTATTGATAACATCCACCCAGATTGTTTAGAGCAGGTATGTTGCCGTTTGCGGCAGCCTCTACGAATAACTCGACTGCTTGGGCATAGTCTTGTTTTACTCCGCGACCCTCATAATACATGGCACCGAGATTGCAGGCAGCTATGGGGTGGCCGGCGTCGACGGCCAGTTGATAGTAAGTGGCGGCCTCGGCATAGTTTTTTTCGTCGAAGCATTCGTTGCCCATTTTATAAGCCTGCTCGGCGAGGTCTTTGGTCTGGAACGTCTCGAATACGGGCGGGGTCGGCAGGGAAGGACTGCCTGCGGGAGCGGGGTTTTTCTTTACGGGGGTGTTGAAATAGAAATCTTCTATGAGGGTGCCGGTCTTCTGCGGGTATTGCGTGCGTTGGGTCATGTTGTAGGTGTCGCGCACGAGATTGTCCATCGCGATGCTGCACGAAACGTCGGGCTTCCTGATGTTGTTGATAAGGGCGAGCGCGAAGGGGCTGTTGTCGCCGTCGCCGTCGGTGGCGGTGTTGCCGCTCTGTGTGGCGAAGATTATCATTGAACCTACGGAAGCCTCCATTCTGGCGAGGCCCTGGTTTACGTCGCGGCTCCATGCGCGTTTTGTGTTGCGGCAGGCATCGAGGAAGAATATCTTCGAGGGCGTGCCGGCGCGGTTGAGGAGGTCGACTATGTCATCGCAGTTGATGCTGGCGCGTAGGCTCGCGTGCTTGTATTCGAGCGCGTTCTCCACGGGAATCAGATAGTTGACTCCATCTTCCTGCAGGCCATGCCCGGCATAGTAGAAGAGAGCCACGTCGTAGCCGGCGGCCTTGGCCGAGAAATTGTTGATTGCGGTCTTCATGTCGGAGAAAGACGTTTCGTAGGCTTCCATGACGTCGAAACCGAGCGAGAGCAGTGTTTCGCCGACGTCGGAGGCATCTTTCGAGGCGTTGCGGAGATAGCTGATGTAGTCGTAGTTGGAATTTCCGATCACGAGGGCGATTCTTTTCTCGGGGAAATCGGAAGCGACGTCGCTTCGCGTGAAGGAGGGTGCGCGGTCGTCGCCACGCGAGGATGCTTTCTTTGTCTTGAGGAAATAGTCGGCTATGGAAGTGGTGGCCCCTTTCGAGGCGAACACCTTGCGTGAGAAGCGGTAGATGTTGCCCGTGGAGATGGCTTTCACCTCCATCGACTGGTTGTTGTCGACCCATTTGATGGTGGAGGTGTCGCTGAAGATATCACCCTTCTTGAGGGGTTTGCCACCGATGGTGATGGTGGGGGTGGTGAGCGACATAATCCTGAACTTCTCGGCATCGGCCGGGAAGAGGGTGATGAGGGCTATGAGAAGAAAAAGCAGACGTTTCATTGCATTGGGGAGTGCCGGCAGGCGTGATACAAGTAATAAATCCGTAATGATTCTGCAAAGGTAATAAAATTATCTAATTATCGCAAACTTAAAGTGGAGATGAATGCGGAGAAGGGCGCGGATGACGAGCGTGAAGATGAGAGGGGATGAAAGCGCAGCGACGCGCCGCAAAGTTGCGGCGCGTCGCTGATATGGATGTGAGAGGTGTGTGTCAGATTTTTTCGTTGACGATGCGGAGTATCGCTTCCTCGCGGAGCGCGGCCTGCTGCTCAATGGAGGCGGCTTCGGCCAGGATGGCTTCGGCTGCCTCACGGTCTTTGAGGCCGGCGGCGTTGATGCGCACGTTGAGGGCTGCGCCCCTCACTGCAGCACGGGCTGCGAGAGCGCCCACTCCGGCATCGGTGACGGATGCGGGATTGCCGTTGGAGGCCATGGCCTCAACTATGTCGAACACCTCGAAAGCCTTTTTCATGGTGCGGAGCGGCACGCGGGTGGCATAGAGAGTGGCATCCTCGAGCGCCTGCGCCCTTGCAGCCTTCTCCCCTTCCGTCTTCTTCGGCATTGCGAAGACTGCCATGATGCGGTTGAAGGCAGCGGTGTCCTCATCTACGAGATGGAGCAGTTCTTCCATGAGCGCCTGCCCTTTCTCAGCCACGTCGGAGAATTCCTCCCAACGGTCGTCGTATGCAGCCTTGTGGGCCGAGAGATTGGCCACCATAGTGCCTAAAGCGGCTCCGAGGGCACCCATGTAGGCGGAGATGCTGCCGCCGCCGGGAGCGGGCGATTCGGAAGCGGTCTCCTCGGCCAGACCGCGGGCGGTGAGGTCGACGAGTTTTTTGGCGGAGCTGTCTTCAATCATGTATTCTATCACCTTCTGGGCGGGGTCGAAGGGGGAGAGCTGGTCGAGCCCCATCGACTTGACGGCGATGCGGATAATCTCCTCGTCGGGAATGCCGCTGCTGCGCTGCTGCTTGTGGAGGAAATATTTGCCGGCCTCGATGAGGGTTCGTTTCGGCACGAGGCCTACGATTTCGGTTCCGGTGACGCGCACGCCGCGGGCATCGGCCTTGCGGCATACCTCGTCGAAGGCCACGTGGAGGGGCACCTGAGCGATGTCGGTGATGTTCATCGACACCTGGGCTATTCCGTACTCGTCGATATACCATCCGATGGCCTTGGTGCCCTTGAGCGAGCCGGGAATCATGATGGGATTTCCGTTCTCATCCTTCATCGGTTTGCCGGTCACCTTACCCCCTTCGCGCATGGGGCGTCCTTTCTCGCGCACGTCGAAGGCTATGGCGTTGGCGCGGCGTGTTGAGGTGGTGTTGAGGTTGAAATTGACGGCAATGAGGAAGTCGCGGGCGCCGATGGTGGTGGCTCCGGTCTGAGCGGCACGTTCATCGTAGGGGCGGTTGCCGAAGTCGGGTCCTTTCTCTTCGGAGCCCATCTTCACGGGGAGCGCTTCGTATTCTCCCTCGCGGCATACGGCGAGGTTCTTGCGTTCGGGCCTGAAAGCGGCGGCCTCGTAGCAGTAGGTGGGGATATCGAGTTCGGTGGCGACTCTCTCGGCCAGTTGGCGGGCGAGTGCCGCGCACTCCTCGAGCGATACGCCGCTCACGGGGATGAGGGGGCAAACGTCAGTGGCTCCCATGCGGGGATGGGCGCCGTGGTGGAGGCGCATGTCGATGACCTCGGCGGCTTTCCTGATGCCGCGGAAGGCAGCCTCGACCACGTCTTCGGGCTGGCCTACGAATGTGACTACGGTGCGGTTGGTGGCCTCGCCCGGGTCTACGTCGAGCAGGCTGATTCCTTCTACCGACTGGATGGCGTCGGTGATTTCCTTTATCTTCGCTTTGTCGCGGCCCTCGCTGAAATTGGGGACGCATTCCACTATTTTTTTCATGATGGGGGTGGGGTGGGGTTTTATGGTTTAAGGTTGGGGGGGATTGCTGCTTGGTGCAACCCCTCCGGGGTTGATGGCAGAGGGTATGGGGAAACCGGGGGTGGCGAGCACCCCCGGTTAACAAGATGGAAGGCCTCCGGCCTTCTGCTTTGGAAGGGGGTATAATGTTTATGTGGGGTATAATGTTTAATGTTTAATGTTTAAGTGAGGTGATGTTTATGGTTTAATGTCGTTTAATGTTTAATGTTTAAGTGGGGTGATGTTTATGGGGTTATTTTGGGGATTTTGGGGTCGGTGGGGGTGGAGAAGCGGTTGCGGTCGCGTTCGGTCTTTTTGCGGAGGGCTTTGGCGAAGGCTTGGGTGAGGTCGACGCCTGTCTGGTTGGCGAGACAGCCCACTACCCAGAGCACGTCGGCGAGTTCTTCCTCGAGGTCTTTGTCGAGGTCGCCTTTTTTCGGGACCTGCGGGCCGAAACGGCGCACCATGACGCGGGCGAGCTCGCCTACTTCCTCGGTGAGCACGACCATATTGGCGAGGGGCGGGAAGTAGCCCTTGCCTATCTCCTCGATCCATCGGTCGATGGATTGCTGCATCTCTTCAAGTGTCATATCAGCTGCAGCATGCGGAGTTCGTCGCGTATCTCGTTGCCGGTGAGAGTGCGTCGGCGCGAGATGATGCGTGCGAATTCGTTGATGGCCGGATGGAGGCGGGGGTTGGAGAAAATGCGGCGCGAGTGGGAGAGGGTGCGGTTGAAGAGCGCGTCGACCTCGTCTTCGTCGAGGCCGCAGCTTTCCTTACCTTCCTGCACGATTGCGCTGTGGACCGATCCCAGGATCTCGACCGGGATGTCGCGGCGCATCCTGACCATGGAGCGCGACATGATGTTGCTGATCACCATGGAGGTGGTGATATGGAAATTCTGCACGAGGTTGCCCCAGGTGCTTTTGGGTGAGATGGAGGGACTTCCGGAGAAATAATACTCGTTGGAGAATTCCACCATTGTGTCGCCGCTGTCGAGGCTTATCTCGACGACGCGGTCGAACGCATCAAGCGCGGCGAGCGAGATGGCCATGCCTGCGAGGCCGTAGGCGCGGTCGTCGTCGTTGCTGTATGCGAGGCTTATTGTGTTGTCTTCTTTGTTCGGTTTCATATTTCAAAAACAAACAATTCAGTGAAATCGTTTTCTTTTCAAAAGAGAATCTGCACCCCACCCATCGCGGTGAATCCTTCAATCGGCTGGTAGGGCATGGCGTATTCATGTCGGTTAAGAAGGTTGTTGAGTTCGATGCCTACGCTCCACTTTTCATTTATACGGTAGTCTGCGCCAAGATTAAGCCTGCTGATGAGGCCCAGTCCCGTCAGACGTTTGGCGCGAAGATTGTAGTCAAGGCAGATGTCAAGGGCATCTATGGGGTGAGATACAGCAGTCAGTGTGCCGGTGATGGCGGCCCGGTCGAAGCCGTTGAGTATGCCGCTGTTGCCGTGTTGCGGCTGCCAGTTTGCTTTTCCTTTCACCCCGAAATATTTGCAGAACTCATAGCCGGCGTTGACTCCGATGCTGAAACCGTGGATGCGGTGGGTGGTCCCTTCACCGTGGAATCCGGAAGTCCCGGACCACCAAAAAGCTGATGAGAGAGGATCGGCGACGTTGAGATATTCCATGTATCGGCCGCCGAAGGTCTCGTCGAGTGTGGTGCGCCAGAGTCCTTCTATTCCGATGGTCCATTTGCCGCCGGGGTTGAACTGCAGCGCAAGCATAGCCTCCAATGGTGTGTAGGCCACATTGCTGTAGGTCTCCGGGCAGTCGTAATAGTTCATTTGGTGGCGCCATGCCATGGTGCGCAGATGCGTGCCGCCGCCTATTTTCGCAGAGAAAGCCACATTCCCGCTGCGGGCGGTGAATCTGACGTCGGGTGCTATGCGGAAGCGCGTTTCTCCGGCGGAGACAACTGCGAGTTCGGCTCCGGCATGCAGCGTAATGTTGTCGCTTGTGTACTCATATCCGGGTGTGACCCTTACTCTGTTAAGGTTGCCGACGTAGTTGCGCGTGACAACGGAATATTCCAGCTCCGCAGTCAGCCGGGAACTGCCGGAGAAGGCGTAGCCTATATTTCCTCCGACGTTTATTTCAGTCTCGCGCGTGCCTTTGCTTTTGTGGAATTCATGGCCGATGGCGGTGAGCGCGGTTGGCCGATAGTTGGCTCTGTAGCCGAAATACCTCACGTCGGCGTCGATGCCGTAGCTGAAAGGTGTCCCTGTGGCGGCGGTCCAGCCCACGCGCGCGTATATGTCGTTGAGGGTCTGCGTGGGGGCACTCAGTCCGGTCTCACCGTTGTTTTCCGTTTTCAGGTATCCTTTCCGGGCTCCGTAGTAGTTGAAGTAGCCGAGGTGATATTGCAGGTCGGCGTTCAGCGTTCCGGCTCCGGCAAAGCGGTGCGTAAATTCAGCACCGAGTGTTTCGTCATATCTGAATCGTTTGTCGGCGGCGTATGGATACCCATTTTCATAATCGGCTTTCCATGCCTGCCAGAGCGACGTGCTGTTGTGCTGGAGGCGGATGTTGAGTTTTGTGTCGGTGTTGTTGATTGCGGCCACTCCGGCGGAGAGGGAGGAGTTGAGCCAGCTGCCGAGCATCAGGTCGATGTAGCCGCGCGAGGAGTCGAAGGCTTTCGATGTGCGCCATCCGGTGGCGGGCATGCTGAGAGCATCGGGCGGGAAGTTGACGGCTACTCCGGAGAGGTCGTTGTCGAGTTCGGTTGCCGGTGGAGCGATGGCCAC
The DNA here is from genome assembly GCA_030524805.1 of Bacteroidales bacterium. GTDB lineage: Bacteria > Bacteroidota > Bacteroidia > Bacteroidales > Muribaculaceae > Lepagella. The sequence continues at coordinate 3,460 of JAUNFY010000077.1, read as the reverse complement.
GGCGGCCGGACCGACGGGGAGACGGTCGGCGGCGATGACCTCGGGAGTGTAGCGCCCTTCGACGGTGAGCGATTCCTCGATGCTCTGTGCGAAGAGGCCGGAGGCCGAGAGGAGAGTGGCGGCAACGGCTGTGATGTATCTCATATTGTGGGGGTTATTCTTGTTTCGCCCCGGTGGGGCGAAACAAGAGGTTTAAGGTTTATGGTTTAATGTTTAAGGGTTGGGGTTTAATGTTTAGGGGTTAGGGGGTTAGGCGGGAGGCGATGGCGTCGGCTATGTCGGGTTCGTCGCCGGGGTAGTTTTCCTTCAGGTTGCGGAGATATTCCTTGGCGAGATATTCGTTGCCGGCGGCACGGTAGGCATCGGAGAGGGCGATGTAGCCGCGTGCGAGCCAATAGGCGTGGATGGAGCCGGCATCGGTGAATTTCTCGAGCACGGGGAGCGCCTTGTCGTGGTCGCCGCGCTCGAGATACCACTCCCCTAACTCCACGGCGCTTCTGGCGCCGGAAAGATTGTCGGGGTAGGCGGCGAGCGCCTCGAGCGCCTTGATTCCGGCCTCGGCGTCGCCCGAGCGGAGCAGGCCCGAAGCCTCATGGAAGCGGGCTGCATCGGCATCGGCCGCCGACACTCCGCCCATCGCCATCAGGCGGCGGGCGTAGGCTATCTGCTGCGAGGCGTCGTCGGTGTTGCGCATCACTCCGGCAACCGCTTCGGGCGCGAAGTCCTGCCCTCCCCTCTTCTCGAGGGCGAGGAAGGCGGCGAGTGCCGCGGGGCGGTCGCCCTTGTCTTCAAGAAGTTCGCCCTGCATGAAGAGGGCGGCGGGCACCTGCGGGGAGTCGGCCCTGCTCGAGAGCAGGCGGCTCAGGCAGGCGAGGGCTTTGTCGCTGTCGCCGGCATTGTCGGCGGCTTCCGCTATGTCCATGAGGGCGTTGGCGAGGAAGCGTCCGTCGGGATAGTCGGCTATGTATTTCTCGAGGCGTCCGGTGTCGGCCGGGTTGTCGGCGAAGGCGGTCTCGGCGGCCTCAAACGAGATGGCATCCATCTCGTCGGGGTCGATCTGCGGCGCACCCTTGATGGAGGCAAGGAACTGTGCATACTCCATGAGGGTGCCGCGTGCGGCCGCAATGCGGCGCATGTCGTCGTTGGCCACGGCGGCCTCCTCGCTTGTGGGCCATGTGCGGATTATGTCTCGGTAGGTGGCCTCAGCCATGTCGGTCTGTCCCTGCTTGGCGTAGGAGAGGGCGAGCGAGAGGGCTCCGGCGCGGCTGCGGTCGTTTTGCGGATATTCCTCCGAGAGGCGGCTGAAGTAGGGAGCGGCCTTGTCGGGGCGGTCGAGCGAGGCGAAGGTGCGTCCGGCCTCGAGGAGCACTTCGGGAGTCCATCGCGAGGCGCTCCTGTCGCGCAGGAAGGCGTCGAGCTCTCGAATCTTGGCGTCGGTGCCGTCGGTCACTCCGGCCACCACGGCGTGGCGGAAGGCGGCATAGTCATGGTCGCCGCTGCGGGAGTCGACGGCCTGGCGGTATTTGTCGGCCGCCTGTCGGTATTGCTTCTGATAGAGGAGGCAGTCGGCCTGGCGGATGAGGGCGTCGCCCTTGATGTCGGCCGATGCGGAGCGGTCGGCGGCGACAGCCGCGAAATTGGCGGCGGCATCATTCCATCTTCGGGCGCTGAACTGCGAATAGGCGAGGCCGTAGCGCGCCATGGGGGCGTTGGCCGACGAGAGGCGTCCGCGGAGGGCGGCCGTGTATGCGTTTTCGGCCGCTTTGTTGTCGCCTGCGCGGTAGAGGGCGTCGCCGAGCCATAGGCTCGCTTCGGCGGCGAGCGCCGGGTCGGCCGACGACATGGCAGCGGCTTCCCTCAGGTGGACGGCTGCCTGATTGAGCTGTCCCGACGAGAATTCGCCGCAGCCGAGGCGGTAGAGTATCTTCTGCTTCGTGGCGAGGGTGGAGGCCGTCGGGTTGCTCACGCGGTTGATGGCCTCGAGGGCCTTCGCATAGTTGTTTTCATGAAAAAAGGCCGAGGCGAGGCTTTCCTCCACCTCCGAGGCGTAGGGGGACGAGGGATATTTGCTCAGGAACTCCTCGTGGAGGGCGATGCTGCTTGCGAAAGGTACGTTGCCGCCCATTGCGGTCGTGGCGATATAGTTGTAGAGCGCCGTTTCGGCCACTTTTGCGTCGAAGGCCATCTCGGCGCCCTTCCTGAAGGCCATGGCGGCCTCGTTGAGGTCGCCTTCCGTCTGCGCTATCTGTCCCAGATAGAGGTAGGCGCCCTGTGCAAGCATGTTGTTGCGGTCGGTGAGGGTGCGGAAGTGGTCGCGGGCGGCGTCGTAGTCGGCATCGGCATATTCCGATGCTGCGAGGGCATAGATGGCGTCGTCGTTATGTGCTTCCGACGATTTGACAAACTGCTCCAGATGCCGGCGCGCCTTCCTGAGGTCGCCCTGCTTGAAGTGGCTGAGGCCGGCCACGCGGTGCAGCTCCGGCATCAGTTCGTCGACGGGGTTTGCTGCCATGATGGCGTCGGCGTGTGCTATCACGTCGGCGTACTGTCCGCGCAGGTATTCTATCTGGGTCATGTAGTAGAGCGGATAGATGCCGTCGGCGGGGGCGCCGGGCATGCCGGCCACTTCGGCCATCATGTCGTAGGCGCGGTCGTAGTCGCCCTTCAGATAGAGGATGTAGGCCGAATAGTATGCTGCGGCGCGGCTGAAGCCGTCGGCTTCTTCGAGCGCGGCGAAGAGCGGGGCTGCCTTTTCGGGCAGTCCGCAGTTGAGGTAGGCCAGGGCTTTGCGGTAGGAGTAGAGGTTGCGTTGCCCGGTGGCGAGGCCGGAGATTTCCACTTGGCTGTAGTAGTCAAGGGCTTCGTGCCAGTCTTTATGATACCAGTGCCAGTCGCCCAGGGTGAGGAGCGCCTGGGTGGCTTGGGCGGAAGCGGGATATTCGGATGCGAGCTGCAGGAGGAGGGGCAGGCAGGCGGGGTCGTGGCGCTCGAAGAGGGCTGCGCCTTTTATGGCGAGCCATTCGGTTTTCTGCCCTTCGGGGAGTGCGTCGAGGTCGGCTTGCGCGGCGGCTGTCTGGTCGAGGGCACCGAGCGGGTTGGCCGTGCGCAGCATGAATGATGCGCGGTCCAGGTAGCCCGGGGCGAGCGGGTCGGCGAAGTCGTTGCCGGCAAATTGGGCGCAGACGGCAGTCGGGAGCCATGCCGAGGCGAGAGCCACGGCGCCGAGGAGAGCCAGACGCTTGCGGGATATATGTGATTTGCAGTGTCGTTTCATAAGCGGAGCATAATTTACGACAAAAATAGCGCATTTCGGCGAGACTGCAAAATTTTTAATGTTGAATTTTGAATGTTGGAGGCTGGTGGGTGGTAGGACGCCGCTCGGAGAGCGGCGTCGGTTGGTGGAAGTGCGGTGCTTTTACCCTCGGCATTCTGCCGAGGCACAGGACAGAATATCTCTGCT
>JAUNFY010000076.1 GCA_030524805.1 Bacteroidales bacterium | reverse complement strand
TGGATAATCATGATTCCCCATGAATAATCAAGAATCCCAATCCCCAACCCAAAAATAAAAAAAGAGCAGCCAATCAAAAGATCAGCTGCTCTCTCGGAGCGTACAGGAAGTGGGACTCGAACCCACACAGCCGGTAAGGGCCAGGGGATTTTAAGTCCCCCGTGTCTACCATTCCACCATTCCTGCATCAGAAACGGCTCAGCGCGGTTTCGAATGCAAAGTTAACACCTTTTTCCGTTCCCACCAAATTTAATCACTGAAAATCCTGCAATTTTCCTGCAAAAAAGCAACGGCAACGGCCTCCGGCGCCAAAAACGGATAATGAAGAAGACGGCCCCGCCATGATGTGGCGGAGCCGTCGGAGGGGCGATGCTCCGGAGAGCATCAATCAGCCTAAAGCTATTTCCTTACTTTCTGACTGTAGTTTCGGTAGATACCGGTATGTCGTTGTCGAGTGTGCAGATCGCAACGCGGTTCCAGCTTTCTTCCTCAAACATGTGGCCGATGCCTTCACCTTCAGCATTGATTCTGTCGGCGGAGATGCCATATTTCTTGATGAGCATGTTCTTCACTGATTCAGCACGCTGGTTGGCGAGTCGTTCGTTGACCTCGATAGGACCATCCTGCGATGCGTAGCCCTTGATCACAACCTTCGAGTCGGGATGATTCTTAAGATAGGATGCCACTGCTGCTACGTTGGGCAACTGGTCGGCGGGCACGTTGTAGCGACCAATCGAGAAGTTGACATATCTTACTGTGCTGAGGAAGTCCTGGGTCTGCTTCACCACCACAGGCTTCTGATTCTTGAGCTGCATCAGTTCGGCTGCCATAGCCTGGTTCTGGCTGTTGAGCTGGCCGATGGTCTGGAGCTGAGCGGCCTCGTTGGCTCTCAGGTTGTTGACCTCTGCATTGAGCTCGGCGATCTTGTCGGTGTTGTATTCCGGAAGCACATACTTGAAGCCGTCGTTAAACTTCACTGTCACGCCGGCCATGATGTTGAACATCGCCGTGTTGGCATTGTAAGCGGCCGAAGCCTGGTCCACGTTGGCATCGCTCATGTCAAACACCACGCTCGGGCGGACCGACAGCGTCACATTGTCGCTTACATTGAAGTTGAAGTTCAGGCCCGCTTTTGTGGCGAAGAAGTTATAGTCGGGAATTCCGGTCTGGAAGAAATGTCCCCAGCCTGCGCCGGCCACAGCCTCAATGTCGAAGACATTGCTCGTGCCGTAGGGCTGGAAGAGCTGGAAGAGATTCACTGCTCCGTAGAGGCCTGCATAGCTTGAGTCGAATGCTGTGGTGGAGTGTACCATGCCTTTCCAGCTCGAGGAGTTGACCACTGCGTTATATTCAGCGCCGATTCCGAATGCAGGAGTAATCTGTTTGCGGATGTCAATACCTGCTACTCCACGCATATTCTTGAAGAACGGGCCTCCCTTGAGAGGAGTGGCTGCGCCACCTTGCAGACCTATCGACCAGTTGTCGAAAAATCTTGGCTGCTGCATGGCTTCCTGTGCCATCACAGTCGTCGCTCCGCCAAGGAGAAGTATTGCGACAAGTAAACGTGTTTTCATAATTCCAAGTGTTTTGAAGATTAAGATTATTTCATTAACTCAACTCAAAACCTTAAACTTTAAAGACGGCCTCCGCTGGGGGAATGCAGTAGTTAAGATAAGTTTTTAAGTCATCGTTTTCCTCTAAAACACTTCAAAGATGGTTTATCCTACTGCCACCCCTCATTTTTTTAATTTTTTTAAGTTAATTTTGTTGGCGGTGGCGCGCCCGCAGCAGGGCGGTCGGAATATCCAATCCATTGGTTTTCTGCCCTTAGATCGCGTTCCATGGTCCGGGCCTGTGGGTAGGCTTCCGGTCGGGCGATTTTATGTATTCAAACGTGGCCTCTATGGGATAATGGTCCGAGGTGTCGAGTTTCAGCTTCTTCACGTCGAGGGCGCGCAGCGAAGCGCCACGATAGAATATCTGGTCGATGTGGAAGAGGAAGAGAAACTGGTTGAAAGTATTGGTCGGGCCGAAATTGGTCTCCGGATAAGCGTCGTTGAAGCCCGCGTCGCGCATGGCGCGGTAGGCCCAGCTGCCCGGCACATCGTTGAAGTCGCCGCAGGCTATTATCGGGTTGATTCCCTGCGTGGTCTCCACCAGGTCTTTCACGCTCGCAGCCCGCGAACGGAAGGCGACTCCGAGCTTCGGGAATATTTCCTTGCGGAATTCGGAATAGCTTCTCTTGGCCGTCGACACGCCCCTTATGTCGGTCACCACGCCACGCTCCGTCTCCGTCAGGTCGTAGGGATCGAGATGGAAATCCACGATCGGCAGCAGGAAGCCGTCGATATTCACCTCAAACAGGCGCCACCGCCGCCGCGACTTCCAATAAGCCTCTTCCTCCCGGTTGGCATTAGCTATCTCTTTCTGCTTCACCGGATACTTCGAAAGTATCTTCAGATCGCTGCCCGTGGAGCCTGCCCGATAGGGATATGCGGCATAGAGCGAGTCGATGAGGCCGCGGCTCCAGTGGTGTATCTCGGAGGCATCCTCCAGATTCATCATCTCCTGCAGGCACACTATGTCGGCACCGCTCTCGGCTATGAACTTGATGGCGCGATTGCCGGGCCGGTCGCTGTGGGTGGTGTCGGCGAAGTGCAGGCAGTTGAAAGTGATTAGCCTGAACGTCTGCGTGCTGTCGTAGGCGTCTTTCGAATGCCCCGCCGGCGTCACGTCCTTCAGCGTGCCCCAGCAGGCAAAGAGCGTCACAGCCGCCAGCGCGCCCGTGAGCAATCCGCCGGTGCACAACCATATTATTCCCGTCAGCAACGTTGCTATCGCCAGATATGGCAATGCCAGCACGAGCACCGAAGGGAGCGTAAGGTATTCAGGATTGCACAGGCCGCCGAAGGCTGCCGCTATAGTGAGCAGATAGAGCAAAATGGATGCTATCCGCAATATCATTCTTATCAGCGGTGAGATGATTATCATGTCGTTATGTCTTTTTGGTTATCCGCGCCGAGAGTTGCACGAGTTCATTTCTTTCTTTGGCCGAGAGGCTTTCATAGCCCGACACCTTTATCTTGTCGAGCAGTTGGTCGAGCCGCTCCATGTCGCGGCGATGGTCGGCCATGGCCTTCACCACCTTGTCGGCACGCCGCCGCGCCGCATTGCCGCCATGCCTTTCCCCAACACGGGCCGGAATGCGGATGAAAGCAGCCGCAAGTCCCCATGCCAGACCCCCGATATGGGCCGCCAGATTGCCACCGCCACCCATGAAGGTGAGCACGCAGCAAAGCAGCGCTATCCATTTCAGTTTCATGTTTCCTATCAGGAAAAGGCGGAATTCCAGATCGGGATGCTTCACGGCCGCTCCGCACATCACCGCTATCACTGCCGCGCTGCATCCGCAAAGCCAGCCACCTCCCATGCCTATGGCCGACGCCGCGAGAAAGAAGATGCCGCCCGCCACGCCGCCGCCAAGGAAATAGACGGCCAGCTGACGGTCGGTGCCGTCGAGAAGGAGCACCTTGCCAAACCAATAGAGCCACAGCAGGTTGAAAAGCACATGCAGCACGTCGAAATGGATCGCCATGTATGTAGCCAGCGTCCAGGGGCGAGTCAGGAATGCCGGGAAATATCCCGGAAGCGTGAGCCACTGCTCTATGCCAGTGTCGAAATGAAGCCAATGGGCCGCAACCGACACCATGGCCACCACAAGCCAGATGGCCGCCATCACCGCTATGCCCCATGCCAGCAGACGGCTTCCGCCGCAATATCTGATCCACTTCTGCATCATCTCCATCACCAGGGTCGTCTGAGTGTGCCTTTCTTCTTCCAGTAGAGCAGCAGCACGATGCCGAAGAGCATGCCGCCCAGATGCGCGAAATGAGCCACCGTGTCGGCACTTCCGCTCACTCCGAGGAAAAACTCTATCACTCCATAGCCTATCACCATATATTTGGCCTTGATAGGCACCGGGATGAAGAAAAAGTAGAGAGGCATGTCGGGAAATGTGAATGCGAATCCGAGGAGCACGCCGTAGATGGCGCCCGAGGCGCCTATGGTGCACATCATCGACTTGAAGTCGGCCATCGCGCCGAGCCACTTGCCGTCGCCGTTCTGCACTGCCATGTCCACTATCTGGCTCATGTGTTCGTAGGTCATGCCGTTGAGCCGCGCTATGCCGCTCACATACTCATGCTGCCACGTCAGCGCCCACACCGCCTCCTGCACGAGGCCGGCCCCGACGCCACACACCATGTAGAACAGCAGGAAACGCGCCGATCCCCACACCGGCTCCAATATGCGCCCGAACATCCAGAGCGTGAACATATTGAAGAAGATATGCAGTATGCCCTGCGGGCTGTGCAGAAACATATAGGTGATAGGCTGGAAGGGGAAGAAGAGGGCGCTGCTCCAGTAGTGAAGTCCGAGCCGGTCGATAAGTGTGTCGCTGAAGCCCGGCACGAGCATCTCGGCCAGCCATACTATCAGGTTGATAACTATAAGATGTCGCGTCACCGGCGGTATGCTGCTCAACCACCCTCCGCGCTGGTAGGAATTATACATTGTCGTTTCTTGTATTTTGCACGCCGACGGCTGCATGCCGCCGCTGCGATCTTTTAAAACCCATCTTTTAAATTTCAAAATGCAAATTTAACAATTTTACTCCGCAATTTCAGCTCCGGGTGATAAAAAACCGTTAATTTTAATGTTTTTTACAATTTTTTCTCCCGAAAAGTTTGCGGTTAGGTTTTTATACGTTATATTTGCGCTTTGAAAAGAAACGAGATACGAAACATTTTATTATACACTCACTAATTCGACTGTTATGAACAAGACAGATTTAGCAAATGAAATCGCCGCAAAGGCAGGTCTCAGCAAAGCCGACGCAAAGAAGGCTCTCGACGCAACCCTCGAGTCTATCGCCCAGGCTCTTGCCAATGAAGACAAAGTGCAGCTCCTCGGCTTCGGCACTTTCGCCGTTGTTGAAAAGCCTGCCCGCGAAGGCATCAACCCCCGCACAAAGGAAAAAATCCAGATCGCAGCCCGCAAGGTTGTGAAGTTCAAGGCTTCCGACTCCGTAATCGGCTGATTACTCCCACTCTGATTATTCCCGGCATTACGGCTCGCGCCGGATGCCACGCATGCCATCATATAAAAGGCGGTCTCCATCGCGGAGTCCGCTTTTTGTTTAGGCCCCGACTCATAAAATTTCAGCCTCGCTGGGGTCGCTGGCTTGGAGCGATTTTTGTCATGTAGGCGAAGGAGCATAGCGAACTATGTGACTGAGCCAAAGGACAAAAAGCGCCCAAGCCAGCGAGACGGAAGGTAACTTTTTCGAAGCATGATATTTGGCATAGCGCCTGTAGTATTTATTAAGCATCATTGAGAATAAGGCATTGGAAAAAATGCCTTAATGTAAAAAATTGTAACCTCATCTTTATATCATTTTTCAGAAAATATTTGAGCGATTACCTTTTGCCCGTCTCCCGACGGCGATTTTCGCACCTCTCTTCAGTCACGATGCCCGCATCGCTCCCTCAGAGAGATGCGAAAATCGCTCGTCCGGAGCCGCCCCAGCGAGGCTGAAATTTTATGAGTCGGGGCCTTAATGCCCCCCCTTGCCAATCGGGATGGGTGGCGGAAGTTGCGGAAATTGATTTTTTTTATTAAATTTGCAATTCAAATCAATCTAATCACGAATGAAAATAGAAGAAATCATAACCCAAGGGGTCAGCGATGCCGTAAAAGCCCTCTACGAGCTTGACTTTCCAGCCTCGAAGATACAGCCCCAGCAGACCAAGAAGGAATTTGAGGGCAACCTCACCATCATGGCTTTCCCCTTCCTGAAAGCCTCACGCAAGGCTCCCGAAGCCACTGCCACCGAGATTGGCGAATGGCTCGTGGCAAATGTGCCCGCAGTGGAGAAATTCAATGTGGTGAAGGGATTCCTCAACCTCTCCGTCAACCCCACTTTCTGGCTCACTACACTCCACTCAATCGCTGAAGACGACAACTTCGGCATTCGCAAGGCCGACGAAAACTCCGACCTCGTGATGGTGGAATACTCCAGCCCCAACACCAACAAACCCCTCCACCTCGGACACGTCCGCAACAACCTCCTCGGCTACTCGCTCGCCAAGATTCTCGAGGCCAACGGACACAAGGTGGTGAAGACCAATATCGTCAACGACCGAGGCATCCACATCTGCAAGTCGATGCTCGCATGGAAGAAATGGGGCGACGGCGCCACTCCCGAATCTACCGGCAAGAAAGGCGACCACCTCATCGGCGACTTCTACGTGCTGTTCGACCGCCACTTCAAGGACGAGACAAAAGAGCTCATGGAGAAGCAAGGCCTTTCGGAAGACGACGCCAAGGCTCAGTCGCCCCTAATGCTCGAAGCCCGTGAGATGCTCCGCCGCTGGGAAGCCGGCGACAAGGAAGTGCGTGAGCTCTGGAACATGATGAACAGCTGGGTATATGCCGGATTCGACGAGACCTACCGCCGCCTCGGCGTAAGCTTCGACAAGATCTACTACGAAAGCGACACCTACCTGCAGGGCAAAGACCTCGTGCTCAAGGGCCTCGACGAAGGAAAGATGTATCGCAAAGACGACGGCAGCGTCTGGGCCGACCTCACTGCTGAAGGTCTCGACCATAAACTGCTGCTCCGCGCCGACGGAACATCTGTCTACATGACCCAGGACATCGGAACCGCAAAACTCCGCTATCAGGACTTCCCCATCGACAAGATGATCTACGTAGTGGGCAACGAGCAGAACTATCACTTCCAGGTGCTATCGCTCCTGCTCGACAGGCTCGGCTTCAAATGGGGCAAAGACCTCACCCATTTCTCCTACGGCATGGTGGAGCTCCCCGAAGGAAAGATGAAGAGCCGCGAAGGAACGGTGGTAGACGCCGACGACCTCATCGACAAGATGATAGCCGACGCTGCAGAGACCGGAGCCGAACGCTTCGCCGACATGCCCGACGATGAACGCGCCGAAGTGGCCCGCATCGTAGGCATGGGCGCCCTGAAATATTTCCTGCTCAAGGTCGACCCCCGCAAGAACATGCTCTTCAACCCCAAGGAGTCGATCGACTTCAACGGCAACACCGGCCCCTTCCTGCAGTACACCTACGCCCGCGTGCAGTCGGTGCTCCGCCGCGCAGGCGACGGCTTCGACCCGCATCTCCTCCCCTCAGCCATCCCCGGCGAGGCAGAATCAGGACTCATCCAGAAAGTGGCCGACTTCCCCGACGTGGTGCGCGAGGCAGGTCGCTCCTACAGCCCTTCGCTCATAGCAAACTACTGCTTCGAGCTGGCTAAGGAATACAACCGCTTCTACCACGACTTCAGCATCCTTCGCGAGGAAGACCCCGCCCTGCGCCAGCTGCGCCTCCTGCTCAGCTACGTCGTGGCCCGCACCCTCCGCGCCGGAGTCGACCTGCTCGGAATGGAGATGCCGGAGCGCATGTAAGCCTCACGCGCTGTTCCGTTTCTCCTTTCCGCTGTGCTCTTCGGAGCATGCCTTAAACTTTGGCACACTCTTTGTTGTCTAATATATAAAACAACGTTAATTTTTTAAAACAGAAAAAAGTATGTTCAACGACTTCAATAACCAGACGCCTCCGGCCTACTACAGCCAGGCCGACGTCGCCCGGCAGACCAACGCCGTGCTCAAACGCGTCTATGTCCGCATGTTTATCGGACTCCTCGTGTCGGCATTCTGTGCCCTCGGCGTCGCTTCAAGCCCCGCCGCCATCACCTTCATCTTCGGCAACTCCATCATCTTCTGGGGCATGTTCATCGCCCTCTTCGCAATGGCGATCCTCATTCCCACCCGCATGCACAAGATGAGCAGCAGCACAGTATTGCTCCTCTTCATCGTCTACGCCGCGCTCATGGGAGTATTCCTCAGCAGCATCTTCATGGTCTACCGCATCTCGGCCATCGTGTCTACCTTCTTCATCTCGGCAGGCACATTCGGCGCCATGTCGGTATACGGATATTTCACCAAGACCGACCTCACCAAGATGGGCAGCTTCCTCTACATGGCACTCTTCGGTCTCCTCATCGCCATGCTTGTCAACCTCTTCCTGAAAAGCGCGGCAATGGACTACGTGGTGTCCATCATCGGCGTACTCATCTTCATCGGCCTCACCGCATGGGACACCCAGCAAGTGAAGCGCCTCGCAGCCGCCAACCTCGACCCGGCGCTCGCCGACAAACTCGCCACCATGGGAGCCATGGACCTCTACCTCGACTTCATCAACCTCTTCCTCTTCCTGCTCCGCATCTTCGGCGGCAACCGCGACTGATACCCCGTAGCCTCCCCGGGGGAGGCTACTTATCTACAACCGGGTATGTCGAGCCTTTATGCTCGACATACCCGGTTCTCACATTCCCTCCCCCTTCCTTCGCAAAATAGTTACGTCATCCACGGCTCACTTAATACAATTCCCTATTTTTTTTCATAAAAGATAGTTTGTTATTTGGATATTTATTGCTATATTTGCACTTTAATATCAATATTTCAAACCATGAAGTTGTTTAAACTTATTTTTTCGTTAAGATTTCGACAGGTTTCCGGATGGATTTTTCTTCAGGAAGAAGGAGCGATGCGGGCATCGCGACTGATGAGTGAAGGAAAATACGCCGGAAAGATGGCGGAAGATTAATGAAAAGAGTCTTGGTTTTACACTTCATGTTGATTTTTATAATTCGTAAATAAGTTTAAACAACTTCTATGGACGGCTATAACTACACCACAAACCACGAGATTCTGGAGCTTCTGGCTACCAGGGTCAAGGAATATCGGCTTGCCGCCCGCATGAGCCAGCGCGAACTCGCACAACTCTCCGGCGTAGGCTACACCACCATCAGCCACTTCGAACAGGGAGTACATACCAACATTTCGCTGGGCAACTTCATATCCCTCCTCCGTTGCGTCGGCATGGAGCAACGCATGATCGAGCTCCTCCCCCAGCTCCCCGTCCCTCCCATGGCTCTCAAAGAGATCAACAAGCTTATCCCCAAACGCGTAAGAAGAAAACAATCATGACTCAATCACTCGACGTATTCCTCTGGGGAATGAAAGTGGGCACACTTGCATCTTCGAAGAAAGGATACTCACAGCAGATCTGCTTCTATTTCGATCCCGATTTTGTCAAATACGGGCTCGACATCTCACCCCTGCGCGCCTCAATAAAAGGTATTGCCGCACAAAACCTGTTGCCAATATATCCGGAAAACGACAAGATCTTTGGCGGACTTCCATCGTTTATCGCCGACTCCCTCCCCGACCATTGGGGAAACGTCATCTTTTCCGAATGGGCAAAAAAACATCACTTAAGATTCAAAAAAATATCCGCACTCGACCGTCTCGCATATATCGGACGGCGGGGGATGGGAGCATTGGAATTCGTGCCCCCAACATCGGATGAAATGGAAACTCCATTCCGAGTGGAGATCGACGAATTGTCGCGTCTGTCACAAATGGCGCTGAAAGACGCTCAGAACTTTCACGCATCCATGAGTCCTGACTTTATGATTGAAAGCCTATTCAAGGTAGGAACATCTGCCGGCGGCCGGCGCCCAAAAGCTGTGGTCAACGTCAATCTGTCCACCGGAGAATGCTTTTCCGGACAGGTTCCGACGCCCATACCTGGATTTGTGCCCATGATTGTCAAATTCGACGAACACTCCGATGTGCCTACCACCTCCATTGAATACAGCTATTACCTGATGGCCGTGGATGCCGGATTGAAGATGATGCCTTCATATCAGCTCAAAGGGGCGTCAGAAACTCATTTCATGACCCAACGGTTTGACAGGTCAGGCAACGAGAAAATCCACATCCAGACATTGGCCGCCATAAATCCCCTTTCCGACTCTTACGAAGATTTATTCGACGCCGCCCTCAAGTTGAAAGTTAAACCGGAAGAAATCAAACAACTGTTTCTTCAGATGGCGATGAACGTATACGGCGGCAACATCGACGACCACAACAAAAACTTCAGTTTCATCATGAGCCGCGACGGAGGATGGCACGTAGCACCCGCCTACGACTTCACATTTACCGTCGACCCATCAGCTCCCTATTACCTCAACCGCCACAGCATGACCATCAATGGCAAAAACGAAGACATCGGCAGAGAAGACTTGATGGAAGTGGCCCGGAAGTTCGACATCAAATGTGCCGGCACTTTAATATCCAAAGCCCTCGACGTCACCGCCCGCTACTCCCGCTACGCGGAACAGGCCTCCGTCCCCGCCCACTGGATCAGCCACATAACCTCCGAACTCGCCCGCCGCTCCACCCTATAGCCCCGTCGCGAAAACGCCCCGTCATCCACGGGGCTGATTTACTATAGAAGGCGCTCCGGACCTGAATCCGGAGCGCCTTCGTCTTTTCCTGCCCTCAACGTTCAGTAAGGGAAGTGAAGGGATTATTTCAGGGCGTTGCCATCGTGGAACGCATTGCCCACTCGCTCACCCAAAGCCACGTAGCCATTATGGATGGGATCGAAAGTGATCAACTTCATCTTCTCCACGTCAGGCTTGCCGTCCTCGGCCAGATACTTCTCGTCGCAGATGATGTTGATAATGTCAGCCACAATGTAATAGCCCGTTTCCGACTCATAAAGTTTCTCCTTTATCCGGCACTCCATCGTCATCGGAAACACGTCATATACCGGTGCATCCACATTCTCACCTCTCTCCGACTTCCATCCCGTCTTCTCCATCTTGGCAGGATACTTACGTCCGCTGACAAGCCCCACGTAGTCGGCACCCACCATCGTGTCGACCGTAGCGAAAGCCACTGTGAAGTCAGGGCAACGGTTGAGATTATCGGTCGTGGCATGATTACCCATCGAAATCATTATCTGTCCCATATCCCACTGTCCGGCCCACGCCGCATTCATAGCGTTGGGAGTGCCATCAGCGTCATAAGTGCCTATCACCAGCACATGCTGCGGCAGAATCCAAGCCTTAGCCTCAAAATTTCTCTTCATAACATAAATATATTTGTAATCGCAATTATCCGCAATACTTCCACGCAACCACACCCGACCACTCCCCTCATGTATATAACCCCATACCAGCCCCCTAAGTTCGCAACCCCGAAGCACCCACACACCATAGTCACACCACAAGCAATCGCCCGATCAACCATCGGGCTTATTCAATTCAAATACTATCCTTATTGTCAAGATATTCCTCCCACACCAACGTCGCAAGATACTTTTCACTGCGGCAATGCAGGTCTGCAACCTTATCCTCAATCAACTGCGCCGTTTCCGACTGAAAATATACATTAACAGCCTCTTGAATAGAGATCCCGAAGAGTTCGGTCATCGCCATGATTATAGCGGCATTTTTATTCCCCCTAAGCGCCAGATCGGTCTCACTCATAATTCCTCGCTGCTTTTATGTTTCAGACATTCATCAAGCATTCGCTGCGACCGAATGCAATATTGGTTGTTGGGCTTCTCGAATTTCAACAAGCCAAGGGCATCGTTTTCAGAAATTTCACCCGCAAAATATCGTTCGATAGTCTGTATCACCTCGTCATTTGCAATTCCTCCAATGACAAGGTCATAGTCTGAATTGTCATTACCACTCCGACAATTCATGACGAATTGCAGCCATTCTCGGTTGTAAGAATCAAAACGATGAATTTTCCATTCCTCCGGATTAAATTCCAACTCGTATGTTGATAACCAGGCTTGCCTTTTTCTCCGCTTGAAACGCTGCGCATATTTCACTGCCTGATCATAAAGCGTCGTCAGATAGAATCCTTTACCAAAATCAAGAAAATCGCGGGAATGATTGATATCCGGCGTTTCTACAGATATGTAAGACGAATGAAACACTTTCATATCACAATACTCCTTCCTCTCGCATAAAATCAGATATATCCTCCATCAGATAGCGGGCACCGAATGTATGGAGTACATCGTATGATGGCACAATATAGTCGTAAAGTATTCCTGACTTATAAAGCCGGCGAAACACCTCATTTTGTGGCATTTCAAGATATTCAGACAATTTGCTGATAAGCCACGTCACAAATTTCAGAGTTTTCTTATCCATGAATATTTATCTTTTCACACCGTTTTTTCACAAGCTGCGCTTACGCTGCTGCCATTTCTTACACCTTGATTTCAAAACTTCTGTCAAAGTTACAAATAAAAGTTTGAATTCCAAAAGCAACCCGACGAAAAATCTTCACTTGCCCTTCCACATCGGCTCTTTTTCATCCTCAAAAGTTTTTGAATGCATTTAAAGCTAAATAATTCCTTAAAAGCTAAAGAATGCATCAAAGGCTCAAG
>JAUNFY010000075.1 GCA_030524805.1 Bacteroidales bacterium | reverse complement strand
AGTGGGTGAGGTGGCGGGTCAGGAGGGTTTGGTCGGTGGGGGAATAGTAGTAGTGGGTGGAGGTGGGGAGGAGGAGGGTGGTGATGGGATGGGGAGGGGTGGCTATGGGATGAGGGGTGGGAGAGGTGAGAGAGGGGTGGGGGGTGAACCATTTTTGGGAGGTGGGGGAGACCATTTCGTCGTGGGCGGCGAGGAAGGCGTAGGAGGGGTGGGGGAGATGTGGGGTCAGTTTCCTTATTTTGGAGATGTAGCGGAATAGTTCGAGGTAGCGGGCGGGCCATCCGTAGTAGTGGAGGGGGTTGGGGTCGAGGGATATGCCGTAGGCTTTGCGGGCTGCGGTGGCCACCGGGTCGGTTTGATGGCGGCGGGTCATCACTTTGAATGCGTTGGCAATCATCTGCCATCTGACGTGAATGCGCATGGGGGGATTGAGGAGGAAGAGGCGGTCGATTTTTCCTTTGTCGGTTTGCTCGAGTGCGAGCAGGCATCCCATGGAGTGGGCCACGACTGCGAGGGGGCCGCTGGCGCTCATTTCTTCAACGGCTTCTGCTACCTGATGTCGCCATTCCTTCATCGAGGTGCGTGAGAACGCGAGGGCGTCGGATCCGTGGCCTGCCAGATTGAGGAAGCGGACGTTGTGATGTGGCGGAATGTGGGGGAGAAGGAAATTGAAGATGTCGCTGTTTCCTACTATTCCGTGGATGAAGAGGATGTTTAGCTTTTGGGGCATGGCTTTTTTTTTGGGGGGGGGACTTGGGGAATTCGGGCTTTACAGCCCTCACACTTTTTCAAAGCAGCCTATTCGGGGGCTTTTGGGCGCCGCTCGGAGATCGGCGCGGTACCGGCATCTACGGCACCCACGCCCCTGCCCCAGGCTCCGCCTCTCCCCAGCACTGGGAGGGAACTGGGGGGAGGGGATGGGGAGGGGGCCGGGGAGGGTCAGCGGGTGAGGGCTATCTTGAGGGGGCGCATGGCGTCGACGTGGATGATGAAGATGCCCTGGCCGAGGGGGAAGCCGACGCTGCCTTTCACGGCTGCTTCGCGGGCTATGAGCCGGCCGGCGGGGTCGTAGATGCTCACGGTGCGGCCGTCGAGGTTGTTGACGCTGACGGTGCCGTCATTTACGCATACGTCGGGGACGGGGAGCTCGTCGGCAGCTATGCCTTCGACGCTTTGCTTGTCGTCGACGTATTGCTCGATGAGGATGTCGTGGAAGTTGATGCCTTTGTTGGAGAGGGAGGCGCGGTGGAGCAGGAGGTCGCAGAGTTCGGTGCCTTCGTAGGTGTAGGTGAACTTGTAGGTCTTCTTTTCCGATGTCTTGAATTTGAAGGTGGCGAGGTTGTCGTCGAGGTCGGAGGCAGTGGAGAGGGCTACTGATTGGGCGCTTTTGTCGGAGTTTCCGCAGAAGAGGGTGATGGTGAAGGGTGCCTGGATGTCGTTGATGCGGATGTAACATTTGTCGACGTTGCCCTGCTTTCCGATAAAGCCTACGGCATTGGGTGATGCGCCGTTGTCGGCTGATGAGTAGGAGGGGTAGGGGGAGAGGTTTCCGAAGGCTACGAGTCGTCCGCCGTCGGTGCCGAGCACCATGTTGTCGAATTCCACTTCATCTTTTACGCCTTTCATGATGTCGGCCTGGTTGCCGGCGATGATTGTGCCCCATTCCGATTCGGCGAATGATGCGGGAGTGGTGTGGAAGTCGGTGTAGAAGAGTCGTCCGCCGGGCACGGCATTGAAGTTCCAGATGTCGCCTTCGGTGGTGCCGGTGTCGTTGGATGCGTCGACGCGCCAGAAGTAGGTTTTTCCGGGCTGGATGTCGCCGGGCACGAACTTGCATTGTTCGAGGCCGGATGCGATGAGGAGGAGGTCGGCGGGGTCTTCACCAATGTAGACGGAATATGTGACGGGTCCGAAATAGTCTTTGGTGTCGTTGGTCCAGCCGAGCACTACGTCGAGGGCCTTGACGTCGCTGCCTACGGCGGGGGAGGGGGATGCGGAGAGTGAGGGGAGGAAGGGTTCGGAGGTCATGGTCTGCATCGGGGCTGATTCGACTGAGCGCATGCCGTCGGAGCCGAGGGCGTAGACTCGGAAGAAATAGAGCTTGTTTTCCTCGAGGCCTTCCACCTTGAGGCTGCAGACGTCGGCCTGGGTGCGTCCGGCTTCGGAGTAGGAAGAGCCGTCGGGAGAGATCTCGACCACGAATCCGGTCTCGTCGTCGGAGTTGTCTTTCCATTCGAGCGAGATGGCGTCTTTCTCATTCTTGACGGAGCGGAGATCGGTGGGATTCTTGATGTAGGGGAAGGCTTCGGTGATTGAGAAAGAATAGTTCTCGATGTTGGCATATCCGTTGGGGGCGATAGCGGCCGCATCGGCGGGGTCGTTGGGGTCAAGACCGTTGGCAATCTCCCAGTCGTCGGGTATTCCGTCGGCGTCAGAGTCGAGGGGTTTGTAGCCGCCGAAGAGGGTGCCGGTGCCTTTGTGGGGGAGGATCTTCTCGGTGTTTATTCCGCCGGTGGAGCCGAGGGTGCCGAAAGATGTGAGTTCGTCGATTACGTATTGGTCCACTTCATCGCGCACGGGGAGGGAGGCGCCGACGTAGGCAATGACATATTCGAGGGCTTCGGGGGCCGACATGCGCGACTCGATGGCGGGGATAGCCTTGGGAGCGCCATAGTCGAGGAGGGCATCGGTGGAAGCGACGCGGAAGCCGCCCGATGCGGTGTATTCCTCATCGGTGAGTGGGGCTCCGTCGAGAATTCCATCTTTGTTGCGGTCGTAGTAGTTGCCGGATGCGGTGAACTTGAAGTTGCTGTTGCCACCGGTGAGGGGTTCTGCTCCACGCCAGGGTCCGGCAATCCAGTAGTTGTCGGAAATTTCGGCCCAGGATTCGCCGGCGCTCTCGCCGCCCATGTTGTAGGCCGCTTCCTTGCCCCAGTCGTAGGATACGTTGTTGACAAACTGGTTGAGACCCTTCACTTTCGGGTTGCGGGTGCTGTTTTCGATATAAAGGTTTCGGAAGAGGGTCACGCCGTTGTCGGTCTGAATGAGGCCGCCGCAGGAGTGGGGGAGGAGTCCCTGACCGATGATGGAGTTCTGGATGGTGATGTTGGAGGGGCCGGAACCTTTGTTGTCGCTGCTTACGGAGAAGGTTTCGTCGCGTCCCCAGAGCACGGACATGTGGTCGAACATCATGTCGTGGCCCGAGGCTACTCCGGCGGCGTCTTTGCCGGAGTCGCCGTTGACGCCCATCCTGACGCGGAGGTAGCGCACGATGATGTTGTTGGCATTGGAGAAGGATACGCCGTTGCCGTATATCTGCACGCCTTCGCCGGGGGCAGTCTGTCCGAGGATGGTCTGGTTGCTTCTGAACACGAGGCGACTGCGGAGATTGATGACTCCGGAGACGTCGAAGACGATGATGCGGTTGGGTTGCGAGATGGCGTCGCGTAGCGAGCCTTTGCCGGAGTCGTTGAGGTTGGTGACGTGGTAGATTTCGCCACCGCGTCCGCCGGTGGCGTAGCGGCCGAAGCCTTCGGCTCCCGGGAATGCGGGGAGGGGCTGCTGTGCGGCTGCAGAGGGGGCGGCGAGCAGGGCGCAGGCGGCTGCTGCCGATGCCAATATAAGTCTATTCATGATCATGTCAGGTTGGTTATGGTTGATTATGGTGCAAAGTTAATGAAAATATATTTGGGGAGCAAGGGAAATGGGGGGCTTTTTGGGGGCTTTTTTTTGGGGGGGGCTTGGGGAATTCGGGCTTTACAGCTCTCACACACTTTCAAAGCAGCCTATGGGAGGAGGCTTGGGATTTCGGGGGGACTTGGGGCGCGGCTCTACCCTCGGCATGCTGCCGAGGCACAGGACAGAATATCTCTGCTTTTTGGGGGGATTTGGGGCGCCGCTCGGAGATCGGCGCGGTACCAGGGCGGGCGTTGGCCACTTTTTTGGCTTTTTTTGCAGTTGGGGGCGAACTTTTGCGGGGGATTTTTTCTTTATTAATTTGGAATTGGGATCAAATGGAAATCGGGATTAAGTTGGGATTGGGGATGCAATTTTATTGTTTTTGCATGATTATAATTTGGAAGCTATGAAATTTAGGAAATTTACTATCAATGCGATTTTAACGTTGGCCATGGGGTGCTCGCTGCCGGCTGTGGCCGCTGTTCCCTCAGGGTCGGCAGGGCCGGATGATATGGCTGCGTCGGGCCGTGGGGAGAAGGAAATGAAGGAAATGAAGGGTGGACGCGGCGGCGGTCCGCAGCTGGGAACGCCCGGCGGAGGCCCGGCAATCGACAAGTCGGGCGATACGGAGCTTCAGGATATGATATGCACGTTGCTGCCGGAGTTCAAACTGCTGGAATATACGGATGCGCAGACGGGCAAGACGATGAAGTATAATCTCTACTCGCCGAAGGGTGCGGACGGATCGGAGAGTTATCCGCTGGTGCTTTTCATGGCCGATGCGAGCACTCCGGGCGATGACGCGACGCGTCCGCTGACGCAGGGCTACGGCGCGCTGGTGTGGGCCACGGAGGAATCGCAGGCCGAGAATCCCTGCTATGTGCTCGTGCCGCAGTTTTCGGGGGTGGCTGTGAACGATGCTTATCAGCATACGGATGAGGTGGATATGGTGATGAGGCTTCTCGATAAGGTAGTGGCGGAGAAAAACGTAGACCGCGGGCGGATCTATACCACCGGCCAGTCGATGGGCGGGATGATATCGATGTATTTCAATGTGACTTATCCTGATGTGTTCGCGGCGTCGATATTTGTGGATTGCCATTGGGATATGTCGACGTTTGATTCGCTTGTGAAGCACCGGTTTGTATATTTCATCGCGGGCGACAGCGGCGGCGCCTACCGATGCCTGGAGCCGCTTGAGGCGGCTGCGCGTCAGGAAAACGTGGCCTACACGTTTGCCGAATGGAGCGCGAAGCTTCCGGAGGCAGACCAGAACGGGATAGCGGCGGCGATGCTTGAGAAAGGGGCGCCGGTGAATATCTTCGAGTTTGAGCCGAAGACGGTGCTTCCGGCCGATGGCAAGGGGAGCGAGCACATGTATTCGTTTGACTATGCGTATAAGATAGCCGCGGTGAGAGACTGGCTTTTCAAGCAGCGGCTCAGCAACGATTGAGGTGCATGATAAAAAGCGCGGGATGATGCCGATACATCATCCCGCGCCTTTTTATGCTTTTTTTTCAGATTGCTTCGGGGCGTGGGGAGCGGCGGGGGTGCCCTGCTTGAAGTAGATGTCGATATGCATAGATCTGGCATTCTGCCTGATAGTGCTTCCGATGATGATGGCGATATTCCCGATAGAGCGGTGGTGGACCAACTTCCAGTGGTATGTGCTGACGGTTGGCATCTGGCTCTATGCGCTTTATTTCCTCAACCGGAGGGTCACGGTGCCGTGGCTTTTCGGGAGCGCCCGCAGGTGGGTGGGGGCGGTGTGGATGATAGCCGTGTCGGTAGGGGTGACGTATGCCCTGTCGCAGGTGAATCCCGAGCAGGCGTGAAGGTGAGCATCTGGGCGTCGACAACTGCAGGAAACTCTATGCCCGTTTCTGCCAGGCGATGGAGAAGGCGAAGCGTTATCTGCGGCCTGATGGCGGCGGAGAGGCGAAGCCGGCCGACGGAGCGGGAGAGGAGCCACGGGGGTCGTTGACGCTGAAGGCTTCGCATAAGAATGTGGTGGTGGCCTTCAGCGATATCATACTCGTGGAGGCGATGGATAACTATGTGAAGGTGTACAGGAAAGAGCAGCCGATGGTGATTCCGCAGATGCCGCTCAAGGAAATAGAGCGTATGCTTCCGGCCGACCGGTTTGTGAGGATACACCGGTCGTATATCATCGGGCTGGGTTATGTGGAGCGCTATTCGAACCGGACGGTGTATCTAAAGGATCATGCGCAGGGGGTGCCGGTGGGGCGTAAATATATGGAGGCTTTCAAGGAGGCGATGTTGCTGAAGAAAAACCAACTTGGAAACCATTCGGAACTGGGATGAAAATGATATTAGTAATATTTTAAAAGCATTGGAAAAAATGAAAAAACTGTTAATGCTGATGCTCGTGATGATAGCGGCATCGGTGTCGGCCGAGATGTATGCCGACAGAGTGATAAATCAGTCGGAACTGCCGGAGGCGGCGCAGACGTTCATAGGGCGGTATTTCGCTGGCGACAAGGTGATAAAGGTGGAGCAGGATTATGGTAAGCGAGGACCGGAATATGAGGTGGATTTCGCGAGCGGTGCCGAGGTTGAGTTCCGCGGCAAAGGCGAGTGGCACCAGGTGAAGGCGGCCCGCGGCGGAGAGGTGCCGGCAGGAATAGTGCCGGAAGCGGTTGCAAAATATGTGTCGGCCAATTTCGCGACGCAGCGCATAGTGGAGATAGAGCGCAAGCGCGGCGGCTACGAGATAGAGCTGAGCAACGGCACGGAGCTGCGCCTCACCGCCGAGGGCCAGCCGCTGACGCGGTGAGCCTTGCGGCGAGGGGAAAAAAGCAGCCGGGGCTGTGGCGAATAGCCACAGCCCCGGCTTGCTTATGCTGGTGCCATTATGTGAGCGGACCAGTTGCGGGTGGATTTCTATAGCCGGCTAATATTTTCGGCGGATTTTTATGGGGATGACGCCTTGGGAGGGGATGGCGTCGACCACAAGGGCGAGGTGGCCTCCGCCTCCTGCACCCAGCATCTTCCAGGCGAGGGCTTTGTCGCGCCAGCGGTCGATGTGGTCCTGCACTCCGGGTTGCATCATGGCGGGGAACATCGCTACCTGCGCGTCGAACGAGTCGCGGAAGGCTTCGGCAAACCTCTGCAGGTCGGTGGCCATGATGGCTTCCCAGCATCGGGCGGCGGCACCGGTGAGGGCTGCGACCTTCTCCGGAGTGATATCCTTACCTTCAACTACGGAGCAGCCCGGACGGCGCGGGAACATCTCGACGAGGCAGATGTGGCTCTCGAGCCACGACAGTATTCGCTCGTCGTGGCATGACTCGATGCGCGACGGCCAGTAGTGGCCGTCGTAGAAATGGCGGTTTAGCCCTGACATGCAGATGCCGATGGCGTCTTGCGCTCCTGAGACGTGCCCTTCGTTCTCCGGGTCGTTTTCGAAGCAGAAAAGGAGACGGGCCATCATCTCCTCGTTGTATTCAGGCAGCTCGTAGGGCCACACTTTGCGGGCTGCATTGCGTGTGGATGTAGACATGCCACCGCGCTCTATGAACTCATGGTTGGGCTCGATGGAGACGGTGAGAGCCCATCCTGAGCCGTGCTGCGAGACGTATGGCTGGTCGATCCAGGTGCCGGCGATGTCGACGCGGTAGGGAATATGGCATCTCACGTCGCGTCGCAGCGATGTGGTGGAGCGGGCGTCCAGCCCCTCGTCGGGCACGCGCTGCAGTTCGACATACCGTATGCCCCGTTCGGCGCAGATGCGGCGTTTGGTGTCGCTGCCGCCGTCGGAATTGACCACGAACACGTCCGGTCTTATTCTGTCGAGCTCTGGAAGAAAGTCAAGCATTCCTGAGCCGGAGTTGACGCAGGCTTCGGTCACGTAGCGGATTGAGCGCACCATATAGAGGCGTTCCTTTTCAGAATAAACGGTCTTCCGATTCTTTAGTTGCTCAATGGTTTTGTCAGAGCCGATGCCGACATATAAATCTCCATATTTCGATGCTTCCTTGAAAAAGGCCACATGTCCGGAATGGAGCATGTCGTAGCATCCGGAGACGAATACTTTCTTATTCATGGCTTGGATTGAATTTCAGGACATATACGGAATAAACCGTGATGACTGTGAAGCAGAGGGCTGGGATGAGGAAAGAGCGGGATATGCCGAAACAGTCGGACACGAGGGCTTGCAGAGGAGTGATAAGCGCGCCTCCGAGAATTGCCATGATCAGGCCTGACGCCGCAATTTTTGCTGAATCGCCTGCCATGCCGTCGAGGGCTATTCCGTAGATGGTAGGAAACATTAGCGACATGCATCCCGATATCGCGATAAGCGCTGCGACCGCCAGCCAACCACCGGCTCCAATCACTATACTTGTGAAGACTAAAGCCAGCAGCGAGGCTGCGAGCAATAGTTTTGCAGGCTGGATGTAGGCCATAAGCCATGTGAATACAAATCTGAATGCAGTGAAAGCGATGATTGAATAAAGAAAAATGAGGGAAGCGTCTTTCTCCAGTATGTCGAGTTCTTGCATCGCGAGCCGGATGGTGAACGACCATACACAGGTCTGCACTCCCACATAAAAAAACTGGGCGATGACACCGTAACGATACATTCTGTTTTGCCACAGCGACCTGAATACAGGGCCAAACCTATGGCTGCCTCCTTCTTCGCGGAATACAGGCATCCTGACACTTGCAATCACAACAAGGAGGGCAATCAATATGCAGCCTATCAGCATGTAGGCACCCGACACGGCGTTGAGTTCATGATGCTGGAGCTGGGACAACGCCGCAGCCGACATCCAGGCTCTGTCGGCGGCATCTGCTGCGTTAAGTTCGGAAAGAATGAAATGTCTGCTGAGGAGTATTCCGGTGATTGCCCCGATAGGATTGAGAGTCTGCGCCACATTAAGCCGGCGGGTGGCGTTATCAGGCGCACCCATCGCGAGGATGTAGGGGTTTGCTGTGGTTTCGAGTACGGCGCATCCACTTGCCATCACGTAAATGGCAAACAGGAAGAATGCGTAGGAAGCTGCCTCGCCTGCTGGATAGAAAAGCATCGTGCCGGCGGCATAGAGTGCAAGCCCGAGGATGATGCCTGCCTTATATGAAAACCTTTTTATGAAAATGGCGGCGGGAATGGCAAAACAGGCATAAGCACCGTAGAAGGCAAACTGCACGAGCGATGTCTGGAAATCGCTCATAGACATTATCCGCTTGAAGGCTGCCAGCAACGTGTCGTTCATGTTGTTGGCAACACCCCAGCTGAGGAAGAGCACCGATACAAGTGCAAAAGCGGCTGCAGGAGTCTTACGGGTGTGAGTAGCGCTTGAATCTTGCATCGGTTTACTTCACGATTCCTTTCTCAAGGTATTCGGCGAGGTTTGTGCGCACTTGCTCTCCGGCGCGTTCGACGGCTACCTTGGCCATGTCGGCGTCGACCATGAGGTTGACGAGCTGCTCGAAGGAGGTCTTCTTTGTAGGGTCCCAGCCGAGTTCCTTTTTTGCTTTGGAGGGGTCGCCCCAGAGGTTGACCACGTCGGTGGGGCGGTAGAAGTCGGGTGAGACTTCGATGAGCACTTTGCCGGTGGCCTTGTCGATGCCTTTTTCGTTTTCACCTTCTCCGGTGAATTCTAGTTCGATGCCGGCACGACGGAATGCGTAGAGGCAGAATTCGCGTACGGAGTGCTGCTCGCCGGTGGCGATCACGAAGTCTTGCGGCTCGGGCTGCTGGAGGATGAGCCACATGCATTCGACGTAGTCTTTGGCATATCCCCAGTCGCGGAGCGAGGAGAGGTTGCCGAGGTAGAGTTTCTCCTGCTTGCCCTGGGCTATGCGTGCTGCGGCGAGCGTTATCTTGCGGGTTACGAATGTTTCGCCGCGGCGTTCTGATTCATGGTTGAAGAGGATGCCGGAGCATGCGAACATGTTGTATGCCTCGCGGTATTCCTTCACTATCCAGAAGCCGTAGAGTTTGGCGACAGCGTATGGGCTGTAGGGATGGAAGGGTGTGTTTTCGTTTTGCGGCACTTCCTCCACTTTGCCGTAGAGTTCGGATGTTGAGGCCTGATAGAATCGGCAGGTGTCGGCGAGGCCTGCCTGACGTATTCCTTCGAGCAGGCGGAGCACGCCGGTGGCGTCGACGTCGGCTGTGAATTCGGGGGAGTCGAAGCTGACCTGCACATGGCTCTGCGCCGCGAGGTTGTAGACTTCGTCGGGACGCACTTTGTTGAGGACCTGGATTATTGACATTGAGTCGCTGAGGTCGGCGTAGTGGAGGTGGAAATGAGGCTGACCTTCGAGGTGTGCTATTCGCTCGCGGAAGTCTACGGAGGAGCGGCGTATAGTGCCGTGCACGTCGTAGCCTTTCTCGAGTAATAGTTCGGCGAGGAAACTGCCGTCCTGTCCGGTTATTCCGGTTATCAGTGCTGTTTTCATTTTTATATCTTATTAAATTCCGATCAATTGAAAAAATTAAGTCTATCGTAGTTGAATTTTCTGCCCGCGGAGTCTCCCGCAGAAAACAAAATCTCTCCTCCCCTTTTGCCTGCCGTCCGGTTTTTCAGTGTCACAGGCTTTCAGCCCGCGAAAATGTTAATCCATGTGGCCTGGCCAATAAAAAAATAATGGGTCAAAGCGACTCTGGGGAATGAAGTGTGGAATAGTTTTTGAGTCGCTTTGCCCCATCATTATATTTTATGATTTCAGAGGTTGAATTTTAATTTTAACACCTCGCCGATCTTGTGTGCATACCTGATTGCCTCCAAAAACACGTTGCCCCTGACTCCATTCTTGCGATATGCCCTCATGTGTTCGCTGTAAATTTGTTTATGACTGTGGAAACCACTTGTTGAAGCTCCTCCCATTCGCATAGTCACGAAATCTCTGGCAATGTATTTGGTTTTGATTCGTTTTATATATAAAAGCCTCAACAACTGCTCAAAATCAGCCGCTATTCTAAAAGACGTGTCAAATAATCCATATTTTGAATAATTCTCCCTCTTGCAATAGAAGGAAGGATGCGCCGGCATAAACCCCATCTTCATCCTTTCAGGATAGAAATTAGCGGAAGAGTAGTAGCGAACAATCTTTGTCAGATCAGAGTCATTCACATAGTGAATGTCGCCATACACTGCATCCACATTAGCTATTTCATCAGCAACATTCTGCAAAATATCATTCGATGAGTAGAAATCATCAGAATTCAGGATGCCGACCACATCTCCGGTAGCAAGGGCAATGCCCTTGTTCATTGCATCATAAAGACCATTGTCCGGTTCGCTGATGTATTTTAGTTTTCCGGAATAGCGCGGCTCAAACTCTCGAATAATATCCATGGTGTTATCCTTGGAATTGCCATCGACAATGATATGCTCTATATCATGGTATGTCTGCGACAGCAAGCTCTCTATAGTGTTCCGGAGCGTACCGGCACTATTATATGTGGCAGTTATAATTGAAATTTTCATAAAAAAGACAGTTTATGACTGAAACTGTGATTCCTTGCCTTTAAAATGTTCTTTAATCATATCTAATGAGGAGATAAAAAAAGGAAAAACCATAGTTTTGATTCGAAGTTTATTTTTTTATTTGATCAATCCTGTTTTGCAAATTTTTTGCTTTGGCGATGTCCTTTCACGTTTAGCAGAAGCTGGAATACCTTGATAGATAGTGTTGGACAAAAGATCTGTAGTAGCTACAGACCCGACCGTTAGTATACTGTCAGCATGAGCAGTGATGCCGGGACAAACGACCGATTTGGCACCAATCCATACTCCATCTTCAATGTTTATAGGTTTTGCAATAAGATCAAAGGTATCCATTTTATAATTGTGATTTCCACACAGAAGCAAAGCTCCTTGACTAATGCAACAGTTGGATCCAATCGAAACAGGAACCAAGTTATCAATCCATACCTCCTCCCCGATCCATGAATAATCTCCTATTTTCAGATTCCAGGGGTACTTGATATTGACGGCAGGTTTGATATTAACACAGATGCCTACTTTTGCCCCAAAAAGCCGGAGTAAGATTACTTTTAGTTTAGAGATAGGAAATAGATGATTAGTAAAAAACAAAGCATTGGTAAAATACCACAGCACTCGTTTTATAGCATTTCCTCCCGGATTAAACCAGTCATTGTTATATTTTTTTAGATTCATCCGAATTTAAATCAAAGCGTTTTTATCTGTCAAAACAATGGATTCGAGATGCTTTTTAGACAACAAAATCTGGTTTTTTTGTTTTTCCTAAAATCCAATTATATAATTCTTCGTTTTTCATAGATACTTGCTCATATTGATAATTATTGCGTATATACAGGCTGCTAAGTTGCCCCTTATTGTAAAGATTGTTCATGCCTGTTAAAATAGCTCTTTCCAATGTTAAGGAGATATTTTCTACAGAAAGATCTATCCACCATCCCATATCCTCTTTGTTTAATATTTCCCAAGGTGTCCCCTTTGTTGTAATGACTGGCACACCACAAGACATAGCCTCTGCAATAACCATGCCAAAATTTTCACTATATGACGGGAGGATAAAGATGGCAGATTCAGAGTATAATTTATATTTATCTTCACCGAATACCGGAGGAATTATTTTCATGGAATGCGTTAATTCGGCCTCCTTAATTTTATCGTTGAGAGTAGAAATATAAGAATTATCCCCATTCCCGGCTACAATAATTTCCCAATCCGGAAATTTATGACTTATATCTTTCCATGCTTGAATTAATATTTCTATACCCTTCTTTTGATGAATCCTT
>JAUNFY010000074.1 GCA_030524805.1 Bacteroidales bacterium | reverse complement strand
CGAGTTATTGTTTCGACGGAATGAAGGTTTCGAACGTCGAATCATCATAATAAACCGTGATTTGGGTCACTCTACGCGGATTTTTCTGCAAATTTTCTATTTGCATCTGCAATTCGAGTATTTTTTTATTCTCTTCAAATTGCTGATAAATATTATGTTGAATACCTCCTTCGTTGGAAGTTAAGCCCGTGAGATTTTGATATCCGGTGTTTGCTTTCCCGTTGGTGGAGTTTTCTGCAAATTCACAACTGTTTTTTGAGGCAAATTCACTATCAGACCCTGCCAATACATCATCGGGAGCGGTAGGTGCGTTATTTTGCTCAAGCATGTTGCCCTCACCAAACATCAGCCACAGGATTGAAAGTTCCGGATAAGCTGAATGAATTTTTCGAATCAGAACATCGCTTACCTTCTGATTGCGGCCTGATAGCAGTTGAGAGAATGAAGGGCGAGGAATTTCGCACGAATCTGCAAATTGAGACGATGGAATCTCAAGAGAGTCCATGAAGAGTTTTAGACGAGTGGCAAAATTTTCCTCCATATCAGTGCTGTTTGCAAATTAATTTTCTGTTTACAAAGTTACAAAATTAAATTACAAATTCCAAATTTAGTAAGTAAATTTTTGAATTCAAAAATTCAAATTTCAAAACAGGAATATCAATCGGTTGTATATGTCTTTGCAAATTTGCAATCTCGAAATAAGTTTAATCAAACGTATCAGTAAATTGCTTATCAATTACATACAATTCTAATTGTTGCTAATAATACACCCAAAGTATAGACAGGATAAATCAGGGGGACACATTTTAATCATAGTTGGCGAAAATTTATCTTATAGTATTGATATATCGCTAATTGATTATATTGTTAATGTGTGTTAATATATAAAATTCAATATATGAAACAAGTTTTAATCGCAAATTTTCAATTCGATATGGTATTTGCAAATAGAATGCGGTTTGCATTTGGCAATAGTGAACCATGGGTATATTTGCAGTTTGCATTCTTGATTTGGGGTATTGTTTTAAGATGTAAATTACAAATGCAACCGATTCTAATCCCCTGTTTGTTGATGATTCTGAAGTTCGCAAAAGGAACACCTCTACCCTATTGCATTCGATTTGACGCTTTGACAATGGCGGAAAAAGTGACCAATGTATATAGCTCTACCCTATCTTATATTGGTTGAAACTGATTATAAATAGGTTGCATTACGGATTTTTCTATTTGCAAACTAAATTTGCAAATAGAAAAATCACCCCGAACTTGTTTATCTATAACAAGTTCGGGGTGATTTAAGTGCGTCTTAAGGCCTTGAGAATCGAATGAATTATATTCTTCGATCGATTTGGAAGAGAATATGGCGTAGGTGAAACGGCCTTGATTATGCTTTTTAGCATACCCGACTGTCAATCGAGCATGAAACTTCCGAAATGAGAATCCTTATCGTATCGGCACTCCTCGGGTAGCCCTCTGACAAATCTTGCTATACCCGTGAGGTTGTTGACATGTAGAGTGAGAAGCCAGGGATAGTCGGTACGCCCGGTTTGTGTGAATGCGTTTTCTGATCCTGGATGTTCCTCTTGAAATATCAATGCCCCATAGTTGGTCATCTCAATTTCCACGTCATATACCATTTTAGACGGATCAAACACATAGCCGAAGATATCGGGGCGAAGATCCTTTTTCGAGTTGCTGCTCTGGGTGCAATATCGGTCAAGAATGATGGCGTCTTTCCATCTGCACGATTTGAATAGTCTGACATCGCGCACTTCCGCATCGTAGGCAAGAATGCATTTGGACTCAGGAAACACTTGAAAAACCTCAATCTCGCGGTCTTTGACGCCATTTCTCGAGGCGTATTCTTTCAGAAGCACTCTCTTCTTGGAGTTTCTTGCCTCATAGATGGCAGCCATGCCCACACCCTCGCTATCGCCGGCGAGATTATATTTCTTGAGCAATGTCTGATCCCTCACCACGTCGCTCATTGGCAACGTGGCGCCGCTTGTGCGGATATATGAACGCTGAATCTCTTCCGGACGGTTGCAATCGGGATGGAAATACACCATGTCGCCACGATAACTATCCACATGAATACGCAGGATTTCCAGATCCTCGTTGTTGCGTTCTATATTGTAGGTGATGTAGGCTGTGGTGACGCTTGTCTTTTCAACTCCCGATTTATAAGCACGGAAAGCGTTGTCGATGATATTCTTAAGATATGTCCGGTAGCGGTCGGCATTAGCCTCGGGTATGCGTCGGTCGGCGAAGAGGAGTTCATAATCGTGGTGTATGCCCACAGCCAGACCGTTGTCGCGCACGCCTATCAGCAGGTCGCCCCCGATTGTAGAATTCAGGAAGCCGCATATCGTCTTGAGAATTGACCATTTCTGCGTGTCAGGTTCGTATTCTTCTGTGCCTTTAAGCCTGTTTTTGGGTGGGCACACTGCCGAAGACTTGAATTCGAGCGTGTCGCTCTCCACTCCGTAATACGTGGTGTCATCGCTGCTTTTGAACTGGTCTTCCACATCCAGCACCTTTGCAAGTTCGAGTTTGATACGGGATATCTCACGGCTGTCGATTTTGCCAAGAAGACGGTTGGACGCATCTATCAGGCCATCTACCGTGTCTTCAATATTCTCTTCATCAATGTTTATCTCCTGAGCGCGTCCAATTTCCGGATCCTTGTAGTTGCGTATCATTCCTATTATGCGCTCATGGCGTTCTATTTCAGGAATACCGTTGAGGTTCGGACCATGGGCAAGCGAAAGCGACATAGGAGAAGCCCCGGCGGCAAATCTTGCCACTGCCATCTGGTATTCAAGTTCGTGGCGTATGTAGGCGCTCATGTCGTAATTGCCGGCTGCTATGGAAAACATGAGGGCGGCCTGCAGGCAGGTGAATCTCGACATTGTGTCGGACAGCTGGTTCTGGTGCTCCATCAATATATTGCACACCGCCATCACTCCTTCCTCGTCTACATCATTGATTCTTCTTGCACTTTTCGATTCGGGAGCATTTGCCTCGCAATATTTGAGAAATTCGCCGAAAATATAAATGAAACATTCGTTTTGATACGACTGCACATCTCCCTCTATCGGCTCGGGCATACCATAGATATCGATATCATTGATGATGCTTCCGTTGATTAGAATATTGCCGAACTGCTCTTTGGTGTTGTTGATGCGGATGGTCAGCGGGATTGTGTTTTCCATTGCTTCGATGACGAAATCCTCTTCCGTCTCCCCCATCACGTTGACTAGAAAACCATCTTCCGTGAGCCATTGGGTTCCTGCGGAATAATCCGAGATGTAGACACCCGGCATTGACTCGCCTCGCATATCGTTGGCTGCTTCCTGATAAAACATGTTGAACGCTGGCCTCAAGGTAAACATGAATTCTCTGTCGTCAGGGGTGTATTCCACAAGCAAGACCGTATTTTTCGTCAGCAACGGCAGAATCTTGAAGATGTCGGAATACTTCAGCGACTCTGAAAGGTTGATGTTGACTTTACCGCTGATTTTCTCATATTCATCTGAGATTGATTCTGCCAGTATCTTCACACCCCATGTCGATGTCACCACTACCGGGATGATGGTGCCTGCAGCATATTTGCGTTTGTTTTCCACCACGCTCGACTTTACGCCGCTTTGCGCGTGGGTCATGAAAGTCATGTCTTCAGCCACATCGTCCACTGTTTCAGGAGTCTTCTTGTGGTCACTTTTGTGGAGACAAAGCGTTATCGATTTTCCTATGGTGATGTAGTTGGTCAGATTGTTGATTTCTTTCAGAAAATCGGTCTTGCTCATGGGAGCGCCCAGAATGGTTCCATTGTTGAAGAAAGCGCATCCCTTGCCGTCGAATACGCCCGGATTGCCGTTGGCGACATCAAACTTTGTCTGGCTGAGGTTGTATAGCAATCTTATCGGGCTGAAAGCTTCCGGATTTTCAATATCGTTCCATTTCACTCCGAGAGAGATTATGGGGGCTTTGCTTACGCAGTTGCATACCACCTTCAAGAGATTGTCGAGAATGTCGGTCTGTGGCATTTTGTGCGATATCACGAGAAGATTTATGAGGCGCAGGAGCAGTACGTGTTCCTCTTGATTGATCTTCTGCGATGCTATCAACGCTGCGATTATGATTCTGTAAGCAAGTACTTCGGGTATTTCTGTTTCTGAATTGGAAAGTTTGAATTTAGGTCCGTTTACAAAAGAGGAAGTTTGCGATTGCTCCGACAATTCGTAGGCTAAATCCACAAGATATCGGCAGGTAGTCAGGAATTCCCCTTCTCCGCTGTCGTTGCCTTTGAAATATTGATATCGTCGAATGTAATAAAGCAGTTTTTCAAAATTCTCAATAATATACTCTTTCCTTATTTCAAGCCAGAAATCCGGTTGCATACTTTTGTGATTTGCCATTGTCAGTTTGTTGTTGAAAAGTTGTTATTAATCAATAAAAAGAAGGGAGAGGAAGAGCGGCATGGATGTTATTTGAGTCGCATGAATGAATATCCGAATCTTTCGCAAGCAGCTTTCTCCAGTTCTTCTCTGAATTCTGGAGCCGCTATGGAAATCAGGAGTTTGGCCCGTTGGGCAAGATTCTTGCCTCTGAGGTCGACAGCACCATGTTCCGTCACTACATAATTGGTCTGGAAACGGGTGGTCACCACTCCGGCGCCTTCCGTCAGCACAGGTTTGATTTTGTTGAGACCCTTGTTGGTGGTGGAAAGCATGGCGAGCACCGAGAGGCCACCTTCCGATAATTGCGAACCATACACGAAATCGTGCTGTCCACCTATGCCGGAGAATATCCGTGTGCCTATCGAATCCGCGCAAATCTGGCCGGTGAGGTCAATTTCAAGGCATGAGTTGATGCTGACCACTTTCGGATTCTGAGCTATGATGAAAGGATTGTTGGTCCACGCTACATCCTTGAAAATAATGTCGGGATTTCCGTCCATGAAGTCATAAAGACGGCGTGACCCGAGTGCAAGCGATGCGACGGATTTGCCCGGCATAACCTTTTTCTCGCTGTTGTCGATCACTCCAGATTCCAGAAGAGGAAGCACGCCGTCGGTCATGGCTTCTGTGTGCAGTCCCAGATGCTTGTGGTCGCGTAGAGCTCTTACCACTGCGTTGGGGATGCCTCCGACGCCAATCTGCAGTGTCGCACCATCAGGTATCAGATTGGCGATATAGTTTCCAATCTTCACTTCGGCCTCGGTGGGGACTGCCGTGGGCACTTCCACGAGAGGATCATCAACCATGACGGCAGCCGAAAGGCGGTCGATATGAATCACCGGGTCGCCATAGCTGAAAGGCATCTGCGGATTGATCTGTGCTATCACCCTGTCGGCACATTCCACTGCGGCGGTTGCAAGATCGGCCGAAACTCCAAAACTCACAAGTCCTTCCTCGTTCGGGAGAGAGCAGTTGATTAGTGCCACATCAACGCGGCATGTCCCGTCGCGCATCAGCGCCGGAACCTCCCCGAGAAAACGGGGTATGGTGCTTCCGAAGCCTTTCTGAATCCAGCGGCGTACTCCGTTGGAAACAAAAAAACTCTCCACATTGAAGGCGTCCTTATATTCCTCGCGGCAATATGGCGCTTCATCGCGACACACAGCGAATGCGGAATAAAGGGTGACATCGTGCAGCTCGTGGCCGCGATCGGCCAACGCGCTGCAGAGCACTTCTGGCGTGGAGGTGCTGCCCTGAATGTAAACGTGATCGCCGTCTTCAATCAGTCTTACGGCTTCCTGAGCCGTCATGTATCTGGGATTAATGTTCATTTCTGAAAGCCTGTAACCGTTGTTGCAACTTATTGAAATCATCCTCGCTGTTGACTTTCGACACGCATACTCTTACACCCTCCTGCTCCGAACCGGTGCTTGAGAGCGTTATGGAAGAGATGCCATGGCGCATCAATTCCGACTGCAGTTGCTTGCCTGAAAGGCCATCATAGCCTACGGTGAAGAAGAAGCCGTCGGAGATTGGCTGGTCGCCGTCTTTGTCATAGACGATAAGGAAGCCGTTGTCGGTGAAAATCCGTTTCATCCTTTCCGCCCTACGTCCATATTCCGAAGAATCTGCCACGAAATTGAGTTTGCCGTCAGCGGCGGCGCGCATCATCGCTGCAAGAGCGAACTGAGCTGAATGTGAGGCTCCTGAACTTGCTGTGTAGAGCACTCCGAAAATGTAGGCATCTCCGAAGCTTGGCATTTCATAGAAAGAGCGTAGGAATTCATACTGCCGGGCATAGACGCTTTCGCTCATGGCCACGATGGCGATACGTTCGCCTGCATAGCTGAAAATCTTCGAAGCGGATATGAGCATCACGTATTGGTCGGTGTAGTTTGCTACAGTGGGTATATATGGCGACTGACCGGGATGGCTGAAATCAACCCGGAAGTCCATACCCATGTAGGCATGGTCTTCCACCACTATCACATCGTGTTTTGTCGCCATGCGTCCTACTATTTCCAGCTCCTCCTCCGTGAGGTTTATCCATGCCGGATTGTTGGGATTGGAATAGAGCATGGCTGTGATGTTACCCTTCGACAGCAGCTCATCAAGTTTGGCTTCAAGGGCTTTGCCTCTGAAATTGTAGATGTCAAACTGTTCAATGCCTACTCCGAGCACTTTTGCCTGATGCCTTTGTGCGGGGAATCCGGGATTGAAGAAAAGAATGGTATCCTTGCCCGGAAGGCGTTGGCTGAGCAGCAACTCCAGGGTGAAACTTGCCTGCATTGAGCCTACCGTAGGTATAATCCCTCTTTCAGGCACGTCAACATTCAGAAATGCCTTCACGAAGTCTTTGCCGGCATGTTTCAGTTGCGGCACTCCGCCGATGGGCGGATAGGTGTTGGCGATGCCGCTTCGGAGCGCCTCTATTTCCGCCTCGATACCGGCGGCTGATGCAGGGAGACCGGGATTGCCGAGTTCAAGGTGGATGAATTTTTCAGCGGCTTCCTCTTCCAAAGCCTCGGAGAGGGAGACTATCTGCCTGATGGTAGCGCTTTCGATGTCGATTATTCCAAGGCGTGAAGCGGTCTTGTCGAGTATGTCTTGAGATAGCGGAAACATGACGATTACTTTTTATTGATTTGACTGAGTGCTTCTTCTCGTCCGGCACGGAAAGCCTTGATGTTGGCTTCCACGATGTTTTCACCTTTTGGTGAGAACACTCCGGCGATTGCGGCCTCTATTTCGGCAGTCTCCATCTCTATGAATGGCGATGCGGCACCAAGCAGAATCATGTTGACCGAGCGGGGTGATGCTATCGCCTTCGCCATCGCTTCCATATCGAAGGCAACAACATTGCCGGCACCTTTCAGCTCGGCTTCAATCGACGACATATCCGGATAATTGGGGATATTGACAAAAGGAGCCGTGGATGTCACTATCCATCCTTCGCGGGAAAGAAGAGGGAGATATCTGAGCGCCTCCATCGGTTCGAGGCTCAAGATGAGATCTGCCTTGCCCGTAGGTATCAGGTCGGAGGCGATAGGCTCGGAAGAGATGCGGAGGTTTGACTGCACATCGCCGCCTCGTTGGCTCATGCCGTGCACTTCAGCCTGTTTTATGTTGAGGCTTTCCTTGAGGGCGGCTACCCCAAGGATGGTGGCGACGCTTAGAATGCCTTGTCCGCCCACACCTGCCAATACTATATCTGTTTTCACTTTACTGATCGTTTTAAGTTAACATTCTGAATCTTACTGGGTCTTAGGTCCTCGATGGGCTCCGTGACGACGAGCGGTCTGGATACATTCACGACGCGATACCACAACCGAAAGCCCCTGGCAGTCGATGGTGTTGCGGAAGAGAGCCAGCATTTCGTCATGATTCTTAGGCAGCGAATCAATCGTGTGCAGACGTTCCGGATCCAGACCGAGGCCAAGACAAATCTGTTCGATTTTGCCTGTGCCCTGTGATTCCTGTCCTCCGGTCATGCCGGTTGTGAGGTTGTCGGAGATGATCACGAGCATGTTGCTGTCTTCATTGATGGCATCGAGAAGACCTGTCATTCCGGAATGAGTGAAAGTGGAGTCGCCTATCACGGCCACCGCCGGATGCACTCCTGCTTCCGAAGCACCCTTTGCCATAGTGATGGAGGCTCCCATGTCGAGCACAGTGTGGAGGGCATTGAAGGGGGCAAGATAGCCGAGTGTGTAGCAACCGATGTCGCCGAAAACCCGGGGATTCTCGTAATTGGCAAGAGCTTCGTTAAGTGCCTGATACACGTCGCGGTGTCCACATCCTTTGCATAGGGATGGCGGACGAGCCACAATCGATTCGCTCGCAGCTCTAACGTCGTTCAAATGAAGGGCGTTCAAATCGGGTCGCAGTTTCAACAATCCTTCTCTCACGCGGTCGGGATTCAGTTCGCCGGTGCGCACGATTGTTCCGTCGAGTTTACCGCTTATCTTCATTCCCTCGTCAAGTACACCGCGAAGAGACTTTTCGATGAAAGGTTGTCCTTCTTCCACCACCAGAATTCTGTCGCATTCCGCAGCGAGGCGGCGCAGTTGTTTCCTGGGCAGCGGATATTGTGAGATTTTCATCACCGGGAAAGGACATCCCTGGGGGAAGAGTTCCATCAGATAGTTGTAGGCAATACCATTTACCACGATGCCGAGCGATTTGTCGGCGGCGTCGATATATCTGTTGTAGGTAGACGATTCAGAGTCAGCCTCCATTTTGTCGTAATCTTCGAGCAGCTGCACATATCGGCGGCGGGAGTTAGCCGGCATGAGTACCCATTGACGGCCATCGGCTGGAAAATGGATATTGTTTTCGGCCATAGGAAGATCATCGACATCGACGGTGGCTCTTGAATGGCTGAGTCGGGTCACCATCCTTATGATTACGGGAATTCCGAATTTTTCAGAAAGCTCGAATCCATATCCGGCCATGTCGTAAGCTTCCTGCTGGTCGGAAGGCTCGAGTACAGGGATAAAGGCGAAGTCACCATAGAAACGGGAATCCTGCTCATTTTGCGATGAATGCATCGAAGGGTCGTCGGCCACCATCACGAGCATGCCGCCGTTGGCACCAGTCATGCCTGAATTCACGAAAGCATCGGCAGAAGCGTTCAGGCCGACATGCTTCATGGTGACAATGCTTCTTTTGCCGGCATACGACATGCCGAGCGCTTCCTCATAGGCCGTCTTTTCATTCGACGACCAATGGGAATGAATTTTTCTTTCGGCAGCGACAGGAGAAGCCTGCACATACTCCATGATTTCAGTGGAGGGAGTGCCTGGATAACCATAAGCACCGCTTAATCCGGCATTTATGGCTCCTAAGGCAAGGGCCTCGTCGCCCAACAGGAGTTTTTTTGTTTTCATGAATTAGATGTGTTTGTGCGTGATAGAATAGTTTCTGCAAATATACGAAAAAATATCGTCATAATCAAAAAAAATCAAATAAAACCTACTGTAAAGGTAGAAATCTTCGGTTTTTGTTGTCAGATTATAGGTCGTTTGAATATGTATATATGGTAAATAAATGTATTTTAGTGGCATTCTGCCATTTATAGCAATGGAAATCAATGTATGGGAAAAATAAATAAAGAGCCGATGGATTATCCACCGGCCCGATGTTTTGTATGTTAGTGATTTTGTTACTCTGCTTTGACTTCGCGGTCTTTCTTCGACTCAAGACGGAAGTTGACAGGGATTGTGAAATAGCAGTCCACAGGTTTTCCATCCACTCTGCCCGGAACCCATTCCGGCATAGCGCTTACCACCCTCAGGGCCTCCGCATCAAGAGAAGCTTCCACGCTTTTCAACACTGTTGCGTTTGTGACTTTGCCGTCAGCCGTGACCATAAATCTCACTGCCACTTTCCCTTCGATGTTTTTGTCGTATGCCTCTTGCGGATACCTGAGGTTGTTGGCCATGAACGCCATCATATTATCCATGCCGCCGGGAAATTCCGGGAATTGCTCCACTGTCTTATGTGTCGGTTTCTTTTCAGCAGTTTGCGAAGTTGTTTTCGTTTTGGGTTCTTCGCCGGCTTTCTTCAAAGTGATTCTGATCTTGCTATCCTGTTTGTTGACCTCTATGCAATCGATAGTGGATGGATCGATTTTTTCCATATCACTGTGTGGGATCTCCACGCCATCGACATAAACAGTGAATGAATCGCTTGCTTTCATGTCGCTGTTAGGTTTATCTATTCCGTGAAGCGTATAGATTGTCAGTTGTTGTGGATCGGCATTCTCGTCATTATTCTTGAGTTCATTCTTTGGAGCCGAACCGTAAGCCACGACATCTACGCCTTCCATCAGGTTCACTTCGTAGGATGGATCTGAAGCATCATCTTTCTTGAAAGATCCTACCGCGATCACGTTCGCCCCGGAGGGTTTTGCGTCGCTGGCAACTTCGGCCTGAGGATTCTCCGAAATTTGCGAATCTACGAAAAAATTAGTAACTTTACCATCGGAATCGCTGCGCAGAGAAGCGCTTCTGGTTTCCGAGATAACTTCGGCCACGGCCGGAATGTCGGTGATGAGCATGGCAGCCACGGCTGCAGGCATCACCATGATGGCCGCCATGCGGCGCATCGGTGTGGATTTTGATTTGTACATCATAGTTACACGTTTTTTAAGTTTACTATGGTTCAGGCTGTTGGCGGGCGACGGGAATCTCTTGCCGACAGCCTTTTCTATTAGTAGATATTGATAATGGCGCATGTCTGTGCCCGATGCTATCACGGCAGCATCTGCCTGATATTCATGTATGCTTTTGAGTTCTTCTATCAAAAGCCACGACGCGGGATTATACCAGGTGAAGATTGCTACAAGGTTGCCTGTAATCTGGTCTATCCAATGTAGCTTGCGCAGATGGGTTGTTTCATGTATCAGTATTTCCTCACTGCTTCGTTCGTAGTCTTCACGGGAGATGACTATAAAATGAAAGAAACTGAAAGGGGAAAACACTCTGTCGTCGGTAATCACGAGAGTGTAGCCATTGCTGAGACGATGGCATTCCTTTCTGCTGGCCAGTAAGAATATTCGTGTCACGCATAGCGCCAGCCGGGCAGATGCTATTATCACCCCCGTGAAGTAGATGGCAAGAATAATCCGGATCCAGCGTGGAGTTTCCTCTATTGCCGTCAATATGGGGAAAGTGGCGAAACCGGGTTCTATTTCCACTGATGCCTTCACTTCATGAACAGAGTTGAAGAGCGCCTTTATCTCTGGATATGCCACAGGCAGCAGGAGCGCGGTGGCATATATAAGATATATCGCCACGCGATTGATTGCAAACTGCTTTTCGTCGGCCATGACGATTTTGTAGGCTATATAGGCAAGAATCAGTATGATTCCCGACGTCAGTGAATATGAGAATATGGCACCCATGGCAGATTTGTTTAGGCTAATTATAGAAGTTGTTTCCAACAACTTCATTTATTCTTCTTCTCGATGATCTCGATAATCTCGCGCAATTCGTCGGTAGATATTTTTTCATCTTCCACCAACGCTGACACCACATTGCGGTAGGAATTGCCGAAATAGTTTCTGATCACTTCGGCAAGCGACCGGTTACGGAAAACTTCTTTTCCGGCAATGGCGCGGAATCGATGCGATGGGCCAAACTCTTCATGATCCACGTAGCCTTTGCTTTCGAGAATGCGAACTGTGGTTGCTACTGTGTTGAAATGCGGTTTGGGTTCAGGATAATGTTCGAGAATCTCCCGTATGAACAGCGGGCCATTATCCCAAAGTATGTTCATTATCACGGCTTCTTTCTCCGTAAGTATCTGAGGTTTTCTTCCTGCTTTCATTCCAATATTTTTTATTGAGATCTTGACAACGTCATTGTTGCTGTTCTTTCGATGCAAAGTTATAATTAAAAAATTAATTATACAACTAATTAATTAGTTTTATCTGTTAAAGAATATTAATTCGCAAAAAAATAAACCTTCGGTATGGATTTATCCATACCGAAGGTTATTGTATCGAACTGTTTAAGTCTAAACGACTTCAACAAACAATTTATGTTGTTTTAGACACTTATCTTAGGGATTGACGCAATTAATGGGAGTACCCTTTATGAAAGCAGCGGCGTTTTCAACGGCAATCTGCATCAGTCTGGTTCTGGCTTCGAAAGTAGCCCATGCAATGTGTGGAGTGATAAAGCAGTTTCGTGCCGATAGCAGTGGATTGTCGCTGCGCGGCGGTTCGGATGAAAGCACATCCATGCCGGCAGCGTAGATCACACCTGTGTTGAGAGCATCGGCAAGTGCCTTTTCATCCACGAGGGGGCCTCGGCCGGTATTGATGAGTATGGCCGAAGATTTCATCATCCGCAGGCGGTCGGCGTCCACGAGGTTCCGTGTTGTGTCGGTGAGCGGACAATGCAGGCTGGCTATATCGGATTCCTGAAACAACCGGTCCATCGAAGCTTTCTCCACTCCTGCGGGAAGTTCCTGCTGGCTCTTGCTTGTGAAGGCAAGCACCTTCATGCCGAATGCAAGAGCTATGCGGGCGGTAGCCCTGCCTGTGTTGCCAAGGCCGACGATGCCTATTGTCTTGCCTGCCAATTCTGAAAGTGGTGTATCCCAATAGCAGAAATCCGGATTTGCCGACCACCGTCCGCGGCGGTTTTCCTCAGCATAGTATCCGACACGTTGCGTGATGTTGAGGATGTGGGCAAACACCATCTGCGCCACCGACTCGGTGCTGTATGCCGGAATGTTGGTCACCACTACCCCATGATTTGCTGCTGCCTCGACATCTACTATATTATATCCCGTGGCAAGCACCCCGATATATTTCAGTTTTGGCAGGCTGCTGATTGCCGTAGCGTCGAGAGCTACCTTGTTGGTCAGCAACATGTCGGCATCCTCAGCCCGCTGCAGCAACTCAGAGGGGACGGTACGGTCATAGACCGTAAGATCGCCAAGCCTCTCAAGCGGCTCCCACGACAGATCCCCCGGATTAGCCCCATATCCGTCAAGCACTACTATCTTCATGTTGATTTCTATAATTCTTATATAATTTAAGTTTCGCAAGTTCAACTTGCTGATTTCAGATTGTAAAATTTAGCGAT
>JAUNFY010000073.1 GCA_030524805.1 Bacteroidales bacterium | reverse complement strand
ATTATAACGCAAACGCAGATGTCGGCTGCCTTCGGCATTGCCGACGGGGGACGCTAATGGGCGCGGATTTTCTTTATATTGCAGGTGCTTGGGTGGATGGGATTTATGGGGATTGAGGTCAGATTGTTGCGTAATCTTCTTTTTATGGCGATAAGGCCGGAGGCCTTATATTTTGTTAACCGGGGGTGCTTGCCACCCCCGGTGTCCCGGTATGACGGTCAGCAGCCCCGGAGGGGTTGCACCACGTGGCACTCTGTTGTCGGTGACGGGGCCTGCGGGTTTGATGCGGGGTGCAATCCCTCCGGGATTGATGTTAGAGGGGATGTGGAAGCCGGGGGTGGCAAGCACCCCCGGTTAACAAGATGAAAGGCCTCCGGCCTTTTTTATAATGGAGGATGAGGGATAATGTTGAAGGTGGAATTTTGAATGTTGAATTGCGAATAATGTTGAATGTGGAATTTTGAGTTGCGGATGATGTTGAATTTTGAATGGGGTCAGCCCCGGTTGGGGCGGCGGGAGTGGAGGTAGCGGGCGAGGCCGTAGAGGTGGCGGCGGAAGCCGGGGCGGTAGCAGAGCAGGCGGTCGAACCAGGCGATGCGGGGCGTGATCCATTTCACTACGGCGCCTACAAAGATCATGGCGAAGAGGGTGCCGGGTCCTACCACATTCCAGAGCCATGTGCGGAAATAGAAGAATCCGATGGCTACGGCGATGACCACGAGGCTTATATCAACCATTATCTTGGCTTTAGGAAATGCCAATCCCCATTTGCGGCTGATGGCTGCGGGGAGCCCTTCGCCGGGCATCGTGACGGAGCCGCATTTGATCTCGAAGGAGATGCCGGCGCCGAGAACGAGGCAACCGAGTAGCTGCGCAAGAATGCGGGTGACGAGGTTGTCGAGGGGAATGAGCGAGGTTATGGCTACGTTGACGTCGAGCAGCCATCCGAATAGGAATCCGATGAGCAGCTGGAAGAGCTGCACGGGCTGGAACATGCGGCGCAGGATGAGGAGCTGGAGGGCGACGAGGACGCAGTTCATCACGTAGGTCCATTGGCCGATGGTGAGCGATGTCAGTTTTCCGGCTTCGCCGGCTATCGACATGACGAAGGGGATGGTGGATATGACGCTGCTGCCGAGCGAGGAGCGGATGCATAGGGCTACTCCGAAAGTCATGATGAAGAGGGAGATGACGAGAAGGATGTGCTGCCAGATGAAACCTGTGGCTTTTTGTAGGAAACTCTTTGAATCTAAAAC
Source organism: Bacteroidales bacterium (assembly GCA_030524805.1). GTDB lineage: Bacteria > Bacteroidota > Bacteroidia > Bacteroidales > Muribaculaceae > Lepagella. The sequence goes on along the minus strand of JAUNFY010000073.1, from coordinate 11,861 downwards.
AGTTGCTGTGTCGTTCATAATGGATTGGCTTACATGGGTTTGATGCCTGCTTCGGGCGAAGCCGGGGAGTGCCTTCATATAATAGAACTGCAATAAAGCGGAAAATGTTCTGTCGATTACTTTTCAGCCACCTGCCACAAACCTGTAACAAGGCGGGTATTGAAAAAACTTTTTTTGTAGAATGGAAAAAAATTTATAATTTTGCAGCAGATTTCGGTGAGCCGTTTCATGAGAGAAGCGGCGAGAGGGAATCCGGTGAGAGTCCGGAACAATGCCCGTTGCTGTAAGTTTCGATCAAGATGCAGATCATTGAGCCCATCCTGAAAATGTCACTGACTGAATGAAAAAGTCGGGAAGGCCGGGATGAGAGAAACAAGTCAGAAAACCTGCCGGAGTCAAGTTCACCCTTCTTCGGGTCCAAGGAGGGGTTAACCAGGAGTGTCTGACCGACATCTCCACAAATCCAAAACAATGATTTTGAATCGAATCGCTGTGGCGATGCTTTCAATGGGAGTGATGGCGGGCTATGCCAATCATTTTGAAGGCGCGGCGGCAGAGACAAGTGCTGCCGTCAGGGTAGAGAAGGAGACATGTGTGGTGACGGGCAGCGTCAAGGATGCCTCGACGGGAGAGGCGATTCCCGGCGCCACGATAGCCGTAGAGGGGCAATACAGCAAAGCGACGGCAAGCGATGCCGACGGAAAATTCTCGATAGAGCTTCCTGAGGGGAGAAACATCAACCTGATAGTGTCGGCCACGGGATTTCTCGCCAAGCGGGTGCAGGTTTCCACGCAAGGCACGCGTATGGAAATGGAAGTCAGGCTCGACGAGGGAATATTCGACCTGGCAGAGATAGTGGTGACCGGAACGAGAACCGAAAAGACAATTCTCAACACCCCGGTGCTCACCCACATAATCACATCGGCACAGATAGAAAGAAACGACTTCGAGAACATCATGGATGCTCTTGAATACAACATACCCGGATTGCAGTTCAACAGCGACCCGAGGGGCGACAATATCAAGATCCAGGGGCTTGAGAACAAATACATACTGATATTGGTAGACGGCGAGCGACTGACCAACACACCGGGCGGCCCGATCGACTTCGAGCGCCTCAGCACGTCGAACATCAAGCAGATAGAAGTGATCAAGGGAGCCGGGTCGGCGCTCTACGGATCGAGCGCGATAGGAATGATAATCAATATCATCACCAAGACTCCGGAGCGCAAAGCCGAAGGATGGGCAAAGGTGAGATATTCGAAATTCAACGAACTGCTTATCGACGGATCGTTTGGCACCAGGATTAATAATTTCTCTTCCCAGACACTGTTTAACCGGAACTCGAGCGACGGCTACGACCTGACGCCTGAATCGCCCGAGGCATTCACCAAGCAGCCGTCGGCCGACATGACAATCGAGGAAAAACTCGGTTGGGAGAAAGGGGGCACAAGGGTAACGCTGAGCGGATCGCTTTTCTTCAACGAGCAGAACAACCCGCCGAAAAGCACCAAAAACACGCACTACAAGAGCCTGAACGAAACCGTGAAACTCAATTTCGGTCAGGAACTGGGAGAATACAACCATCTTCAATTCACATATTACGGTGATTTCTACACCCGGAAAACAGTTTATGAGCGGCTTGATTCGACAGCGAAAAACGCCACGAACCGGCTCCATACGCTGCGCCTGATGGACACCTACACGCCGAGCAACCGGCTGCAGATAGTGGGCGGTGCTGAATTCAACATCAACAATAACTACAACGTGATGCAGTATGGCGACAAGATCAAGAACCGCAATATGCACGACATCAACGGGTTTGCGCAGGCAGACTGGGAGATAGTGCCCTTGCTGAACGTGATAGGCGGAGTGCGCTACACGCATCATTCGGCCTTCGGCGATGCCGTGACGCCGAAAGTGAACGTGATGTACAGCCCCGGAAGCTTTAAGCTCCGTGCCGGCTACAGCCGCGGATTCAAGGCCCCCGACGCGACTGAACTCTATTCCGACTTCATGATGGGAAGCGTCTCGCACAATATCGGCAATCCTAACCTGAAGGCCGAGACGTCCGACTACTTCTCACTCTCGGCCGAATACTTATGGCGCAATTTCGACGTGAGTGTGGAAATCTACCAGAACAGCATCAGAAACAAGATCAAATCGGCCTACGTGAACGTGACCGACGAGAACGGCATCACATCGACGGAACTGCGCTACAGCAATGTCGACAATGCCCGGATAAGAGGAGTGGAGGTGAGCCTCGACTACTACCCGCTCAAAGGCCTGTATCTCCACGGCTCCTACGCCTTCACCGACGCCCTCGACAAGAAGACGGGTCTGCAACTCAACGGCAACACCAGACACTCGATCAACTGCAACGCATCGTATAGTTTCAACGTGTTCCGGAAGCTGGCGTCGGTGTCGATGATCGGCCACTGGTGTTCGCGTAAGATCAACGACAAGGAGACGCAGACCAGAGATGAAGCCACGGGCGAGATAATAAAGACAATCACTTCGGAGCCTCAGCCGGCCTACAGCCTATGGAAACTGACATTGCAGTACACACTCTGGAAGAAGGACAACATGTCGGTCACGGCGACAGCCGGAGTGCAGAACATCTTCAACTACAAGGATCCGGTGACATACACCACCTACGATCCTGGAAGAAGATTTTTCGGAAGCGTGATATTCAAGTTCTGAAAAGGCTACGGGCATACCCAATCGAAAAAAAAAGCGACAAGCATAAACAATCCAAATCTAAATCAAAAACAAAAACAAAATGATGACAAACAGAAACTCAGTTTCAGCACGACTGCTGAAAAGGGGAGCTATGATGATGTCGGCCATCCTCACCCTTGTCGGTGTGAGCTCCTGCAGCAATGATGACGACCAGCCGAACGAACCGACACCGGCCAACGCCAAGACCGTGAAATTCGAGGCACAGAGCTACACGGAATGGACATATTTCTCGTTTGAAAAAGGAGAAATAGTAAGTGTAGACGAAGCCACGCATGCCTCCGACGCATCGTGGGATCTCGGATTCCTGCGCTACAACATCCGCACCAATGGCGGGGAATCGGGCGACGGACAGGGCGAGGTGTATGACACCGGCATGGCCTCGTTTGACGACGTGAAGAGCATCCCGGCCACAGGCTGGGTGAAAGACAGCACCATCAGGGTGATGGCTTCGGGCGGTATGCCTCCGACATATACCGAGACCACCGGCAACACAGCCTTCAAGGTGGGCGAAAGCATAGGCTGGGCCACCTACACTCCCCCGATGGGCCCCTGGACATTCAACAACAATGTCTTTATCGTGAAAACCGCCAAAGGAGACTATGCTCTGCTCAAGATGCTCTCGTTCCTGAACGAAGAAGACAAATCGGGCCACATCTCATTTGAATATATCTATCCCTACAAGTAACTGCAACCCGCGCATCCGCAGCCGGTCTCCGTTGATACGGACAGGCTGCGGATGACTTGTCAAAACACCGCTGATGTCATGAAACCCGGAATGCTAAAGCTCAACAGGAAACTGCTGATTTACGTAATTGCGTCGCTATTGACGCTGGCAGCAGTCTACGCCGTCTACAAAGTGTTTCTCGCGCCGACGCGGATAGCGTTGGTCAACTTTCCGTCGTACCAGGTGTCGAACATTGTGATGTCGGCCGACAGCAAGCTGATATCAGTGGAGGAAGTAGGGGTCGACGATGCCTCTTCCTTGAAGAACTACGACGCCATCATGCTGTTCGGGCCCGGCCTGCGACTTACCGCCGATCAGATAGAAAACATAGTGAAAGCCGGGGAGAAAGGGGGCGCGGTCTATTCGTTGGTGTTCAAGACCGGACTTGTGGACACATACAACGTAGACAGCCTGCAGCAGGCGCGACTGGACGAATATTATTCCAACCGCAGCAAAGACAACTACCGCAACATGCTGCGCTATATCCGCAGTGAATTCGACAAGAGGAAACTGATCAAGCCGGGATATGATGATCCGCGGCCTACACCGGCCGATGTGTTCTTCCATCTGGATGAAGACAAATATTTCAAGTCGGCCGCCGACCTGACCGACTATCTGCGGAACAACGGACTCTATCGGGAAGGAGGGGCAAGGGTGGCGCTGATACCGGGAATGACGTCGCCGCTCGAGGGCAACCGTGGATTTCTCGACAGTCTCATAGTGAAGTTCTCGAGAGCGGGCTTCAATGTGTATCCCATATTTTCCGCCGCGCGGCGGCAGTCGCTCCTTGAGGAATGCGATCCGGATGCTGTGGTGTATCTGCCGATGGGGCGTCTGGGCGATGACAAGACCACAGAGTGGCTTGCAGAAAACAACATACCGCTCTTCGCGCCGCTTTCAGTGATGACGAGCCGCGAGGAATGGAACGACGATGAAAAGGCCACGGCCGTGGCCGGAGGCTATCTGGCGGCGAGGATAGTGCTGCCGGAGATAGACGGCGCGATCGACCCGATGGTGGTGTCGACGCAAAACAGGCATGACAACGGCCTGTATATATTTGACGAAGAGGGGGAGCGCACTGACAATTTCGTGGAGATGGTGGGGCGGCATGTGAAGCTGAAACAGACGCCAAACAGGGAAAAGAAACTTGCGATATGCTATTTCAAGGGGCCAGGCCAGTCGTCGATGGCAGCGGCCGGGATGGAGGTGATGCCTTCGCTCTATAACTTCATGCTGCGGCTGAAAGAAGAAGGCTATGACGTAGGCGACCTGCCGGCTTCCTACGAGGCGTTTGCCGACGAGATGAAGGAGGTGCCGGTGTTCGGACATTATGCCAAGGGGGCGCAGGAAGACTACATGGAGAAGGGAAATCCGGTGTGGATGACCGCGGAGGAATATGAAAAATCGGCAAAAGCCATACTGCATCCCGACAAATACAGGGAAGTGGTGGAAAAATACGGCGATGCGCCCGGCAGCTATCTGGCGGCAATGCACGCCGGAAAGCCATCGCTGGCGATGGCGATGAAGCGGTATGGCAACGTGGTGCTGTTTCCGCAACCGCCGGCAGCCGGGGGCGAGGATGAATTCCGGATGGTGCACGGAGCGTCGGTGGCGCCTCCGCACGCATATATCGCGCCATACGTGTGGGCACAGGATGCGTTCGGAGCCGACGCGCTGATACATTTCGGCACTCACGGAAGCCTTGAATTCACGCCCGGCAAGCCGGTGGGACTCACGCAGAAAGACTGGTCTGACCGGCTCGCAGGCGCCCTTCCGCATTTCTACTACTACAGCATCGGCAACGTGGGAGAAGGCCTGATTGCCAAACGGCGCACCCATGCCGGCCTGGTGTCGTATCTCACTCCTGCATTCAAGGACAATAAGTTGAGGGGAACGTATGCGGGGCTTCTGTCGGAAATCGACAGATGGCACACCGCGGGCGCCGCCGACAGGAGCAGGATAGCTGCCGGAATCAGGAAGACAGCCATCGGGATGGGACTGCACCGCGACCTGCAGCTCGACACACTGCCCGGGAAAACGCTGACTGAGGAAGAAATCGGCAGGATAGAGAACTATGCCGAAGAGATCGCCAATGAGAAGATGACGGGACGGCTCTACGTGGCCGGGCAGCCATACGCGCCGTCTGACATAGAATCGACTGTAGTGGCCATGTGTGCCGACCCGATAGCCTACAGCCTTGCGCATCTCGACGCGGCGAGGGGAAAGATAAGCCGCGATATGCTGCAGAAAAACGCATTCATCACGCGCCGTTACCTGACTCCGGCCAAAGCCATGGTGAGGCGGATACTGGGCGGTGGCGGCGCGGAGCGCGACGGGCTGCTTGAGCAGGTGGCCGGGTTGTCGAGGATGGACGTGATGAAAGCGCGCGCCATAGATCTGGAAATGAATCCGCGTCAGCTATCGATGAGCGAGATGATGGCTATGGCCGAGACCTCCGGCGGAGGCTCTGCGGCTGATAAGGAAGAAGGCGGGATGAAGATGCCGAAAGGGATGCCGAAGGTGGGGAAAATGCCCGATTGGGTGAAGAAGCGCATAGAGGCGAAGAAGAAAGCGAGGGCACAGGGGAAAAAAGATGTGCTGCCGGAAGTGCCGGCGGCCGACAAGGAATTCGCTACGGCTGTGCTCGAACTTGATGAGATATTGAACAACGTAGCGGCCTATAAGGAGGAACTGGAGCAGTCGCCTGAGAAGGAAATGGCGGCTCTGATCAACGCGCTGAGCGGAGGCTACACTGTGCCTTCTCCGGGCGGAGATCCGGTGCTGGCGCCAAACGTGTTGCCGACAGGCAGGAATCTCTTCGGCATCAATGCCGAGACGACACCGAGCGTGAGAGCATGGGACAACGGACGAGAGCTCGCCACCGCCACACTTGAGCAATATAAGGCCGCTCACGGCACATATCCGCGCAAGGTGAGCTATACGTTCTGGGCCGGGGAGTTTATCGAGACGCAGGGTGCCACACTGGCGCAGGCCCTCTATATGCTTGGCGTGGAACCGGTGAGGGACGGCATGGGAAGGGTGACCGACCTGCGGCTGATACCTTCGGAAGAACTGGGCCGTCCGCGCGTGGACATAGTGGTGCAGACTTCGGGCCAGTTGCGCGACATAGCCGCGTCGCGGCTCTCGATGCTGACCGATGCGATAAAGATGGCATCGGAGGCTGACGACAAGGCGTTTGAAAATCATGTGGCTGAAGGGACGCTGAACACCGAGACGCGTCTGGTGGAGAAAGGAATGTCGCCTAAAGAAGCGCGTGAACTCTCACGCATCAGGGTCTTTGGCGGAGTGAACGGCAATTACGGCACCGGCATCACATCGCTCGTGGAGAAGGGAGATGCGTGGGAAGGAGAAGAGGAGATAGCACGCACCTATATCGACAATATGGGTGCCATGTATGGCGATGCCGACAGATGGGGCGAATCGGTGAAGGATCTTTTTGAAGTGGCGCTGGAAAACACCGATGCGGTGGTTCAGCCACGTCAGAGCAACACGTGGGGAGCGCTCAGCCTCGACCACGTTTATGAGTTCATGGGCGGGCTTAACCTGTCGGTGAGGAACGTGACGGGTAAAGATCCGGATGCCTATATGTCTGACTATCGCAACCGGCACAATGTGAGGATGCAGCCTCTTAAGGAATCGATAGGGGTGGAAAGCCGCAGCACGCTGCTCAATCCGGCCTACGTGAAGGAAATGATGGAAGGAGGGAGCTCGTCGGCAGAGACATTCGCGGAGACCTTCCGCAACATATTCGGCTGGAACGTGATGAAGCCGGCGATGATCGACAAGGAGCTGTGGGAGGGGCTGCATGCCATGTATGTGAGCGATGCCGCCGGTCTCGGTGTGAGGGGATATTTCGAGCGCAACAGTCCGGCCGCCCTTCAGGAGATGACGGCCGTGCTGATGGAAGCGGCGAGGAAAGGCTACTGGCAGCCGACCGAGGCTCAGCTGAAGGAGATAGCCGGCGTGCACACGGAGCTGATAGCAGACCACGGCGCGGCTTGCAGCGGATTTGTATGCGACAATGCCAAACTTGAAGAGTATATAGCCGCACACGCCGGAGGAAAGAAGGCCGAAGCCTACCGCAGGAATATCAAGGGAGTGAGGGAAGCCGGAAAAAATGCCGGAGATGCGATGGTGCTTAAAAAAGAGGACAGCAGCGACAGATATTCAATATCGGAGGGCAAACTGACGATGATAGCCACGTTGGCGGCCGTAGTCGCGATAGTGGTGATTGCCGTGGTGATGATACGCAGGCGGCGGAAAAGCGGAGACCGGTTGTGACGGCTCGGCGCCTGACGCAGGGATTGCCCGTGAAGGAATACGCACGGATAAGAAAAATCGATGGAATATGAAGAAATAAGGTCGACTCCCGTCGACCTTATTTCGCTAATTCAAACAACAATAACAACTTTTTCAGAACGCTTATAGCAATAACTAATCAATCTAATCAAATCTTTCACCTGCAACTCCCTCAGGGGGAGCCTCGGGTATGGTTTCCGTAACCTCAGGCAGGCTTTGTTTTCCTCAGTGGGTTGCTGTCTTGCCTTGTTACGATAGATAAACGCGCGGGGTGGGGTGAAGGTTCATTAAGGTTGAAAAAAAATCGCACGATTCTGCAAAAAAAAATTCCTGCCCGGCGAGGGGCAGGAATTTCATTATTCAGCTGATGGGTTGAAATCAGAGTTTCGGGCCTGCAGCTACGAGAGCCTTGCCGGCTTCGTTGTTCTCGAACTTCTTGAAGTTCTTGATGAAGCGAGCTGCGAGGTCTTCAGCTTTCTTGTTCCATTCTGCGGGATCAGCGTAAGTGTCGCGCGGGTCGAGGATCTTCGGGTCAACGCCGGGAAGCTCTGTAGGAACAACGAAGTCGAAGTAGGGGATAGTCTTTGTCGGAGCGCTGAGGATAGCACCGCTGAGGATAGCGTCGATGATGCCGCGTGTGTCGCGGATCGAGATACGCTTGCCAGTGCCGTTCCAGCCGGTGTTGACGAGGTAAGCCTTCGCACCGCTCTGGTTCATGCGCTTAACGAGCTCTTCACCGTATTTGGTGGGGTGGAGGCTGAGGAATGCAGCGCCGAAGCAAGCCGAGAAAGTGGGAGTCGGCTCAGTGATGCCGCGTTCAGTGCCTGCGAGCTTAGCGGTGAAGCCGCTGAGGAAGTAGTATTTGCACTGTTCGTCGTTAAGGATCGACACGGGAGGAAGCACACCGAAGGCATCGGCGCTGAGGAAGATCACCTGATCAGCAGCGGGGCCCTTCGAAACGGGGCGAACGATGTTCTTGATGTGATAGATAGGATAGGAAACGCGGGTGTTTTCAGTCACGCTCTTGTCAGCGAAGTCGCAAACGCCGTCGACAACAGTGACGTTTTCGAGGAGCGCGTCGCGCTTGATGGCGTTGTAGATGTCGGGCTCGCTTTCCTTGTCGAGGTTGATTACCTTAGCGTAGCAGCCGCCTTCGTAGTTGAACACGCCTTCGTCGTCCCAGCCGTGCTCGTCGTCGCCGATGAGCTTACGCTTCGGGTCGGTGGAAAGAGTGGTCTTGCCTGTGCCGGAGAGGCCGAAGAAGATAGCTGTGCTTGTCTCCTCCATGTTGGTGTTGGCCGAGCAGTGCATGGAAGCGATGCCGCGGAGGGGGTTGAAGTAGTTCATCATCGAGAAGATGCCCTTCTTCATTTCGCCGCCATACCATGTGTTGATGATCACCTGTTCTTTTTCGGTGATGTTGAAAGCCACGCAAGTTTCGGAGTTGATGCCGAGTTCCTTGTAGTTTTCAACTTTAGCCTTGGAAGCGTTGTATACCACGAAGTCGGGTTCGAAGTCCTTGAGTTCTTCCTCGGTAGGACGGATGAACATGTTGGTCACGAAGTGAGCCTGCCATGCCACTTCGACGATGAAGCGCACTTTGAGGCGGGTAGCCGCGTTGGCGCCGCAGAAGAGGTCGACAACGTAGAGTTCCTTGTTGTTGAGCTCGTTGAGGGCGATCTTCTTGAGTTCGTTCCAGACCTCAGTGGAGATGGGCTTGTTGTCGTTGGGATATTCGGGAGTGTTCCACCAAACAGTGTTTTCAGTGGTGGCGTCCTTCACGAGATATTTGTCTTTGGGCGAACGGCCGGTGTAAACGCCGGTGAAAACGTCGATAGCGCCAAGTTCTGTGGGGATGCCTTTTTCATAACCTTCGAGTCCGGGTTTGGTCTCTTCGATGAAAAGCTGGTCGTAGCTGGGGTTGTGGATGATTTTCTTCACCCCTGTGATCCCGTAGCGGGACAAATCTAACTCTGCCATATTTGTCAGTGTTTTTATTATTGGGTTGTACTTAATTATTAATCTTCCGGCCGATTGCCGTCATTACGATAACAACCGGGAGCTGTTTTTCGGCACAAAATTACATAATTTTTAGGAATCGGGCAAATGATAAAGAGCAAAATTACCTAAAAAAAGTTATAATTTACAATTTTTTAGGAAAATGCGGACAGTTCCCCTCGCGCCGGCACTGTAGTATTGGTCCATTCGCATCCAGGGAAGGTCGGTGGTGGGAAATTTCAATTCAATGTTAATGTCCTTATCCATAGTCGACATCCTCGGGCTGAGAAATATTAGGATTTGGAGCAATAGCAATGCCTCGCTTCGCTCGGGATTTCTGATGATTGAGGTTGTGCCATTGTGTAATCTTCTTGTTGTTAGGGTGATAAGGCCGGAGGCCTTATATTTTGTTAACCGGGGGTGCTTGCCACCCCCGGTGTCCGTGCATGACAGTCAGCAGCCCCGGAGGGGTTGCACTTCGTGGCATTCCTATTGAGTTGATGGTTAGGGACTTGCGGGCTTGCCGCTTGGGGCAATCCCTCCGGGATTGATGTTAGGGGGATGGGGAAGCCGGGGGTGGCGAGCACCCCCGGTTAACAAGATTAAAGGCCTCCGGCCTTTGATAATGGGGAATTAGGGATAAAGTGGAATGTTGAGTTTTGAATGTTGTAAGCCTCGCTTTGCTCGGGATCATGGTTGATTTTAACGCAAACGCTGATGTCGGCTGCCTTCGGCATTGCCGACGGAGGGACGCTGATTGGCGCGGATTTCTTTATATTGCAGGTGCTTTGGTGGATTGGATTCGGGGGGGGCTGGAGTCGGTGGTTGGGACGCGGATGCTTTTGCCTCTTCGTGGCAAAAGCCGCTGATTGCAGGGGGAGGTTCGCGGAAAATAGCTGTTGCTTGATAATGTTGAATGTTGAATGGTGGAATGGGGGAATGTTGTAAGGCTTGCTTTGCTTGGGATTTATGATTATTGAGGTCAGGCTGTTGCGTAATCTCTTTGTTGTTAGGGTGATAAGGCCGGAGGCCTTATATTTTGTTAACCGGGGGTGCTTGCCACCCCCGGTATCCGTGCTTGACAGTCAGCAGCCCCGGAGGGGTTGCACCTCGTGGCGCTCTCCTGTCTTGGGGTTGCCGCGGGGTTGCGGGTGCGGGGCTTGCGGACTTGCTGCTTGGTGCAATCCCTCTGGGATTGATGGTGGTGTGGATGGGGAAGCCGGGGGTGGCGAGCACCCCCGGTTAACAAGATGAAAGGCCTCCGGCCTTTGATAATGTTGAATGAGGAATGTTGGATGTTGAATGTTGTGGGCCTCGCTTCGCTCGGGATCATGGTTGATTATAACGCAAACGCAGATGTCGGCTGCCTTCGGCATTGCCGACGGGGGACGCTGATTGGCGCGGATCTCTTTATATTGCAGGTGCTTGGGTGGGTTGGAGTCGGTGGGTTGAGTGGATTTGACTCGGTGGTTGAACGCGGATGCTTTTGCCTCTTCGTGGCAAAAGCCGCGGATTGTAGGCGGAGGTTTGCGGAAAATAGCTGTTGCTTGATCATGTTTAATGGGAGGGATGGGGATGTTGAATGCTGTAAGGCTCGCTTTGTCTGGGATTTATGGGAATTGAGGTCAGACTGTTATGTAATCTTCTTGTTGTTAAGGCGATAAGGCCGGAGGCCTTATATTTTGTTAACCGGGGGTGCTTGTCACCCCCGGTGTCCGTGCATGACAGTCAGTAGCCCGGGAGGGGCTGCACCTCGTGGCGCTCTCCTGTCTTGGGGTTGTCGTGGGGTGCGGGTGCGGGGCTTGCTGCTTGGTGCAATCCCTCCGGGATTGATGTTAGGGGGATGGGGGAAACCGGGGGTGGCAAGCACCCCCGGTTAACAAAATGAAAGGCCTCCGGCCTTTCATAATGGGGAATGTTGGAATTGTGGAATGGGGGATGTTGAATGTTGTAGGGCTTGCTTTGCTTAGGATTCATGGGGATTGAGGTCAGACTGTTATGTAATCTTCTTGTTGTTAAGGCAATAAGGCCGGAGGCCTTATATTTTGTTAACCGGGGGTGCTTGCCACCCCCGGTG
>JAUNFY010000072.1 GCA_030524805.1 Bacteroidales bacterium | reverse complement strand
CGGACGGCTCTTGGATCACGGACGGCTCTTGGGATACTCCTAACCCAGAATCACGTCGAGAATCATCATCAGAATGAAGCCGGCGGTGAAACCGATGGTGCCCATGTTGGAATGGCGCCCTTCCTGAGTTTCCGGAATCAATTCCTCGACCACTACATACATCATGGCACCCGCTGCAAAAGCAAGCAGATAAGGAAGGATGGGGAGTACGACAGAAGCAAGCAAAACGGTGATGACGGCACCAAGCGGCTCTACAATCCCGCTTAGCGCTCCCAGTAGGAAAGACTTTCCTCTTGAATTGCCGGCACCATGGAGCGGCATCGAAACGATGGCCCCCTCCGGAAGATTCTGAATGGCGATGCCGAGAGAAAGCGCCACTGCGCCAGCCATAGGCATAAACGCACTCTGATCAATGGCTGCCGCCAATGCCACACCCACGGCCATGCCTTCCGGAATGTTGTGGAGAGTGACTGCAAATACCAATTTTGAAGTTTTCGAGAAATGCGACTTCGGCCCCTCGCTCTCGTCGCTGTCGAGATGCTGATGCGGCACCACCTCATCGAGAACAAGGAGAAACAGCATTCCGAAAAGGAAACCGACGACAGCCGGCATGACACTGCCCCACCCTTCCTTTCCTGTCATCTCGATGGAAGGAATGAGCAGCGACCACACAGATGCCGCCACCATGACACCGGCCGCAAAACCGGTGAGAACCTTCTGCAGACGCTGCGGCATATCGCCGCGCATCAGAAACACGCAGGCAGCCCCTAAGGCTGTGCCTATGAAGGGGAGTGTAATTCCTAATATCAAACCATTCATATCATGACAACAATTCAGAACGCGGATTTGATTGACGAAATATTAACGAAAAAAAATAAGTTTAAACAACTACTTTACGAAATAAAATGCTTAAATTTGCCGCATGAAACGATTATTACCCCTCATTGCCTTTATGGCAACAGTGCCGGCACTGGCCGGCGATCTCTACGTGTCGCCAACCGGAAACGACACCGGCGACGGACAACTCAACACACCTTTCAGAACTATCGGAGCGGCCATAGAAAAGGCCACTCCCGGCACCGTGATCTACCTCCGCGAAGGAATATACCGTCCTAATACCGCCGACATCATGCAGCCTAACGGGGAGGGCGGGAACTATGATTGCGTCTACTATCTTGACAAAGACGGCAGTTCAGAACTACCCTTCACGATAGCCGGATATCCGGGAGAAAAAGCGGTTATAGACCTCTCCGGCATCAAGACCGGACGCCGAATAATAGGATTTGACATGAAGGGCGACCACTGGCATCTGAAGAACTTCGACATCGTAGGAATACAGGTGACACAGACAGGACACACGCAAAGCATCAACGTGGCTCTTTTCGGCGGATCAAACTGCAGGATAGAGCAAGTGAACATGCACGACGGCATGGGAATAGGCGTATATGCCACCAAAGGGCACGACAATCTGGTGCTGAATTGTGATGCCTACAACAACTACGACCCGGTGTCGGAAGATGCCCGTGGTGGTAATTGCGACGGATTCGGTTTCCATCTGAAGGATACCGGCGCTACGGGCAACGTCATCTCCGGATGCCGGGCATGGCGCAACAGCGACGACGGATTCGACCTCATCAACAACTATGCACCCGTGACGATAGAAAACTGCTGGGCATGGGAGAACGGCTACGATGCGGACATGAACTCACGTGGCGACGGCACCGGCATCAAATCGGGCGGTTTCGGAATGAAACCACAAGCGAAGGCTCCGGAAGAGATACCGCGCAACATAATCCGCAACTGCCTTGCGTATGCCAACAAAAACCAGGGAATCTATGCCAACCATCACCTCGGCGGACTTGACTTCGAAAGCAACACCGCCTACCGCAACCGGAGGAATTTCAACATGGTGTGCCGTAAATCGGCTGATGAAGCGATAGACGTGGACGGCTACCGACACAGGCTTACCAACAACATATCGTTCGAACCCGGAGATAAAAACGCCGACTGCGTAAACATCGACAAAAACAGAAGCATCCTGACCAACAACAACTTCTCAGCGGGAATCAATCTGACAGCCTCCGACTTCGAGAGCCTCGACGCGTCGCAGCTCCTGATGCCGCGTAAAGCCGACGGCTCACTGCCGGAAATCACCTTCCTACGGCTCAAGCCCGAATCGGAAGCGGCGAAGGCCGGGATGGGCCGGAAGTGAGCGATGGCTCACTTCCGAAGGTTGCAGTGGAGGAGATTTCCCTCCGAATCGCGCAGGTGCATACCGTTGCCCTCGCAATAGCGCCAGAATGAGCAGTCTTCGCAGATGCCGGTTTTCATCCAGGAATGGTCGCGGTAGATCTGAAAACGGTTTTGCCACACATCCCAGAAATCATCTTTGTAGATATTGCCCTGCCGATAATCGGCACGGATGCTGGGGCAAGCGCCTATGCCACCGTCAAGAAGCACCGAAGCGACACTCACCCCGGCATGGCATTCAAAAAAGTAGTCGCGCACCTTGCCTTCATATCCGGCAGTGAAACCCTCGCAGCAGAAGGACGCTTTGATATCTCCTTCTTTCCTGGTATCCATTATGAAGTCCATCAACTGTGTCTGCTGACTCTCCGACAGCTCAAATTCCGGATACTTGGCGGCCCTTCCGGAGGGAAAGATAGTAAACAAACGCCACCGTTTCACTCCGGCTTCGATCAGAAGATGTTTCAATTCATGCAGCTCCGTAAGGGACCTGCGGTTGACACAAGTGACCACATCGAAATTGATGTCTTCTGCTGCCGCCACCATCTTAATGGCCGCCAAAGCCTTATCGAACGACATGGGATTGCCTCTCATCCAGTTGTGTGTATCTCTCAGGCCGTCAAGACTGACAGTGATGCCATGCAAGCCGCTGCGGCGCAACGACTCGAATCGCTGAGGAGTTAGGAAAAGACCATTTGTGACTATACCCCACGGAAGTTGCCGGTCGTAGAGCATGCGCCCAACTTTCTCGAGATCGTTTCTGACAAGAGGTTCGCCACCGGTGATGATGATATTCAGATTATGAGGATCAACATGCGGAATGATAGAGTCGACCACCTTGATGAAATCTTCGGCCGGCATATCGGGCAAGAGCGATGAAGCCTTGCAGTCGCTTCCGCAATGCCTGCAAGCGAGATTGCAACGCCATGTGCATTCCCAGAATAATTGTCGCAGCGGATGAGTCTTCCGATGCTCTGCCTTAATAAAGCGGTTGGCTTCGAGAGCCAACCGCTGACGCAATGAAAGGTTCTTCATTCTTTTTTCTTTAGTTTGAAGTCGGCCGTGATGCTGTAATGTCCGCAATAGAGAAAAACGTCGGAATATTTTTTCTCGTATTTCTTATCATGGATCGGCTCAACGTCTATCAATACGGAATCCGGTTGGAGGGAATCATCGAGAGGAATACATACCACTTTAAATGAATGCGCCATATCTGAGAATGAACCATCCATCAGATAGCTGCCATCGGCACCGGATCTTGCTGTCGCGAATGATGATACTCCTGAATGAGCGTACTCATCTGTCAATCTGATTTCCGCCCCTTCCACCGGGTTGCCTTTTTCATCAGTCACTTTTCCCTTTGACTCAAATGAACTTGTCGGCATGCCGTACATAAGGGGCTCGCCGCTGGAATCGCAACTGCTGAATCCCAACAAGGCCATGAAGGCAAGACACAGACGGGTAAACATCGAAGTCACATTTTTTCTGTTGTCATACATAGTTTATAGTTTTTATTATTGAAGTTGTTTAAACTTATTTACGAATTATAAAAAACACCATGAAGTGTGAAAACCAAGACTCTTTTCATTAATCTTCCGCCATCTTTCCGGCGTATTTTCCCTCACTCATCAGTCGCGATGCCCGCATCGCTCCTTCTTCCTGAAGAAAAATCCATCCGGAAACCTGACGAAATCTTAACGAAAAAATAAGTTTAAACAACTTCATTTTTAACTTCATTATCAAAAACCGGTGTTGTATGAAATCTTGCACGGCGATACAATAAAAAAATCAATTATTACGGGGAATCGTGAAGCGGAAACCGAGATTCAACTCGAAATTGCATGGATGGTCGGAATATGCGTTGCGCAGATGGCTGCCGTCGTCGAAGTAATAGCTTACGCCGGGCTGGACGAAAACGCCAAGGCTACGGGTGATGTCATACTGAATGCCGACACCTGCATTGACTGAAAACTGCCACGGCCGATCCGACGCGCCTTCATAGTCGAAATGATGACGATTATAGTCGCCTGAGTCGGTAAGTTTTCCAGCCACACATTTCTCGGTCATGACACCTGCCGACACATAAAGATTGAGGTTATTCCACGATAAAGGAATCAGCCTGACCGCAACCGGGATGCCAAGATAATGAAGCGACTGCGACGCCTGACGTTTAGGAAAACCACCGTATGTGATGTCGGATTTCAGGTAGGAGTAAGATAGTCCGGTCTCTACGGCTACCAGCCTGCTGAGCTTCCATGACACACCCAGACCTACCTTCACCGGCAATTTATGATGGAAGAACCCTGATTGAGCATTCTTTGGCAAATCAAATTCGTCGATCGAAAGTCCACCCATGCGGGTGAGCCCGGAATTGCCATGATTCATCATCGGACCACGACCGAAACCGCCATTGCCCAATTTCCTTTCATCTGCACCGATGGCGCTATATGATGCAGCCACGGCAATCTTGGATCGTTTGCAGCCGTGGGAAACGTTGAAAACCTCGGAATCGGAATAATCCGGCACAACATTATTATCAGAGGGAGCTGAAGTGTCCTCTTTGCCGGAATTAACCGGAGCTGCTGTATTTGCAGAGTTGCCGGATGTTGCCGGCTTGGAAGAGTCGTCCGGGGCAACATCACCGCCAGACATTTCAGACAGATCCGATGCCGGAAGTTTATTGCCAGAACCGGAGCGCCTGTATGAAGTGTTTTCAGATGAAGTATTTTCAGCGTATAGAGCGGAAGAGTTCTCTTCCGGGAGTGACCGGAGGTTAGACTGCAGGGGCTGCCCGGCCGCTTCTTCGGAAGAATAGGTGTCGGGAGTCGCAGCATCAGCCACGCCTGGCACATCATCGACCTTCAAATCATCATTGCCGATGATGCCGAGATAGGCTGTCAGACCGATGGCAAGAAGGAACGCAGCTGCGATGGAAGAAATTTTCTTCCATGTCCATCTCTTTTCCGGTTTGCCCGGTAGAACGCCGTGCTTTCCACTTCCTGCTTCCATCAACTCATCGAAGCTTACAGGAGGTGTCATTTCGAAATCCGAGACCTTGTTTTTTATATCGTCAAGCCATCTATCCTTCATAGCTGTTGCTGTTTTAATTTGATTAATTCAGATACCTTCAGGGCGAGCATCGCCTTTGCGCGATGGAATTGCGAGGCAGAACTGTTTTCCTTTATATTCAGAATATCCGCAATCTCCTTGTGCGACTTACCTTCCATCACGTGAAGGTTGAACACCACCCGATAGCCGGGAGGCAACTCCCTGATGAGCGCGGTTATTTCCTGACAGGTCAGCGACTCTATTTCCGGTTCGTCGTCGGGCATTTCCGCATCCCTGTCGGAGATGGCCACGAAAACGAAACGATTGTTGTCGCGCAGATACTTCAGCGCTCTGTTTACAGCGATTCTCGTAATCCAGGCTTTCAACGAACCGGCACCTGAATAATGAAAAGAACGCAGTGCGGAAAAGATATTGATGAAACTTTCCTGCACCACATCCTTGAGGTCGTCGCTATCCGACAGGTAACGGGCGCATACGCCGGTGAGATAACCGGCGTATGCGTCGTAGATTTCCTTAGGCGCCCGCTTGTCGGAGGCAGCCATGAGGTCAGCTATCCAGAGTTCCTTGTCGTTGTTGTTCATCAACTGAAGAGGCTAAAGTTTTCTGACCGAACCGATAAAGAGGATCGCGCCCGTAGTGTTTTCCTGAATCATGAAGCAAAACGGGCGATTGAACACTATCGACTCCGCTCCATTGCCAGTTCCGATTGAAGAAGAGGCACCTTCAGTTCCTTCTTCGTCGACTATGATTCTTCCGGCGTGAATGAAACAATCAAGATAGAACGGATCTTTATAGTCTACAATCAGCGGGAAGCCGACCCGGGAGTCGCAAGTCTTTTGAATTCCCATCTCCTTCAGAATGTCCATTGTGTCGTCGTTTTTGTAAGTGACATCGAATTTGGGCAGACTTACAAACATCGACCTCTTGCTGAAGCCAGCGTTGAGTTGTTTCAGATTGTCGTTGTCGAGAGCCTCATCAAGAGGCACGTGATTTATCTGATCTGACGGCCTGATAAGAATCATTGAGAAGTGGCTGCCATCCTTGCCGTAAGGAAGACGTATGGCTTCGGTTCCATCCTGAGCCATCGCATAATCACATTCAATATCAGTGTTCATGAACGGCACCATCGATTCTGAATAATCCTGATTCAGGAATAAATCATCTGCGGTGAACGACTTATCAAACGGTGTTTCCCATTTACCTTTGAAATAAGCAGTGTTGAGAAATGCCACCGACGCATCGATAGGCCTGTCGAGAAAATTCTCGATCAATCCCATTGTGTTGGTTCTGACAAACTGATTGATAAACTCCTGACCCATATATCCTTTAGGACTCAGATTTATGTCGGCTGCATAGTAACTGCGGTTAATCGCAAGCAGGAAATTCCGATACAACGGGATGTAATAATCGTGCCATACGGAATTGGTGAAAAGACAAGAGGTGTCGTCAAGATTGGGAAGATTCGAGAGGAGTATGCTGTGGTATTCATTAAGCTTGGCGAGCCCTTCCTCATTCTGCTCGAAGCCGAGGAGAGAAAGAATCTCGTCGCGGCTTTCACCGTCATCACCGTTGGCAAGCATGCCAAGCACGTTTCCGACACTGAAAGGTGACAGGAAAATGTTATCCCCTGTAGTTTTGGATGAGGCACGGTAAAAATCGAGCGCGAAGCGGTTGGTGCCGTCAATCGCATCCTGACCTATCTGCGACAAGGGTGCTGAGGGAGATTGAGGTTGCGGAAGAGGATCCGTCAGAATGCTTTGCTCAGGACAAACGGTGTATTCGTAATCAGATAAATAATCGTTCGTACAAGCACTGAGAGCAAAAAGCGAGAGTGCCACAGGCAGGAGGGATGAAAAGTGAGACTTTGCCATGGAGATATAAGTTTATTGGTTCGTTTATATCTGAAAACCCTCACTTGAAGAAATCTTGCATCGGAAGGGCAACAAATTTTCACAGATGCAAAATTAATAAAAAAATATCATTGCTAAGTATTTAAAAATAAATACGGGGACTTAATTTTGCAAAATCGCGCCGAATTTTGTAATTTTGCGTAAATTTTGGCAAATAACATGATTACAGCGTCACAGAAAAAGAAAGAAAACATAGCCGAATATCTGCTATACATGTGGCAGATAGAGGATTTGATACGGGCATTCGGTCTCGACATCGACCGCATAAGGGAGAATATCGTGGACCGCCACGCAGGACTCAGCGATGAAGACCGCCTTGCGATGACGGAATGGTATGAGTCGCTCATCGACATGATGCGTCGCGAAGGAGTAGCGGAAAAGGGACATCTGCAACTCAACAAAAACGTGATAATAGCGCTCGACGACCTCAACGCACGTCTTGTGAAAGATCCCAGATATGCCAAATATGCGGCTGAATATTATAAAGTGCTTCCTATCATCGTCGACCTTCGTTCGAAAGCCGGCGAAAACAAATCGGGCGAGATAGAGACCTTGTTCAATTTCCTCTACGGAGTGCTTCTCCTGCGCATGCAGGGAAAGGAAATATCGAAAGAGACGCTTGCCGCGATGGAGGAAGTGTCGCATTTCCTCGGCACCTTGGCCGCCTACTACAAAAAAGACTATAACAACGAACTCGAGCTGCAATAAACACAATGTCGGAAGAACTGAACAAAGAAATAGCACGGCGACGCACTTTCGCCATAATCTCACACCCTGACGCCGGAAAGACAACCCTTACGGAAAAACTGCTTCTTTTCGGCGGAGCCATCCATGTGGCCGGAGCCGTGAAGAGCAACAAGATAAAGAAGACAGCCACCTCCGACTGGATGGAGATAGAGAAGCAACGTGGCATCTCGGTGGCCACTTCGGTGATGGGTTTCAACTATAAGGACTATAAGATCAACATCCTCGACACCCCCGGCCACCAGGACTTTGCAGAAGACACATTCCGCACGCTGACTGCCGTTGACTCCGTAATTATTGTAGTCGACGTCGCCAAGGGTGTCGAGACGCAGACCCGCAGACTGATGGAGGTGTGCCGCATGCGCAAGACTCCCGTTATCATTTTCGTCAACAAGCTCGACCGTGAGGGACGTGATCCGTTCGACATCCTCGACGAGCTTGAACAGGAACTGAAAATATCCGTCCGTCCGCTGTCGTGGCCAATCAATATCGGTGAGAAATTCAAGGGAGTCTACAACATATATGAACATGGGCTCGACCTCTTCACACCATCGAAGCAGACAATAAGCGAGCGCGTGGAGATAGAGGATGTGAACTCACCCGAAGTAGACGCCCTCGTCGGCGCGGCTGACGCGGCAAAACTTCGCGAAGACCTTGAACTGATTGAGGGAGTATATCCCGACTTCAACAAGGAAGTTTATCTGCGCGGAGAAGTGGCACCGGTGTTTTTCGGCTCCGCCCTCAACACCTTCGGAGTGAAAGAGCTATTGGATTGCTTCTGCGAAATTGCCCCTGCCCCACTCCCCATCGAGGCAGTGGAGCGCGAGGTGAAACCCCAGGAGGAAGGATTCTCGGGATTTGTGTTCAAGATTCATGCCAACATGGATCCCAACCACCGCAGCTGCATCGCTTTCGTGAAGATATGCAGCGGCAAGTTTGAGAGAAATGTGAACTACAAGCACATCCGCCTTAATAAAATGCTGAAATTTGCCGCACCGACTGCGTTCATGGCGCAGAAAAAGAATATAGTGGATGAGGCATACCCCGGCGATATCGTCGGCATTCCCGACACCGGCAATTTCAAGATCGGCGACACGCTTACATCGGGCGAACTCCTGCATTTCAAGGGATTGCCGTCGTTCTCGCCTGAGATGTTCAAATATCTGGAAAATGCCGACCCGATGAAGGCCAAACAGCTCGACAAGGGTATCAATCAGTTGATGGACGAAGGTGTGGCGCAGATGTTTACCAATCAGTTTAACGGACGAAAGATTATCGGCACTGTCGGTCAACTTCAGTTTGAAGTGATCCAATACCGTCTTCTGCATGAATATGGCGCGCAGTGCCGGTGGGAACCGATAAGCCTTTATAAAGCCTGCTGGATAGAAAGCGACGACGAAGCTGCACTCGAAGCATTCAAGAAACGCAAATATCAGTTCATGGCCAAAGACAAAGATGGCCGCGACGTATTCATGGCCGACAGCAACTATGTGCTTCAGATGGCGCAGTCAGATTTTCCGAAAATTAGGTTTCACTTTGCAAGTGAGTTTTAAATTATTAATTATAAGTAATTTAATAAACAAGTTTAGCAAATTCAGCCTTCGATTGACAAATTGTAAATTTTCCCAAAAGAGCAATTTTGTCAGATTCGTTGATAATCACATCGTGGATTCTATCGGCTTTTGCCGATGGAATCCACATGGTATTTGCAAGTTTACGCATGAACCCATATCTGTTGCGCATCGGAAAGCTGCATGGTTTTAGGGCATGCCTGCCTGAAGTTTTCTCCAGTGGTTTCTTAATCGGAAAAATTTCGTGCTGTGTAGAGCTAAGACACAACGGATGGTGTGATGGCTTTAACTTAATTTAAGAAGGCTATCGGGAATATTTCATAGAG
Source organism: Bacteroidales bacterium (assembly GCA_030524805.1). Lineage (GTDB taxonomy): Bacteria > Bacteroidota > Bacteroidia > Bacteroidales > Muribaculaceae > Lepagella. The sequence goes on along the minus strand of JAUNFY010000072.1, from coordinate 3,299 downwards.
TGGATGCGTTATAACGTACGTAAATAAATAAGTAGCTCATTATTGGTATCAATTCATATATTATTGAAACAACGATGACATTGAAGCAAGTCTTTTGTTCTTTTACTGCTGCCGGAGCCTTGTCGATGTATAATGCTGCAGCAGCTCAAATGGAACTCCCTGCGGAGTCTGTGGATTCTGTGGAATGGACAGATCTTGATGATTTCGTTTTCACAAAAAAGCGAAGTGGAAATCTCCGTATCTCCGGTCCTGAGAACTCATTTAAGATCAATCAGAGCGAACTTTTCAGGGCGGCATGTTGCAACCTCGGCGAAAGTTTCACTACCAACCCGTCGGTTGATGTCAATTATTCCGATCCCGCGACAGGTGCCAAACAGATCAAGCTCCTCGGTCTGTCGGGCAGTTATGTGCAATTGCTCACAGAAAATATGCCCAACTTCCGCGGAGCAGCGAGCCCTTATGCGCTCCGATATGTGCCGGGCCCCTGGATGAAGAGTATCAGTGTGTCGAAAGGTGCAAGTTCCGTAAAGAATGGCTACGAATCCATAACCGGTCAGATTGATGTAGAATATCTGAAGCCCGATGGACCGACGGGAGTGGCGGCGAATGCCTATATCGATTCCGAACTCAAACTGGAAGTGAATGCCGATGCCAATTTCCATATCCCGGATGGCCTATCCACAGAAGTGCTCGCTCATTACGAAGACCGCTTCATGAATCACGATTCGAATCACGACGGCTTCACGGACACTCCGGACATAAGGCAGTTTAATCTTAAGAACCGTTGGAAGTATGTCGCTCCACGCTATATTTTCCACGGTGGCCTCGGGTTTATAAATGAGGAAAGCACCGCCGGGCAAACGTCTCATTCACATAATGACATGGCAAGCAATCCTTATATCATCGATTTGAACACCCACCGCTATGAGGCATATATGAAACATGCCTTCATTCTCGATCAAGAACACAACTCCAACATAGCGGTCATGGCTAACGGCGCATACCACGATATGGATGCGGCATACGGCTATAAGGGTTATGGTGTGAATGAATGGAACGCGCATGCTCAGTTGATATATGAAACTGATGTGACGGAGAAACACAATATCTCTGCAGGTCTTTCATATAGTCATGACTTTCTCGGTCAGCGTCTGCGCACTGTAAATAATCAGACTGAAGCACCCTACAAACTCGACGACAAGGAGAACGTAGCGGGAGGATATGCCCAATACACCTGGAAACCGACGGAATCATTGACTGCGATGGCTGGAATACGCGGCGACTGGAGCTCGCTCTACGGATGGTTTGCCACACCCCGCGTAAATCTGCGATATACTCCGGTAGAGAATCTGACTTTTCGAGCTTCAGCGGGCAAAGGATACCGAACGGTTCATCCCTGGGCTGAATATAACTACCTGATGGCGAGCAGCAGAAAACTTATTGTTGAAAACCTGGAACAGGAGGCAGCGTGGAATTACGGTATAAATGCAGAATTGACCATTCCCATACAAAGCGAAACCCTCAAAGTAAACGCCGAGTATTACTACACCGACTTCCTGCGGCAAGTTGTGGTAGATTATGATTCGGATCCGCATGCGCTCACCATCGGCAACCTCAAGGGGAAATCATACTCGCATACTTTTCAAGTAGATGCAACATACGAGTCGTCGTTCGGATTGAGCGTCACCGCCGCCTATCGACTCAATGATGTCAAGACTACCTACGGAGGTGTGTTTATGGAGAAACCATTGACCTCCCGATACAAGGCATTGCTCACAGCCTCCTACTCTACACCTATGGATATATGGCAGTTTGACGCCACTCTTCAACTCAACGGTGGAGGCAGGATGCCGGCACCATATCTTATGGACGACGGCTCGTGGTCGTGGGGAGAAAGGTTCAAGGCGTTTCCTCAGCTGAACGTGCAGATAACCCGTTGGTTCCGTCACTTCTCCGTCTACATCGGCGGTGAGAATCTGACCAACTTCAAGCAGAAGAATCCCATAATATCGGCGTCAGATCCGTGGGGACCGAATTTTGATTCCTCGATGATATGGGGCCCCGTGCATGGAACTATGGTCTACGCCGGCATTCGATTCAATTTCGGCAACCGGCTGTAGGAGGAATGTAAATAACCACAATATATAAAGAAATAACATGGCTTATATGAAAAAGATTATGATTTTTTGTGTGATGGCGGCAGCCGCCATCACCGTATCGGCAAAGGATATCCGCGAGTATGTGGTCACCACCACCCCGGTTATGACCTGCAAGAATTGCGAGAATACAATCAAAGGCAATCTTCTCTTTGAGAAAGGTGTGAAAAATATCGTGACCGACCGCGAGCATCAGCGTGTGACAGTGACATACGACGCAGAGAAAACAAACGAGGCAAAACTCGCGGAAGCATTCCGTAAGATACACTACAGTGTCAAAAAAATAAACGACAACGATTCGACCCGGACTGCCGAGCATACGAAGTTGTCTGAACTTCCATTATAGAAAAATAATCAAGCAAAACCTCGTGTCGAAGTTCAAGTGAACCTATGTTGGCGGATTGAGCATGAGATCGGCATATTACAAGTGGGAGTACCATCAATCTGTAATGGTACCCCCACTTCTCATTATTATGCGTTTTTCATTATGTATTTTGGGTGAATTTTCGGAACCGGCACACGGAGTGTGATGCGAGATTATTTCTGTTTGCGGTAGGTAAAGGCGGCAAGGGCGTTGATGGCGACGGCAAAACCGAGCAACACAAGATACTGCATGGCGAGTGCCGACATCGGAGTCGCTTTAAGATAGACGGAACGCATTATGTCGATGAAATAACGGGGAAGTTGGATTAGTTTTCGGTGAAATTTTCGGTTTTTTGGGGTTGTACACCTTCTTATTCAAATTTTTTTTGTAACTTTGCGTGGCAGACCGCATTTCGAGGCCCCGGTCGCGGGGTTGAGGGTGGGATCTGCAGCTATTGTCGGGGCGCTTTGTCTTGGCAATTTACATAATGAAAAGCGTTTATCGACGCACAATCTTGACAGTTAGAAATCTCGCAAATTTCAAAGTCTTCGTCAAGGATGTTGCAACGGTAGATGGCTTATGTGGATATGTTATCTCCGCGTCGGATGGTGTGTGAACACCACCGATGTCTTGTGATACATATTTGCGTGAGGCCTCGAACCGTTGCTCGTTCTACGAAGATGGGCAATGCGAGAGCCTCTAACTGTGGGAGCGGGCAACAAGATACGGCTCTCACGTATTCTATGTTAAATTCCAAATAATTTTGGGATTTTTTTTGT
>JAUNFY010000009.1 GCA_030524805.1 Bacteroidales bacterium | reverse complement strand
GGGTTATGGGTTAGTTTAACCGTGAGCGCTTGCTCTGAGCAGGTGGGTTAAGGGTTAGGGGTTAGTTTAACCGTGAGCGGTTGGATTGGACTTTCCGGGGGCCGTCTGAAGCCATTGCATCGGGCGGAGGAGCCACGGCCCGGATACCTTTGAATCAACTTGCGGAACCATAGGAAATATTTCTTGATAATACAATTATAGTCAACATCATAAACCATGAAAAAACTAAAGACCTTACTGGCGATGACCGGAGGGCTGCTGCTTGCCGCCTCCTGCGCCAACAAGACCGCGACAACGGCACCGGCGATACCCGCCGACAAAGACATCGAGTCGAAAATCAAGGACGTGATGAAAGGCATGACGCTCGAAGACAAGATCGGCCAGATGTGTGAAGTGACCATCGACGTAGTGCTGAGCGATTCGCTGAAAGACGGACTGCCGCAGCTGAGCCCGGAAAAACTCAAGACCGCGATAGAGCAATACAGGGTGGGCTCGGTGCTGAACACCCCGCGCGGTGAGGCACAGACACCGGAGACCTGGTATGAGATCATCAACGGCATCCAGGAGGCCTCGATGGAATATCTGAAGATACCCGACATCTACGGAGTGGACCAGAACCACGGCACAACCTATACGACCGGGGGCACACTCTTCCCGCAGGAAATCAACATGGCCGCTTCGTTCAACCGCGAGCTCGTGAGAGAAGGCGCCCGGATATGCGCCTACGAGACTCGCGCGAGCAACATACCCTGGGTCTACAACCCGGTGATGGACCTGGGCCGCAATCCGGCATGGAGCCGCATCTGGGAATCGTTTGGCGAAGACCCCTTCATCAACGGCGCGATGGCGATAGAGATGGTGAAAGGCTATCAGGGCGACGACCCCAACCATGTGGGCCCGCAGAGCGTGGCAGCCTGCCTGAAGCACTACATGACATACGGCAACCCGACCAGCGGCAAAGACCGCACGCCGGCCTCTATCAGCCTGCCCGAGCTGCGTGAGAAATATTTCCAGCCTTTCAAGGTGGCCATCGAGGCAGGAGCGCTGTCGGTGATGGTGAACTCAGGCGTGACCAACGGACTCCCCTTCCACGCCAACAAGGAACTCCTGACCGGCTGGCTTAAGGATGAACTGAACTGGGACGGCATGATCGTGACCGACTGGGCCGACATCCACAACCTCTGGAAGCGCGACAAGATCGCCGTAGACTACAAAGAGGCCATCATGCTCTCCATCAACGCCGGCATCGACATGTCGATGACCCCCTACGACATGGAATTCTGCACGCTGCTGAAGGAACTCGTAGACGAAGGCAAGGTGTCGCAGGCGCGCATCGACGACGCTGTGGAGAGAATACTGCGTCTCAAATTCCGCCTCGGACTCTTCGAGACCCCCTCGACCAACCCGAAAGACTATCCCCTCTTCGGCAGCCAGGAACACGCCATGAAGGCGCTCGACCTCGCCGTGGAGAGCGAAGTGCTTCTCAAGAACGAAGACAACGTGCTGCCCATCAGCGCCGGCAAGCGGATACTGGTGACCGGCCCGAACGCCAACTCGATGAGAAGCCTCAACGGCGGCTGGTCGTATACATGGCAAGGCACCGACGACCCGAAATTCCACGCACAGTACAACACCATCTATGAGGCACTGCGCAACGAATTCGGCGAAGGCAAGGTGGTGCTCGAGCAGGGCATGGACTACGTGGAAGACTATGGCAAATGGGAGCAGGTGAAGAACGTGAGAATCCAGAGCGCTGTGGCAGCCGCTCGCGGCGTTGACGTGATCGTGGCCTGCGTGGGCGAGAACTCCTATTGCGAGACTCCCGGCAACACCAACGACATAGCGCTCCAGCCCGAACAGGCAGAACTCGTGAAGGCACTCGCAGCCACAGGCAAACCGATAGTGCTGGTGCTCAACGGCGGCCGTCCGCGCATCGTGCGTGAGATCGAGCCGTTGGCAAAGGCTGTGGTAGACGTGCTTCTTCCGGGCAACTACGGTGGCGACGCCCTCGCCCAGCTGCTTGCAGGCAAGAAGAACTTCAGCGCCAAACTTCCCTACACCTATCCCCGCTGGCACAACGCCATCGCCTTCTACGACCACAAGCCTTGCGAGACTGTGGCCACAATGTCGGGTGCATACAACTACAGCGCCGACATCGACGTGCAGTGGCCGTTTGGCTTCGGCATGAGCTACACCACATTCGAATACAGCGGCATCGAGGTTGACAAGGCCGAATTCTCGCCTGAAGACGACATCACGGTGAGCGTGAACGTGAAGAACACGGGCAATGTGGAGGGCAAGGAAGCCGTGATCTTCTACAGCAGCGACCTCATCGCATCTATGACACCCGACGTGCTCCGCGTGAGAGGTTTCGACAAGGTAAGCCTCAAGCCGGGCGAGAGCAAGAAAGTGAGCTTCACCATTCCTGCGAAGGATCTTGCATTCGTGAACTACGAAGGAAAGTGGACACTCGAGGCCGGTGAATTCACATTCACCCTCGGCGACCAGAAAGTGAACGCCAAGTGCACCTCGACAGTGGTGTATTGAGTTAACTTATGTTTCGCCTTTTGGCGAAACATAAGGGTTAGGGGTTAGGGGTTAGTTTAACCGCTTGGGTGGATTAATTGTCAGGGTTAGTTTAACCGTTATGGGTTGGATTAACTGCTGCGGAACTTTAGGGGATATTGAAATCAAATAAATCTGAAATAGCGAAAGGGGCGCTCCGGTCAAAGCCGGGGCGCTTCTTTTCTTACTATATGGGAGGATTGGCCGACATATTAAGACCTATATATCAGAGAAGTATGAGAACAGACGGTTTACTTGCGGGGTTTACTTGAATTTGCGGTGAGGGAAAGTATGGCTATCTTTGCATTGTCAACTCAATTTCCGCCGGCCGGCGGAAATTGAGGTTCAGGGGTTAGGGTTCAAGGATTAGATATCCAAAATAAATAGCCTTTTAAATATTATAAAAAACTCAATACAGCATGATGAGACGAAACATACTGACCTCAGCACTGGCAGCGATGACGGCAGTGGCCGGCATCGGCGCGGCATACGCCGGACGCCCCGACGCGAAGAAAATCTTCGGGGAAAAGGTGATTGTGTTCACGCCGCAGGATTCACCGGAATATGTGGCGGCAAAGATTTCGGAAGTGAACGACTCGCTCTTCGGGCGCGAGATGAGCAGCGACCGCTACGCGCTCCTGTTCGAGCCGGGCGACTACACGGCGGCCGGCCTTATCAACGTGCCATTCTACGTGCACATAGCGGGCCTCGGGAAAACGCCCTACGACGTGAGGCTCTCCAACATCCACACACCTCCGCACCTTCGCGACGACAACGGCACCTGCACCTTCTGGCGCTCGGCGGAGAACTTCTCGATAGCCGGACCGACCACCTACGACGAGCCTGAGACCTTCAAATGGGCGGTTTCGCAGGCCGCTCCCATCCGGAGGGTACACTCGGAGCGGGTGATGCGCACGCAATGGGGCGATGGCTGGGTAAGCGGCGGTTTCGCCGCCGACTGCGTGTTTGACGCCCCGGCCGGCTCCGACCATCAGCAGCAATGGCTCTACCGCAACTCGCGGCTGGAGGAAGGACGCGGCGACTTCAGGGAGGAGAAATACAACTACTGCTTCGCGGGAGTGGAACTGGGCGACAAGGCCGACACCGGCTCCTACATCGGGGAAAATGCCCGCGACAACGTGACCTTCATACCGACCACTGGAGTGATGCGGGAGAAACCATTCCTCTACATCGGCGACGACGGACGCTACAAGGTGTTCCGTCCGGCTCTGCGACGCGACAGCAAGGGAGTATCCTACACGCGCACCGACATGGGACCCGGCGAGAGCCTCGACCTGCTGAAGGAATTCTACATAGTGAAGCGGCAGACTCCGGCATCGGAAATCAACAGGCAACTGAAGAAAGGGAAAAACATCCTTTTCACTCCCGGCATGTATACGCTCGACGAGCCCCTGGTGGTAGACCGTCCCGACGCGATAGTGATGGGCCTGGGATGGGCCACGCTGATACCGGGCGAGAAAAACAGCGACACGGCCATCAAGGTGGCCGACACCGACGGAGTGACGATAGCATCGCTGCTGTTCGACTCGCATTGGTCGTCGCGCACGCTCATCGAGGTGGGCGAAGGGAAGAGCGGCAAGCGGCATCAAGACAATCCGGTGCTGCTCAGCGACCTCTTCTTCCGGATAGGCGGCTTCAGGCCGGCACCGGTGCATGTGGACCATGCCGTGGAGATCAACAGCAACGACGTGATCGGCGACCACTTCTGGATTTGGAGGGCCGACCACGGAGTGAGAGGCAGCGTGGGCTGGGATGTGAACACGGCGCGCAACGGCCTTGTGGTGAACGGCGACGGAGTGAGCATCTACGGCCTCTTCAACGAGCATTTCCAGGAATACCAGACCCTCTGGAACGGCGAGGACGGACTGATGATATTCTACCAGTGCGAGACACCCTACGACGCTCCGGTGCAGTCGGCCTACATGAGCCATGAGGGCACCGCCGACGGATATGCCGCCTACAAGGTGGCAGACCACGTGAAGCGCCACGACGCACGCGCCATGGGTATCTACGACGTCATCATCAACGACATCAGGATAGCCAACTCGGTGGAGGCTCCGGAGACTGAGGGAGTGACCTTCACCAACCTCTGCAACAACTCGCTCTCCAGCCCGGGACCGCGCGGCATCGGGTTTCTCATCAACGGTAAAATAAAGAGCACCTACAACACATGGCGCGACAACCTTGTAAGGATGAAAGACAACCGGAAGAGCAACGTGAGGACAGTGAGCACCACCTCCGACCGCAGCCTCGACCTGAGCGAGAAATGGATAGACTTCGACACGACGCCGGCTGCCACGACGCCGGTCCTGACGCTCGACCCAGCCGACTGCCGGCAACCTATCGACGGATTCGGGGCAGCCATCACCGGCTCGACAGCCTACAACCTGCTGAAGATGAACGAGGCCGACCGGAGCGCTTTCCTCAAGGCCACCTTCTCGCCAACCGAGGGCTACGGCATGAGCTATGTGCGCATTCCGATAGGGGCTTCCGACTTCTCGCTGAGCGACTACACCTGCTGCGACACTCCGGGAATAGAGAACTTCGCGCTGACGGCGGAGGAAACGGACTACATCATTCCGGTGATGAAGGAGATACTGGCCATCAACCCGGAGGTGAAAGTGATAAGCGCCCCCTGGACCGCACCGCGCTGGATGAAGGTGGACAACCTGAAAGACCTGAAACCTTTCGAAAGCTGGACGAGCGGACAACTCAACCCGGCGCTCTACGCAGACTATGCCGAGTATTTCGCCCGCTGGATAAAGGCTTTCGAGAAAGAGGGGATAAAGATATACGGGGTGACGCCGCAGAACGAGCCTTTGAACCGCGGGAACTCCGCATCGATGTATATGGGCTGGGAAGAGCAGCGCGACTTCATCAAGAACGCCCTCGGCCCGCGCTTCGAGAAGGAGGGAATAGCGACCAAGATCTATGCCTTCGACCACAACTACAATTATGACAATATAGCCGAGCAGCAGGACTATCCGGTGAACATCTACCGGGATGCCGAGGCATCGCGATATATCGCAGGAGCCGCCTACCACAACTATGGCGGAGCTGTGGAAGAGCTCGACCGCGTGAGGGAAGCCGCGCCCGACAAGGAACTGGTGTTTACCGAATCGACGGCCGGCAACTGGAACGACGGCGCCAACCTCGAGCGGCGCCTTGTGGAAGACATGGAGCAGATATGCCTTTCGACCGTCAACAAGGGTTGCCGCGGGTCAGTGATATGGAACCTGATGCTCGACTCCAACCGCGGGCCGTGGAGGCCGGGCGGATGCTCCACGGGCTTCGGAGCGGTGGACATAGCCGACGACTACAAGACCATCAGGCGCAATTCATTCTACTACATAATGGCGCATTCGGCGCTCGCCGCGCAGCCCGGAGCCCGTCTGATCGGAGTCAGGGCCACAGAGGGGGATGTGCCCGAAGGAGTGGTCTACAGCGCGTTCGCCAACCCCGACGGCACCCTCGGGATAGCGCTGAGCAACCGCAACGACCACGAAGTGACACTTCCGATCGGCGACGGCAGCCGCAGCTTCACGCTGACCCTCCCCGCCAAGTCGATCACCACCGCCCGTTGGGCAGCCCCCGGACAAGAATAAGGAGATCGACCGCAACGGCGATATCTACCGAACAGGGAATCGGCCCGACCGGGGATATCGACCGCAAACGAAAGGCCACCCCGGAAATCACGAGGATTTCCGGGGTGGCTGTATTATGGGAGGTGTGTACGGGTCAGAGTTTTACCTCGGTCTTCTTGCCGGAGTATTTCACTTCGACACCTGAGGGGGTGCGTCCGTAGGGCACCGCATGGTCGGGAGATACCTTCACAACATTGAATACGCGGTTCTCGAGCATGCCGGGGAACGATCCCTCGCGGTCGCCGATGGTGAGGGTCGAGGTGGCGTTGTCGAATGTGAACGGAATCATGGCGTAGGTACCCTTCTCGTAGTTGTAGTTGAGGTTCTCGTCTTCATAGAGGGTGAACTTGCCGTCGGAGCCGGTGTAGACATAAAGATTTATGACATCGGCGGGTCGCTGGTCGGAGTATTGCATCTCGGGACCGAAGGGAACGATGGAGCCGGAGCGGACGAAGAGAGGCATGCGCTCGTAGGGAGCCGCCGCAACCTTTGTCTCGCCGCCGTCGCTCACCACCTTGCCGGTGTAGAAGTCGTACCAGACAGCACCCTTGGGGAAGTAAACCTCGCGTGAGCGGGCGTTGAACTCATAGACGGGAGCCACGAGGAAGGCGTCGCCAAACATATACTGGTCGCCGATGTTGCGTGTTGCCTTGTCGGCGGTGAAGTCCATCACCATCGGGCGCATCACGGTGTAGTCGTCGAAGTGGGTCATGCCGGCGAGGGAGTAGATGTAGGGCATGAGGTCGTAGCGGAGGTTGGTGTAGTAGACCACCGACTTATAGGCGGGATGCGATTCGGGCGCGATGTTGAAGATCTCGCGGTAGGGCCACTGACCGTGGGCGCGGAAGAGGGGCGAGAAGGCACCGAACTGATACCAGCGGGTGTTGAGCTCGCGCCATTCCTTGAGGTCGGGATTCTCGACGCCCGACTTGAGGAATTCCTGCTGCGCCTTCACGTAGCGGTCTTCGACGCAGAAGCCGCCGATATCCATTGTCCACCAGGGTATGCCGCTCATCGAGAAGTTGAGGCCTGCCGAGATCTGAGCCTTCATGTCTTCCCAGCGTGTGGCGATGTCGCCGCTCCATGTTGCGGTGGAGTAACGCTGCTGACCGGCGAAACCGGAACGGGTGAGGAGGAACACACGTTTGTCGTGGTCTACGCCGCGCTGGCCGTTGTAGATGGCATCGGCATTCTCAAGGGCGTAGGCGTTGAAGTATTTTGTGGAGGGGCCGAGGGCCGTCGGGGTGATGAGGTCTTTGCGATACTGGATGTCGGTGCAGTCGCGGATGTTGGGCTCGCTTGCGTCCATCCACCAGGCATCGATGCCGAGGGGCATGTAGTGGTCGTTGATCTGGCTCCAGAAGAGTTTGCGCGCTTCGGGATCGTAGGCATCATAGAAGGAGCTGAGATAGCCGGGGCCAACCCAGTCGCGTATGCTGTCCTGCACGGGAAGCTTATACATCCAGCCGTTTTTGTCGAATTCCTTGTAGTGGTCGGTAGTGACGTAGAACTTCGGCCATACGGAGATCATGAGGCGTGCGTTCATGTCGTGGATGGTATCGACCATTCCCTTGGGGTCGGGGAAGCGCGCGCGGTCGAACTCGTGGCTTCCCCATGAGTCTTCCTTCCAGTGTAGCCAGTCGATCACGATATTGTCGATAGGAATACCGCGGCGACGGAACTCGGCGAGAGTGGAGAGCACTTCTTCCTGAGTGTTGTATTTCTCGCGGCTCTGCCAGTAACCCATGGCCCATTTGGGCATGATGGGGGCTTTGCCGGTGAGCTGGCGGTAGCCGGCGATTACGTCGCTCATGTCGTCGCCATATACGAAGTAGTAGTCGATCTCGCTCTGCATCTCGCCCCACCAGCTCATCTGCATCTGGTCTTTCGGGTCGCGCGGGTCGTAGACCCTCAGGCCGCAGTAAGCCACGCTTCCGTTGGGCTCCCATTCAATCTTGAGGGGCACGCGCTTGCCGGCCTCGAGGTTGGCCGAGAACTTGAAGCTGTTGGGATTCCAGGCAGTGCGCCACCGCTCGGGGACCACTTCCTTGCCGTCGATGTATACTTTCTGATAGCCGGAATAGTAGAGGATGAATTTGAACTCGCCCGACTCGGAGGCTTCTATCTCGCCTTCGTAGGTGACATGGCTGCCGGCGAAATTGAAATTCTGCGGAAGGTTGACCACGTGGGCAAGGTCGCCACGGATGAGATGTTCGAAATAGATCGAGTCCTCACGCTGTACGATGGCAGGTTCGGCTTTGTCGGCGGGGACGTAGGTGCCGGTGAGAGCGCCTTCCTTACCATCCTTGTCGAAGAGTTTGAACACGCCTCCGAGCTGCTTGTAGCCGTCGGGATTGCCCCAGCGGCAGAGGGAGTAGCTATCCCAGAGGATGCCGTAGTTGTCGGTGGAGACTACGAAGGGCACTGAGACCTTGGTGTTGTATTGGAAAAGTTCCTCGTTCTTGCCTTTGTAGTTGAATTCGTCGCTCTGATGCTGTCCGAGGCCGTAGATGCCCTCGTCGTCGGAAAGCGACTGGAAAACCTGACGCACGGTGTAGCCTTTGGTGCCCTCCACCTCTATGGGGGAGAACTCGCGGCCGCCGTCGGCCTCGGCAAGAATCAGCTTGCCGTCCTTGTCGAAGAAGCGGACATCGCCCGAAGCGAGGGAGACGGTAGCCTTCACGGCAGCGGTCACCACCGAGACGGTGGAGTCGGTCTCCTCCACCTTGAATTCAGGCTTTACCTTCTGATCCACAACCACGAGGCTTGTGTCGTTGCTGAAGGAATTGTCGGGAGTGGCCGACACACGAATGATTTTGTCGCTGAGCACCTGGAGGCGTACTTTGCGCACCCCGTTCTCACCGTTGGGATCGACATTGACGACGATGCCGTCTTTGTCGGACTTGTAGCCGTGCGACCCGCAAGATGCGAGGATGGCAGCCGTCAGCATCATGGCTGACAGACGAAAGAATTTGGGTCTGTATTTTTCCATAACGCAAATTTAGTCAAAAAAGCGGAGGAGCGAGGGATGAATTAGATGTTATAAAGCATATTTATGGAAAGTTAAGGCTTTGGAGTCGGATTCGGTCAATAATCTGATAATATTTCGCTAATGTTATCAGGAGCCGATTCAAAAAAAACAAAGGCTCCCTCTCAGAGATCGGGAGCCTGAAGATGTTGCAAACGCTCTGCAGGAATCATCTGGTCAGCACTTTGAAAACCGAGTCGCCGACCGTTATCATATATGCTCCGGATTGGGGCAGGAGGACGTCGGCCGTACCGCCGGAAACCTTGCACGACGCGATCTTGCGTCCGTCGACCGAATAAACCGCTACGGAAGAACCATCGCCCACACCCGACAGCGATACGAGCCTGCCGGTGCATCTCAATGACACTTTTTCAGATTTCAGCAAGGAAGTAGAAGCCACGTATGCTTTGTAGATCACATCGTCGTCACTTACCACCTCATACAATTTCGAGCCTAAACCGGCCATATAATCGAAGCCACAATTCTCTATAAGACCATGAGGCGAGCCAAGACCTTTCAACCAAACACCCTCACCATAGAGTTCGGTGCAGTCTGCATCTCCGTATTCTTCCAGTTTCAATGCCGGCCATGGAGTGCTGTCGTGCTCATAAAGTTCTTCGCCAACGCATTTTACGTATGTGACGGTCGGGCCTTGATACTGAGGCTCACTTAAATCCGGAGTATATGCGCACACGCAATCCCCTTCCTTGAGGTTGAAGTCGTAAAGCAGATACCATTGCGAGGTGAAATTATCAAAGAAGTAGATACGGTTGTCTTCCTCCTTTATGAGGCAAATGGTGGCCAGATCGCCCTTCGCCGACTCCTCGATAAGATTGAACACGCTGCCACTGTTGTCGGAATCGTCAACTTTCAGATAGAACCGGTAATATTCCCGCTCCATGTTCGGCTCGGTGGTCCCGATCCTGTACGTTTTCCATACACTTCCTTCTTTGAAGTATGTAGCTCCTACGGAGAGAGCTAATGCCATCGCCACAACCGACAGCACCATCATCATGACAAGTTTTCTCATAACTTTTAGGTTTACTGCATATTAATATACACGGGGTTATTACTATACCGGCCGACACCGGGTTCTATCCACTCTTTACATCCAATTACAAATTTTCAATAAACATGCACAGAAAATCACAATATTCCAGGAGGCGTATTTTTTTATTCACATTATACCGCCATTCAAAAGCTTTTTGACAGCAATTATGGATTCCGCGCCTAATTTAATAATAATTTTCAAAAAAACAAATTATCTTTACAAATTTAACATTATTTAATATTTATTCCTTTTAATTGGGCAGGCCGGTTGGGACCATATCGGGCGCCGCTCGGAGATCGGCGCAGTACCGGAGTGGGATTGCGGGGGCGGTGGGGCGCCGCTCGGAGATCGGCGCGGTACCAGGGCGGGGATTTCGGGCTTCCGCCCTCACACTGCTTCCTCTGGCTATTTTGAGGGAGGAATTTCGGGCTTCGCCCTCACACGGCTTCAAAAAAGCTCCTTCTTTCGGGGGAGGCTTGGGATTGCGGGGGCGTTTGTTTGATGGAATGGATTTTTTTCGTAACTTTGCATGATAAACAAACCTATTGGGAATGACTGACAATAATTGACTCATGGCTGACGACAATAGACTTATGGCAGATAACGAACAGATCGGGGCTGATGACAAGCGGCTCGGGGCTGAGGGCAAACGGGAGACGGAACGCGGGAGCCGGGCGACATGGCTTTTCTATGCGGGAGTGGTCGTGGCGCTGCTGCCGGTGATGATGTGGCGCGACTTCACACCCGACAATGAGTTGCGCTATCTGAGCATTGTGGACGAGGCGCTGCGCAACCACGACATATTCGCCTTCACCAACCACGGGACCGCCTACGCCGACAAGCCACCGCTGTATTTCTGGTATCTGATGCTCTGCCGGGTGCTCGCAGGCGGGCATTGCCTGTGGCTCGCGGCACTTGGCTCGCTGATACCGGCATTGGCCACAGTGGGCGTGATGGAGCGCTGGAGCCGCGACCTGCTGAAGAGCGACATGAGGGGCGCGGCGCGTCTGATGCTCATCACGTCGGCCTATTTCTTAGGCGCGGCTGTGATATTGCGCATGGACATGCTGATGTGTCTTTTCATAGTGCTCGCCCTGCGTACTTTCTGGAAACTTCATGAAGGGAGCGGGAAGAAGCGCGACCGATGGCTGCTGCCTCTCTATCTCTTCCTTGCCCTCTTCACCAAAGGGCCGCTCGGAATACTGATACCGCTTGTCGCCACCAGCGTATTTCTGGCGCTGAAGGGGGAAATAAAGCAATGGACAAAATACTGGGGATGGCGCACATGGGTGCCGCTGCTGGTGATGTGTGGGCTCTGGTTCTGGGGAGTATATGCCGACGGAGGGAAGGAATATCTCGACAACCTTCTCTTCCATCAGACAGTGGACCGCGCGGTCGACTCGTTCCACCACAAGCGGCCTTTCCACTACTATCTGACGGCAGTGTGGTATATCATCGCGCCATGGTCGCTCTACGTGATAGGCGCCATAGTGGCCGACCTGCGGAAGCCGCGCGAACTGCCGGCGCTGCAGCAATATTTCCTTACCATAGGGCTGACCACTCTCCTGCTCCTCTCCTGCATCAGCAGCAAGCTGCAGATATATTTCCTGCCGGGAGTGCCGTTTCTGGTGTACTCGGCCATGATATCGCTGCCAAAATACAAAGACAACATACTGACGAAAATAGCGCTGGCATTTCCGGCGGCCGTAATCACGCTCGCATTGCCGGCACTGGCCGTGGCGTCGCACCTCGACAAGGCAGCCGACTACATGGGATGGGCCGTATATACAATGGGCGGCATTCTGACCGCCGGAGGAGCGACAGCACTTTTCCTGCTCTTCAGGCGTGGTGCGAAAGAGGCGATAGCAGCAATCGGCATCGCCATGCTGGCGGCGGTATTCGCCGGAGGATTCGCCCTGCGCGGGCTTAACGGGGAAATGGGCTACGGGGCAGTATGCCGCGAGGCGAAGAAGACAGCGGAAGCGGCCGGCACCGACACCTACTACACGTGGGGAATACGCCGGGCCGAGAATATGGACGTGTATCTGGGCAAGGATGTGGTAATCCTTGAAGAAGACACCGTGCCCGACACTTCGGCGCTGGGCAGCGGGCTGCTTCTCGTGAAGGAGAAGGACGCGGAGAAGTTCGGCCGATATGAGGTGAGGAAAGTGACGCCTTACGCCATCATAGTCATGAGGTGAGGGTTAAGGATTATGGGTTAGGGGTTAGTTTATTTGCAGTTTCTCTTCGGGTTATATTTATAAGAATGGAACGCACGAGATGCGAAAGATAAGACGAAAATGGAAAACCAGACATCAAGATATGGACTGACCATAGTGGTACCGGTCTACAATGAAGAAGACAACATCGCCAACCTGTGCTGCAGGCTCGGCGACTACCTGCCGAAGGCGGCGTGCGGCGCCTGCGTGCTGATGGTGGACGACGGCTCCACCGACAACAGCCTGCCGCTGATAAAGGAGGAATGCGGCCGCAGACCCGATTTCCACTACATCTCGCTGGCTAAAAACAGCGGGCTGAGCGCGGCGATGAAAGCGGGCATCGACCACACGACGACTGAATATGTGGGCTATATCGACGCCGACCTGCAGACCGACCCGGAAGACTTCAACCTGCTTTTGGAGCACATAGCCGACCATGAGCTGGTGACCGGCATCCGCGCCAACCGCAAGGACAGCCTCTTCAAGAAACTGCAGTCGAAGATAGCCAACTCCTTCAGGCGGATGATGACGGGCGACGGAGTGCAGGACACGGGGTGCCCGCTGAAGGTGATGCACACGGCCAACGCCAAGAAGATACCTTTCTTCACCGGGCTCCACCGCTTCCTGCCGGCAATGATACTGATGCAGGGCGGGAGGATAAAACAGGTGGCGGTGAGGCATTATCCGCGCACGGCGGGAGTGTCGAAATATCATCTGTGGAACCGGCTGAAGGGACCCTTTCTCGACTGCTTCGCCTACCGCTGGATGAAGAAACGCTATATCGACTACAACGTGAAGAGCAAGGGATGAAAGAGACTTTCTGGATATATGCCATAGGATTTCTGGCGCAGGGATTCTTCTCGGCGCGGATACTGGTGCAGTGGCTCATGTCGGAGCGTGCGCGACGGGTGCTCTCGCCCACCGTTTTCTGGGTGCTGAGCATCGCGGGGTCGTATCTGCTCTGCATCTACGGCTGGCTGCGCGACGACTTCGCGATAGTGATGGGCCAGTGCATCAGCTACTACATCTATCTCTGGAACCTTAACCTGAAAGGAGTGTGGCGGAAAGTGCCGGCACTCTTCCGCTGGATTCTTCTGCTCACCCCCGCGGTGGCAATTGCGCTGCTGACGGGAAATGCAGAGGAAGTGATGGAAAAACTATTCCGCAATGAAGACATACCGCTATGGCTCGTGATCTACGGCTGCAGCGGGCAGATACTCTTCACGCTGCGCTTCGTCTACCAATGGTATTATTCGCGCAAGGAGGGGGAATCGGAACTTCCGGCGGGTTTCTGGATAATAAGCCTTACGGGATCGCTGCTGATTGTGAGCTATGCGCTCTTCAGGCATGATCCGGTGCTGATAGTGGGCCAGTCGTTCGGGCTTGTGGCCTATATCCGCAACCTCGTGATACTCCGGAGAGAGAAGACTGTCATTTCCGCGGGCGCCCCCGAGGGGATTCCGGCGGCAGAACCGGGCGAGGAGGTGAAGCCGGAAGGCGGAAACTGACAGCAGACAACACGCAGCAGACCACTCATTTGACTTCAAACCAAACAAATCTATAGCATGAAAAGAATCTTCATTTTACTTATGGCAGTGGCGGCTCTGGCCGTGGCACAGGCGAACCGGCCGGAACAGGCTAAATTCATCAACGACAACGGCACGGGACGGCTGATGGCCGACGGACGGCCTTGGCTGATACTGGGCGGGGAACTGGGCAACAGTTCGGCGTCGGCACCCCGCGATGTGGCGGCGATTTTTCCGAAACTGCGCGACATGGGGTTGAATTGCGTGCTGGTGCCGGCCTACTGGGACCTGATAGAGCCGGAGGAGAGGAAGTTTGACTTCACCACTACCGACGCCGTGATGGATGAAGCCATACGCAACGACCTGAAAGTGGTGTTCCTATGGTTCGGGGCGTGGAAGAACTCGATGAGCTGCTATGCTCCGGAATGGCTGAAACGCGACTACCGGAAATATCCGCGGGCACGCACACGGGATGGGAAACCGCTCGAGATAGCGAGTGCTTTCTCGGAGAATGTGCTGAAGGCCGACAGCGCAGCGTTCACCCGCTGGCTGAGCCACACGATGGCGCGCGACACGCTGGCGACGGTGGTGATGGTGCAGATAGAAAACGAGATAGGGATGCTTGAGGATGCCCGCGACCACTCCCCTCTCGCCGAAAAGGAATATGCGAAGGGAGTGCCGGCGGCGCTGACGGAGCATCTGGCGAAAAACCGGAAGGTGCTCCACCCCGGAATACGCAAGGCTTGGGAAGAGCACGGGAGCAGGAAAAACGGAAGTTGGGAAGAGGTGTTCGGCGAGGGCATCTACACCGACGAATATTTCATGGCATGGAACTATGCGCGATACGTGGAGCGGCTGGCACGTGCCGCCCGGCAGATAACGGGGGTGCCGCTCTACGTGAACGCAGCTATGAACAGCCGCGGACGCAAGCCCGGCGAGTATCCTTCGGCGGGTCCGCTGATACACCTGAAAGACATCTGGCATGCGGGAGCCCCGACACTCGATTTTCTCTCGCCCGACCTTTACGACAAGGGTTTCACCGACTGGACAGCGAGTTATGCGACGGCTGACAACACTCTCTTCATTCCGGAAATACAGCGATGCGAGGGTAATGCGGCGCAGGCCTTTTACGTGATGGGTGAACACGACGCCATCGGTCTGAGCCCCTTCTCAATCGAGAATTCGCACGACGGGCCTGACTCGTCGAACGTGAAAGGCTACCGTCTGCTGCGGCAGCTGATACCGCTCATCACCCGCTATCAGGGAAAGAAAGACAAGAAGGGAACGCGGGATATGCAGGGACTTTATTTCGACCACGATTCCACAACTCGTGTGCTCCATAAGGACGGGATGAAGATAACGGCGGCGCATTTCTTCACTCTCCCGTGGGATGCCAGGGCCAAGGAGGCGGTGTGGCCTGCTGCGGGGGGCGTGCTCATACGTCTCGCGCCCCGTGAGTATATACTTGCCGGGTCGGGGATAGTGGTGAAATTCGAGAATGACGGAGCGGGCGAAGACAGCCGCAGGCTCGGCGAGGATGGTTTTCTTGAGTCGGGCGATGCGTCGGGTAGTGGCAGCGACGTCACTGGCCGCAAAGGAAAGGGTGAGCAGCGGCGCATCGGGATTGCCGGAGTGGCGGAAGTGGAAATAGACGACGAGGGGAAGATGACACCAATCAGATATTTCAATGGTGACGAGACCCATCAGGGACGGCATGTGCGCATCGGGGTGGATGACTACCGGATACTGCACATCCGGCTTTATGAGTATGAGTGATTGCTTATAATGGGGAATGGGGGATATCGGGATTGATGCTTGGGGCAACCCCTCCGGGGTTGATGGTAGTGGGGATGGGGAAACCGGGGGTGGCAAGCACCCCCGGTTAACAAGATGGAAGGCCTCCGGCCTTCTGCTTCGGGTTCTAATAATGTCGAATGTGGAGTATGGAATGTCGGATGTTTGATGTTGAGGGGAGGGGACGGAGTAAGGCCGGAGGCCTTATATTTGGTTAACCGGGGGTGCTTGTCACCCCCGGTATCCGGGCATCACGTCAGCAACCCCGGCGGGGTTGCACCCCGTGGCTCCCGCAGTTGAGAATTGGGGGATATCGGGATTGATGCATGGTGCAACCCCTCGGGGGCTGATGGTAGAAGGTATGGTTAACCGGGGGTGGCAAGCACCCCCGGTTAACAAGATGGAAGGCCTCCGGCCTTCTGCTTCGGGTTCTAATAATGTCGAATTTTGTAGTGTCGAATTTTGAATAGGGGATGGTGCTTTTGGGCGCCGCTCGGAGATCGGCGCGTTACCGGGCCGGGCTTCTTATTCAGTAACAATTGAATAATTACCAAGTTGATCGGCGATATTAGGCAATGCGATGGGGACGTTGGTATGTTGGCCATTGACCGTAAGGGTGACAGAAGTGTTTCTGAATACTGTCAACTTCTTAAATGTCATTGTGATTGACATTTTGCCATCCTCTTGTGTCGTGACCATTGATTTGGCATCGTAGGTTTTGCCATTGTTGTTAAACTTGGCACAGCATATCTCTGATCCTGATTTGAAATTGTCATCAACAATTACAATCGTGGTCTTGCCGTCATTGTTGTCAAGACTCGTGAACTTGAATTGTGCGTTTGCACTTACTGAAGCTAATGTGCAAACCGACAGAATTAGTAATTTCTTCATACTGTTGATTATTTATATTGAACTTATTGGGCAAAGTTACAACAAACTATATTCAAATCCAAATAAAACAAGACGTAATTTTACCGCTGATGCAGGAAAAATTTGATTTTTCTTGCATTTTTTTTGGATTCTTCATTTTTTTTGTTAACTTTGCCCGTAGAATATGAATCACTTATCCATCAAGCAATAATCACTAATATAGCAATATCCGGTTTTTATTGGGGAATAAGACAATCCAAGTCATTGGTATTCATTGTTTTGCACAACCAAGTAGAGTTTCAAGCAGATAGATGCTTGTTCAGATATATGTTTATATATTCAGTATTAACCCTTTAAACTGATTTCATTATGGCAAAACGAGCTTTTGTTCTTGCGTCGGTAGCTGCGACCCTGTTCTCGGTGGCAGCACAAAGTATGCCGGACGTTTCCAGCGAAAATATTTCTACCGCTGCAAAGATTCCTGCGAAGGCTGAGGCGGAGAAACAGATTGTCAAGGAAGGGCAGATATGGAGATACCATTCTGACTTAAATACATATATGGTACCCTCTGAAGATATTTATCTGGATCTTTGCTTCTCGGGTTCGACGGAAATTGACGAACAGGAGTATCTCAACTGCTATGTATGGAAAACTGATGATGTCTTCTCGGAGGAAACGGCTGCGCTTATAGGATATATGAGAGAGGATGAATCGGGGAAAGTGTATGTGCGCTATATAGCAAACTCATACGAAACAGCACTTGAAAAGGGAATAGACATACTTCCATACGCTCCGATGATGTCGATATTGGATAATGATCTGGCGGCATTGTCGAAGGTCGACATTCTTTTGTATGACCCGTCGCTTGAGCCGGGAGATGAACTGCATTCCTCAACCGATAAATATTTGTCGGACAACTTTACTGTTTCAAACATGTATGACGTAGAATGTCTGGACGTAAACAGACATGTATGGAGATTGTCGCGGGATGAAAATCCGGGTAGTGACGGCTACAATTTCTATGAAGGAGTCGGAGACATATACGGACTGCTTCCTATGCCGTCGCCCGTGCCGGTTGAATATGGAAGAGACGTCTGGAAACTTGAGGAACTGATCGACCAATCGGGAAATGTCTTGTTCTCTCCCTCGTTGATGACCAGTTCGGTTGACCGGACTGCAGTTGCGGAAAAGGTAGTGAAAGAGACTTTCCACAATATCAACGGCGTGGAGGTAAACCGGCCGACAGGGAAAGGAGTCTATATCAAGACCGAGACGCTGAGCAACGGGAGTGTGCGCACCTCCAAAGTTATGGGGCAATAACTCAATGCACAATGCACGATGCACGATGGGGGATGGTGCTTTGGGGCGCCGCTCGGAGATCGGCGCGGTACCGGCTGACGCGGTAATGGCTGGCTCGGTACCGGCCGGGGTGAGCACAGCGTGAGATAACGACGGCACCCGCTTTTCGAAGCGGGTGCCGTATTGTTTTTATCGTATGCCGGATTTCTCAATCCTGTTTTTCCTGGGGTTGAGGAGCTTCGGCGTTGTCGATCGAGGCCATTAGTTTTATGGCGTCGATGTATTGCGCAATGCCTTCGGCCACTTTCTTGGCATCCTGCATGGCGTGTACCACGGTGGCCTGGCGTCCGGTGACGTCGCCTCCGGCGAAAACGCCCTTGCGGGTGGTCATGCCGTAGGGATACTCGCGGGTGAGCACATAACCCTTGTCGTCGACATCGATGCCTTCGGTGGAGTCGACGATGCGGGATGCGGGCACGGAACCCACGGCCATGATGAGGCGGTCGAGGGGCATTTCCTTGCGCTCTCCGTCTTGCTCGATCTCAATCGATTTCAGACGCAGACCCTCGGCACCGTTGACCTTGACCACGTTGGTGTTCCACATGAACTTCACGCCTTCCTCCACGGCTTCGTCGTATTCGGCGCGGAGGGCCGACATGCTTGTGATGTCGCGGTGATAGATGATGTTGACTTCCGACGCACCCATGCGGAGGGCCGTGCGGGCGGCGTCCATGGCGGTGTTGCCGCAACCTATCACAGCGATCCTGTCGCCTTCACCAATCACCACTTCCTCGCGGCTGATCATGCCGGCGTTGAAGAGGCTGACACGGCGGAGGAACCATACGGCCTGACGCACTCCGGAGTGAGTGGCGCCCTCGATGGGGAGGGTCTTGGGGCGGCTTGTGCCGGTGCCCATGAAGATGGCGTCGAAGCCTTCCTCGAAAAGCTGGTCGATGGTGAAGTTGGGGCCGATGGTGGCGCGGAGCCTTATCTTGACTCCGAGGCGCTCGATCTTGTCGATCTCACGGCGCACCACTTCCTTAGGCAGACGATATTCGGGGATGCCGAACATGAGGACACCACCGGGTTCAAGCCCCATCTCGAAGATCTCTACCATGAAGCCTTTGCGGGAGAGGTCGCCGGCGATGGTGAGTCCGGCGGGACCGGACCCGATCACGGCCACTTTGCCACGCGTCTTCTCGGGAATGTTCTCATGGCTCCATCCGGCCTCGCTGTCGAAGTCGGCGAGGAAGCGCTCGAGCTTTCCGATGTGGATAGCCTCCCCTTTCTTGCCGAGGACGCAGTTGCCCTCACACTGACGCTCATGGGCGCATACGCGACCGCAGACAGCGGGGAGGTTGCTCCTCTGGTTTATGATGTTTACAGCGTTTCCGAAGTTGCCGTGAGCGAGCTCGTGGATCCAGTCGGGGATATCGTTGCTGATGGGGCACCCTTTCTTGCAACCGGGCACCTTGCAGTGGAGGCAACGCTGCGACTCCTTGATGGCTTCGGCAAGGGTGTAGCCTTCGGAAACTTCCTTAAATTCGTTCATCTATAATTTTTTAAATTCAAAAATTTAAGGCAGGCTCAATAAATTGAACGCCTTATTTGAAACTTCGGATTAAATGGCGATCAGGGCTGCTTGCCGATGTAGGCGAGGATGCCGCCGTCGACATAAAGGACGTGACCGTTGACGAAGTCGGAAGCATCGGAAGCGAGGAACACGGCGGGGCCCATGAGGTCTTCGGGAGTGCCCCAGCGTCCGGCGGGAGTCTTCGCGATGATGAACTGGTCGAAGGGATGACGGCTGCCGTCGGGCTGGATCTCGCGCAGGGGCGCGGTCTGGGGAGTGGCGATGTAGCCGGGGCCGATGCCGTTGCACTGGATGTTGTGCTCGCCGAATTCGGAGCAGATGTTGCGTGTGAGCATCTTGAGGCCACCCTTTGCAGCAGCGTAAGCGCTGACAGTCTCGCGGCCGAGCTCGCTCATCATGGAGCAGATGTTGATGATCTTGCCGTGGCCTTTCTTAATCATGCCGGGGATAACGGCCTTGGCGCAGATGAAGGGAGCGACGAGGTCGATGTCGACCACCTGGCGGAAGTCTTCCACTGCCATATCGGTCATGGGGATGCGTTTGATGATGCCTGCGTTGTTGACGAGGATATCGATAGTGCCTACAGTCTTCTCGATGTCGGCCACCATAGCCTTCACGGCTTCTTCGTCGGTGACGTCGCAGAGATATCCTTTGGCTTCGATTCCGGCCTCCTTGTAGTTGGAGATGCCGAGATCCATAGATTTCTGAGTGTTGCAGTTGTAAACGATCTTAGCTCCTGCTTCGTGGAGCGCTTTCGCGATGGCGAAACCGATGCCGTATACGCCACCGGTGACGAGAGCGACTTTGCCCTCAAGTGAGAAGTTTACCATTTTTCTATATTTTAGGTTTAGTCAAATCGAGGTTTTGCCGAAGTTGTGTGAGCTTCGTGTCAGGTTAGTTTTTGCCTCATAGCGCAAAGTTAGCAAAATTTTCGTGAAATGCATAAGAAAAGCGGATGTTTTTTTGACAATGTTGGGGAAAATGATTAATTTTGTTGGTATTCTAATTTCGCCCGGGGCGAGATTATTCTATATTCGCCCCCCTTGGGCGAATATAGAAGGTTTATGGTTTATGGTTTAAGGTTTAAAGGATCTGGGGTATGGTTTAGGGGATGGAGGGGTAGAAGATGACGGAAATTGATTAAAAATTTGAGATATGGGAATTTGGAGTTTATGGCTTATATTGGGTGTCGGGTTTCTGATAGCTGAAGTGCTGACGATGTCGACCACCTGCCTCTATATCGGCACGGGAGCGCTGGCTGCGATGTGCGGGGCTTTCCTGGGACTTGGCTGGACGGGTACGATAGTGACGTTTGTGGTGGCTACGGTGCTGCTCTATCTGCTGACCTACCGGTGGCGCGGCAAGTTGCTGCGGGCCCTTCACAAAGGTGCCAGACATACGGCCACGGGGATGGACGCGCTGATAGGACGCACGGGCACGGTGGAACTTGCCGACACTTTCCGCATGCGGATCGACGGCGACAAGTGGCAGATAAGGCCGGCGCATCCCGAAGTGAAGCTGAGAGCCGGCGAGGAGGTGAGGGTGGTAGGCTACGACTCCATCATCCTCAGCGTAGAGAAAGAGAACACGAAAAATCAATAATGGAATAACAGCATAATTATGAACACATTGGTTATAGCGGGATTCATCATTGCCCTGGTGGTGGTGGTGATCATGGCGGGGGTGAAGGTAGTGCCCCAGTCGGAGACAAAGGTTGTGGAACGCCTTGGAAAGTTTCATTCAGTGCTTCAGCCTGGTCTGAATTTCATCATTCCTTTCATCGACAAGCCGAAAGTGATCTACACGCGCACGCATACTCGGATCACGACCACAAGCGTGATCGACCTTCGCGAACAGGTGTATGACTTTCCTTCGCAGCAGGTGATCACCCGCGACAACGTGACCACGGAAATCAACGCGCTTCTTTATTTCCAGATCGTAGACCCGAAGAAGTCGGTGTATGAGATCGAGAATCTGCCCAATGCGATAGAGAAACTGACGCAGACGTCGCTGCGCAACGTGATAGGCGAGCTGGAGCTTGACGAGACGCTGACCTCGCGCGACACCATCAACGCGAAACTTCAGGCTATCCTTGACGACGCTACCAACAAATGGGGCGTGAAGGTGAACCGTGTGGAGCTGCAGGATATCACGCCTCCGGAGAGTGTGCGCGTGGCGATGGAGAAGCAGATGCAGGCGGAGCGCAACCGAAGGGCTGAGATCCTGAATGCGGAGGGCGAGAAGCAGTCGCTGATATTGCGTTCGGAAGGACAGAAGATGTCGCAGATCAACAAGGCTGAGGCTGAGAAGCAGGCTGCGATATTGAAGGCCGAAGGTGAGGCGCGGGCGCAGGTGCTTCGCGCACAGGCTGAGGCGGATGCCATCCGGAATGTGGCGGAGGCAGTGGCGCAGTCGCAGACCGACCCGGCAGCCTATCTGCTTGCCCAGAAATATATCGAGACTCTCAAGACCATGACTTCGGGGCAGGACAACAAGACAGTGTATATTCCCTACGAGGCGACTTCGGTGCTTTCGTCGCTCGGGTCGATCGAGCAACTGTTCAAGTCGGGCAAGTAAGCCGGTATTGAAAGGTATTTTTTAGGGAGGGGTGCGTAGCCACGCACCCCTCCCTACTTTCGGCCTGACGGACTTTTTTGGGTCGTTTCAGGCTGCGAAGACCCCATAAAAGGGGTGTTTTAACAGTTCTGACGGACTTTTTCGGGTCGTTTCAGGTATTTTTGGCCTCTTCCATGGCTTCGACAAAAAGATACATATTGGACGATGGATTGCCGCGGCATGGCAACCTGCGGGCTCTTGCCACAGCATCCATCCTTCGGCTGATAAGGAAACTGGCCTGATCGCCGGTGAGCAGGCCCTTCCTGTATTTGCTCCACACGGCATGAGATGCTACAAGTGACCTCACCATACCATCGGAATCCTGCGATTTCATATAGTCTTTCACATGCAGTGCATACCACAATTCGATGCAGGGATTTGACAGAATGAGAGTACCGGAAAGTTTCGACAGTTTCTCCACCATCTCCTCCACATCCGCATCATATATAAAAAACACCCGGCAATCATCATCACGGCCAATCCCCAACTCCGCCATGTATTGAGCCACAAGACGCTGATTTATCTTATTGCCGCTTACTTTCGTTTTTATCGTCACAGGGAGCCTGTAGTGGCGTTTCAGTTTCTCCACATACTCACGCTCCGTCTCGCCTTCACATATCACCAGGAAAATTTCCCGGATAGGCCTTTTGATTGAAAACTTACGCTGCCGCATCTGCCCGTCTATAAATCAGCCAACACATCTCTTGCATCTCCCACATAAGGCACGGCGTCAAACCGGCCTTGAAGATAGGCCTTCCGAAGGTCGGTCTTCGAGCCTACTCCTTCATAATCAGAAACCGGAACAAACTCAGAATTGCCATCAACCTGCTTGGTGACGAACACAATCTGCTCGGGCCGGAGAGAGTCTTTATCGATCAGCAACGGATTATGGCTGGTGAATACCATCTGCGCTTTCCCGGAAGCCTTCACCAACTTCAATACAAACTCAGAAAGGCGGAAATGCAGTTTCAAATCAAACTCATCGAGGAAAAACGTAGCCCCATCCATGACTTTTCTCAAGAGCAACATCAACATCAGCATCAACCGCTTCGTGCCTTCCGATTCCTCCTTTAAGAAATCGAAAGCAATCTCCGGATTCTCACGATGGAAACTTTGCAGACTGTATTGTCCGGGCTGCACCTCGACCAGCCTGATATCCACAATGTCGATATCGCTTACCTCAAGCCCTTTCAGAAGAATCGACTTGTGAGTGTCGAAGTCAGCAGCCGACAATTTCGATAAGTCGACCGAATCCAGGCCAATCACCATCTGATTGAGGAAGAATCTATAAACAATCTGAGCTATTTCCCTGCCCATGGAACTTGCCCGGCTCAGGAACAGCGTCTTCGGACCGACATTCGCCTGCACTTCGGCAGGGCGCTGTATGACTCCTTTCTTGAAGACATACGAATCGGTAGCGGTGCGGCTGAACACCCTCGACCGCCTCTTGTGAGGATAATAGTACAATTCTTCCGATATTATCCTGCCGGCATAAAGCTCAAATGAATATTCATATTCTATTCCATCTGCCACGAAATCGATATAGAAAGAAGATGGCTTGCCGCTGTCGAACTTGAAGGGCTGATAGTTTAATTCATCGCCTTCATTGTAAAGGTGGGATTTGAGTATCAGATCACGACACCAATCAATAGCTTTTATCATATTCGATTTTCCGGCAGCATTGCTTCCGAAAATACCTATCACATTGACAAATTTATCTCCTGAGAAATCAATCAGATTTTCGGGCAGAAAATCCTGCGAGTTTCTAAAACCTGAATCAGCAGTGAAATCAAGCACTGCGGAATCACGCAATGAATAGAAGTTTTTTATGCGAAGACAAATTATCATAAGAGGGTCGATATTGAAGTTGTTTAAACAAAAAAATTCTTCGCCACAAAGGTAATCATTTTTTTTGAAAAATAAAGGCTGACGAACTTTTTTGGGTCGTTTCAGGCTGCGAAGACCCCCTAAAAGGGGTGTTTTAACAGTTCTGACGGACTTTTTCGGGTCGTTTCAGGTGTTTTGGGAATTTCTGCGGAGGGTGGATCAAGGGGTGCGGAATGAGGGTGCGGGGCTACGGGATGATATGTCAAGACCGGAGGTGCGGGGGCGCCGGATGATATATCAAGACCAGGGGTGCGGTTTGATGCGCACCCCCGGTCTTGATGAGGCTTATGGCTTCCGGGCCATCTTTGCCGCGGCCGGGATTTTGCGTCTGCGCGCGGAAGGGATGATGGCCGGCAGGAATCAATAGTTATCGGGATGGATCTCGAAGTAGCTTTGCTTGTAGAAGCATACGGGGCAGATCTCGGGGGCTTCGGTGCCTACGCAGATGTGACCGCAGTTGCGGCATTCCCAGACCACAATACCGGCCTTGCGGAACACCTCGTGGGCCTCTACATTGCGGAGCAACGCACGGTAGCGATCCTCGTGATGCTTCTCAATGGCCGCGACACCACGGAACTGCTCGGCAAGGTTGTGGAACCCTTCTTCGTCGGCCTCCTTGGCGAAACGGTCGTACATGTCGGTCCATTCATAGTTCTCGCCTTCGGCAGCATGCAGAAGATTGACGGCAGTGTCCTGACTTATGCCGCCGAGTGCGCGGCACCACAGCTCGGCGTGTTCGCGCTCGTTGTCGGCCGTCTTGAGGAAGAGAGCGGCAATCTGCTCGTAGCCGTTGGCTCTGGCCACCGATGCGAAAAAGGTGTATTTGTTGCGGGCCATGCTTTCTCCGGCAAAGGCTTCCTGAAGGTTGCGCTCGGTCTTGGTGCCGGAATACTGGTTGGTGGGATGGTCGGAAACGTTGTCGTCGATAGTCACCTTCTCGAAGTCGGAGGCCGGATGCTTGCATACGGGGCACACGAAGTCGTCGGGAATCTGATCGCCCACATACTCAAAACCGCACACCTTGCAACGCCATACGGTGTGGCCTGCGGCGTCCTTGTCGGCTGCGGGAGCGGGCTGCGGCTTGATGTGTTCGAGATAGTAGGAATACGTGACTGAGGCTGCTTCGGAGAGCGATTCCATCTCGGTGACTTCGCCGATAAACATCAGGTGGGTGCCGAGGTCGACAGTCTGCGACACCTTCACGCTGATGAAGGCGTTGGTGCCGTCGGTGACAGCCATATTTCCGTTTGCCACACGGCGGCATCCGGTGAAGTCCTTGAACTTGTCGGCATCACGGCCCGACTGGAAACCGAAGCGCTTGAAAAGGCTGAAGTCGGCCTTCACGCTGATGATGGAGGCGGTGAAGCGGCCTGAACGCTGGATAAGGCCGGTGGTGAAATTCTGCTTGTTGAGGCATACGGATACCTGATTGGGGGTGCATGTGACCTGCTGCAGGGTGTTGGAGATGCAGCCGTTGTCGCGGCCGTCGGCGTTGGCAGTGATCACGAAGAGTCCGTATTGGATATCGAACATTGGATTTTTCATAGTAAAGTTTTGTTAAATATAATCATGTATGCTCAACAAATCCGGAGGCAGTAAAGTTTATGACCGACGGCATATTACAGTTGAAGATGCCTGATCCTCAGACCAGACATCTTCAAAGTATTGGAACGGGGACGATTAGCCGCAGTGCCAGAATTTACGCACCACCTTCATCATCTCGTTGTGGCTGTCGGAGGTCTTTGCGCGCAGGTCGGCGTCATCGTACGATTCAAGTTTCGCTATTATGCCGTCGATGAGGCGCGGCGAGAACACCTCTTTGTCTTCAAACACCCGGCGGCGTGCGGCAAGTGCCTTGGCGGAGGCCATGCAGGAATCGGGAAGCGACTTGAGCTGCGCGAGTTTATCCTTGTTCTCGTCGTTGTGGATGTTGACATTGACATAGAGCTCATCGGCACGGCGGAGTGCATCGTCCATCTCGAAACCGGTGCGGGCTGCCACCACCATCGCAGCGATGAGTTGATAGATGTCGGCGGAGCAGTCGGCCGAACGGAGTTCTACGGTCTGCTTCTGAGGAGGCGCGGCGACGGCGTCGGCCTCGAGGGGATTGGCCTGGGAGCACATGTCGTTCTCGCCGTTCCAGCCGAGAGGCACGCGGACGAGCACGGAGCGGTTGCGGTCGCCCCAGCAAATGGATGTAGGCGCTTCCTGATGGGGCACGAGGCGGAAATAGCTCGTCGGCACCTTGTTGCCCATGGCGGTGATGGCATCGGCATTCTCGAGGATGCCGACGATGGCCTTCTTGGCCACATCGCTGAGGCGTCCGCCATCGGTCATCATGTTTTGGTCGCCCTTCATCACCTTGAAATGGATGTGGAGGCCGCTTCCGGCCTTACCGGCAGTGATCTTGGGGGCGAAAGTGACGTCATAGCCCTTTCTGGCCGCGAGAGTGCGTATCACCCACTTGGCGACCATGAGATTGTCGGCCGCCTCAACCGCAGGCACGGGCAGGAACTCTATCTCGTTCTGCTCATAAATCTTGCTGTCGATAGTGAAGTTGCCCACCTCGTTGTGACCATATTTGATCTGTCCGCCGGCGCGGGCTATAAGATCCATGCACTCGGTGCGGAAATCATTGAACTTAGCGAAAGGCGCCGACTCGTGATAGCCTTTCTGGTCGGAGGCGTGGAAGAAACCGGTGTCGTCGGAGATGACGTAGTATTCGAGCTCGCCCATGGCATAGAATTCCATGCCGGTGGTCTTGGTGAACTCCTCGCAAGCCTTGCGGAGGGTGTATTCGGGCGATGACTGAAGCGGGCGCCCTTCCTTGTCGAAGAAAGAGGCAAGCATGGTGAGGGTGGGAATCTCGGCGAAAGGATCGACGAAAGCTGTCGAGAAGCGCGGAATGACGTAGAGGTCGCTGTTACCGGCCTCGATGAAGGGGAAGAGGCTCGAGCCGTCGACACGCTCACCGAAAGTGAGTATCGAATCGAGGTAAGCCTCGGAGTTTATCACGAAGTTGAGGGTCTTAAGACGGTTATCGTCGGCCGGATACATGAAATTGACCATGCGTATACCGTTTTCCTTCACGAAACGGATTAGGTCGGATTTTCTGAATTCGGCAGCGGGCTTGCGGAGGAAATCCACAACCCTGTTGGGGTTCATGCTCAGATTTGGATTCATGGCATACCGGTATTAATGGTTGATTAAAAGGTTAAGCGGCCTGTGAGCCACTGAAGGTATTCAAGGTATTTGTCAAAGACATGCAAATTTACAAAAATAATTGAAGAGGGAGAAGAGTGGAAAATATGTTTCACAACATGAAATGCGGAGAAGAGGGCTTATTTGAGGCGGGGCGCGATGCGATCGGGATTCTGCGAGAGGAAATCCTTCCATGATTTCGGGCCTTTGGCCACGGCCGGCTTTGACGACTCATAGAAATGAGTGAGGGCAACGGCGAGGGCGTCGGTGGCGTCGAGCATGTCGGGCATTTTCTCCTCCGGAATAGAGAGGAGATGCTTGAGCATGTTGGCCACCTGCTCCTTTGAGGCCTGACCGTTGCCTGTGACGGCCTTCTTTACGTTGAGCGGTGGATACTCGGCGATGGGTATATCCTTTGCGAGGGCGGCAGCCATCGCCACCCCCTGCGCGCGGCCGAGCTTGAGCATCGACTGGACATTCTTGCCGAAGAAGGGGGCCTCGATGGCGAGTTCGTCGGGCAGGTACTGGGTCACTATGCCGCTCACGCGCTCATAGATGCGCGCGAGGCGCAGATAGTGCGACTCGAAACGGTTGAGCTTTATGACGCCCATCACTATCATCTCGGCCTTGCGGCCTGTGATGCCGAGCACACCGTATCCCATCACGTTTGTGCCGGGGTCGATGCCCATTATAATCCTGTCGTATTTCTTAAGTTCAAGATTCATGTTTCTTTCGCTTTGAGCTGCAAGTTCATACCTCCTTGAGGATTGTGGCGAAGAAGAGGGGGTTCGGGCCATGCCATGCGGAATAGGAGAGCATGAGGGAGTCGAAACGGGAAGCGTGCCACTCGCGGCAGTCTTTGAGGGAATCGAAGCAGAGCTGGATGGAGAAAGTGCGGTCGGGCGACTTGTCGAATTCCGTGTCGCCGGGTATGGCGGCCACCAGGAGGCTGCGGAAGTCGCGTAGAGTGTCGGAAGCGGCGGCAAGCCGGGCCTCACCCGAGGCCCACCCGATGAAACCCTGCTTTCGGGCAACGGGGACCACGAAACTGATATTAAAGATATATGACATAATCTACTGCTTAATTAAAAATCAAGAAACGAGGGGATTAAAAATTTAAAGCGACGAGAGGCGGATGCCTACTCGTCGCTATCTGGGTGAGCCTCTTGTCGGATTCGAACCAACGACCCCGAGATTACAAATCACGTGCTCTGGCCAACTGAGCTAAAGAGGCAGGTGGATGAGCTTACTACATCGCACCGCTCAACCCGCTACCCTTGCTTCGGTCAAGATCTGGGGGAGTTCACGGGGAGCTGGTCGTGCAGGACTCATCCGGGTGCAAAATTACAATTTTTTTCCGACCCGGCCAAATGTTTTAACGTTTTTTTCGTCTTTGCTTCTGGCGGGGCTGGTTTCTGCCATGATTCTTTTTCTCCTGCGGAAGGGGTCGGTTGGGGTTGCCGTCGTCGGAAATGAGGGCGAAGTCGAGCTGCTTCTTGTCGAGGTCGGCACGTGCCACCTGCACCTTCACGCGGTCACCGAGTGTGTATTTACGGTGTGTCTTACGCCCTGTGAGGCAATAGTTTTTCTCATCGTAGTCGTAGTAGTCGTCGGCAAGGTCGCGCACCGGGACAAGGCCTTCGCAGAGGTTTTCGTTGAGCTCCACATATACGCCCCATTCGGTGACGCCGGAGATCACTCCCTCGTAGACCTGGCCGAGGCGGTCGCGCATGTATTCCACCTGCTTGTAGCGGATCGAGGCGCGTTCAGCGTTGGCTGCGAGCTGCTCCATATCGGATGAATGCTTGCACTGCTCCTCCACCTTGATCTTGTCGGCGCTTCGGCCGCCGTCGGCATACCGCTGCAGAAGGCGATGCACCATCATGTCGGGATAACGACGGATGGGAGATGTGAAATGGGTGTAGAAGGGGACCGCGAGGCCGTAGTGGCCTACATTGGCGGTGGTGTAGATAGCCTTAGCCATCGAGCGGATGGCGAGCATGGAGAGCATGGTCTCCTCTCCCCTGCCCTTGACATCGCGGAGCATGCGGTTGAGGCTCTTGTTGACTTCGGTGGAGCGGCCCTCTGCATTGATCTTGAAGCCAAAGCGCGAGGCGATGCTGCTGAGGTTGGAGAGTTTGTCGGCGTCGGGGGTGTCGTGCACGCGATATACGAAAGTCTTCGCTTTCTTGCCCGATGGCACCTTGCCTATTTTCTCAGCCACAGCGATGTTGGCGAGCAGCATGAATTCCTCGATGAGTTTGTTGGCGTCTTTCGACTCCTTGAAGTAGACGCTCAGCGGGCGGCCGGTCTCGTCTATGTCGAAACGCACCTCGGCGCGGTCGAACTCGAGGGCGCCGTTGTCGTAGCGCCGTTTGCGGAGCTGCTTGGCGAGCCCGTTGAGGACATTGATCTCGGTGGCGAAATCCCCCTCACCGGTCTCGATGCGCTGCTGAGCCTCCTCGTAGGTGAAGCGGCGGTCGCTCCTGATCACGGTGCGTCCGATCCTGGAATTGACCACATTGGCCTGCGCATCCATCTCGAAAATGGCCGAGAAGGTGAGTTTCTCCTCGTTGGGGCGCAGCGAGCAGATGCCGTTGCAGAGATGCTCGGGGAGCATGGGGATGGTGCGGTCGACGAGATAGACGGAAGTGGCGCGGTTCTGGGCCTCCTTGTCGATGACGGAGCCGGGAGTGACGTAATGGGTTACGTCGGCGATGTGCACACCGACCTCATAGTTGCCGTTGGCGAGGACGCGGATGGAGAGGGCGTCGTCGAAGTCCTTTGCGTCGCGGGGGTCGATGGTGAAGGTGGTGATGCCGCGGAAGTCCTCTCGTTTTGCGACTTCCTCCGGAGTGATTCCGGCGCTGATCTTGTCGGCGGCCTTCTCCACATTCTCGGGATATTTGTAGGGGAGGCCGAACTCGGCGAGGATGGCGTGCATCTCGGCATTGTTCTCGCCTTTGCGGCCGAGGATGTCGACCACTTCGCCACGCGGGCACATCTCCTCGTCTTTCCAGATGGTGATGCGTGCTATCGCCTTGTCGCCGTCCTTGCCTCCGCGCAGTTTGTTGCGGTTGAGGATGATGTCGGCGGCCAGGAATTTGGAGTCGGGCACGAGACGCGCCACGTTGCGGTCTACCTTCAGCTCGCCGATGAACACCTGGTCTTTCGCCTCAAGAATCTCGAGCACCTGTGCCTCGGGTTCCACGCCCTTACGGGCCGCGGAGATCATCACGCGCACCTTGTCGCCGTTGAGGGCGTGCATCGAGTTGCGTTCGGCCACCATGATCTGCTCGTCGTCGATGAGGACGGCATTCTTGCCGTTGGAGCGGCGGATGAAGAAGCCGACGTTTTCAGTGCCACGGTTGGCCGGGGCCTTGTATCTGCCGAGGCCCACTTCCTGGATGATGTCGTTGGCGGCGAGCTCGTCGAGCAGATTGATGACGTCCATGTGGAAGTCTTTGGCGTCGATGGCGTAAGCAATCTGTTTATAGTTGAATGCCTGGCGCTTTTCCTTTTCGAGGAAAGCCAATATTTTTTCCTGCAATTCCGTCTTTCGCATTCTTTTCGACGGCCGGGAGGATGAGTTTTTCTTCATAGTCATTTATTTGATTCGGGATTCCGGTTTTCATCGGTGAGGATGTGAATCCCGGGATTATCGTTACTGTATCAGTCAGAGCGGAAAGGGCTTATATAAGTATAACATATTTCGGGAATAATATGTTTTTATGAGGAGGATTCCGTGGGGGCGGAAGCGGGCAAACAGCGAGATAGATGCCAATTGGAGGATTTAATATTGCGGAACTGAAGTTCCTACGCAAGTCCAAATATTTTTGCCCATTGCGAAAAGGCGCCGGCGGCATATTATTTCATGGCGAGGTAAGCGGCGAGGGAATTCATTTTGAGGCAGGTGGCGCGGTCGAGGGGCATGGGAATCAAGGGGGCTATTATCAGCATGCGACCTTCTGCGCATAGGTCGAAGTCTTTGCCGGATGGCTTTTCCCTATCTCCTAAAGAGCTGTTGGTGATCAATATAAGTTTTCCATCTGATGATTCGGCTTCTTTTCTGATGAATTTTTCCCTTGGGCTTATGAAAGGAGAGACCAAAACTCCACCATTCGAGGCTGTATATAGCCAGCGGTCTTTATTGGCAAGGAAAGTTTGATCGCTATCTGCCTTATGCACTATGACTTGATCCTTGAAAGGATTGTCGAGGAGATGGAGATTGCCATAGAGTTGGCATGGTATGCCAGCAATAATCATGTCGTTGCATCTGGCAAAGAAATCTGGACAGGCACGACGCACCGCGAGGCGATATGGATTTGAGCGGATATAATTATAAATGGAATTCAGATTTCTCTTATTGGTGATAATCTGATCGTTGAATTCATCTTCAAATATATGATTTGTAAGAGATGCTTTATTTATTGCATTTTTGAATCTTGCTATATATGATCCCAACGGATCGGGAAGAATCGACTGCACCCAAAGCAAGACATGCACATGATCGGGCATTACTATATATTGCTCCGCTTTTAGCGATGGGTGTATATCTGAAATGTGATATAGCCGGTCAGCGATTATGCGTCCGATTGAAGACAAGCGGGTATAGGATGAGCCTCGCGTGCCTACCGGCAGCCTCCAATCGCCTTCTATTTGGCTGAAGGGGGGAATGCCGGGGCTTTTGGAAAGCGTGATCATATATCTGGCCGGGGAGCGATAATCATGCCAATGGGCGCGCTTGGTCTTTGGATTCGCATTCATTTTATCTTTTTTTGCGGAGCTGAAGCTCCTACGCTTTTTCAAATAAGCAGGATATTTGGAGGTGGGTGAAAGCTTTAGCTTTTATAAATTCGGCTATTGGAGGAATCAGAAGATTTTGCCGTAGGAGGCGCGGTCGAGGGCGCGGTAGCCGATGGCTTCGGCGATGTGGCGGCTGAGGACGGGGGCGGCGACGGCTTCGTCGGGCTGCATGGTGGCGGAGTATTCGAGGTCGGCGATGGTGCGTGCCACGCGGAGGATGCGGTCGAAGGCGCGGGCCGACATGTTGAGGCGCGTCATGCGGTCTTTGAGCTTGGCGAGGCCTTCCTCGTCGGGCCATGCGTATTGATGCAACAGGCGGGAATTCATCTGCGCATTGCAGTAGATGTGTTTTTCATCCTTGAAGCGTAGCGTCTGGACGGCGCGCGCTCTTATCACTCGCTCCCTGATGCTACGGCTGCTCTCGCCGGGCTGCAGGTTGGCCATGTCGTCGAAAGCGACCGGTTCGATCTCACACTGGATGTCGATGCGGTCGAGGAGCGGCCCGCTGACCCGGTTCATATATCTCGACACGGCACCGGGCGTGCAGGTGCATTGCTTGGTGGGGTGTCCATAGTAGCCGCACGGGCAGGGATTCATCGATGCCACAAGCATGAACGAGGCGGGATAATCGACAGTATATTTGGCGCGGGCCACAGTGATGGTGCGGTCTTCGATGGGCTGGCGCAGCACTTCGAGTACGGACCGGGAAAATTCTGGGAACTCATCGAGGAATAACACGCCGTTGTGGGCGAGGGAAATCTCGCCGGGCATGGGGTTGGCACCGCCTCCGACGAGAGCCACGGGCGACACCGTATGGTGCGGTGTGCGGAAGGGGCGCCTTGTCATGAGCATGGAGCCGCGCTTCAGTTTTCCGGCCACGGAATGGATCTTGGTGGTCTCGAGCGCCTCGGCAAGGCCGAGTGGCGGAAGGATGGAGGGGAGGCGCTTTGCCATCATCGACTTGCCGGCTCCGGGAGGGCCCACCATGAGAAGGTTGTGGCCGCCGGCACATGCCACTTCAAAGGCGCGCTTCACGCTATCCTGCCCCTTGACCTCGGAGAAATCGAAGTCGAAATTCTCCGCTTCCGACGCAAAAATCTCGCGTGTGTTGATCACAGTGGGGCGTATGTCGGAATATCCGGCGATGATATTGACCGCATCGGCAAGGTTGCGGACACCAAACACCTCGACCTTATTGACAATGGCGGCTTCGGTGACATTGGCCTCGGGCACGATGAGACGTTTGAAACCCATCTCGCGGGCCTTGACCGCCATCGGGAGCACACCCTTGACGGGGAGCACGGAGCCATCGAGCGAGAGTTCGCCCATGATCATATAGTCGGCAAGATGCTCGCCGGGCACTTTCTCGTTGGCCGCCAGCACCCCGATAGCCATCGGGAGGTCGAATGACGCACCCTCCTTCTTGACATCGGCGGGAGACAGGTTGATGACGGTGCTCTTGTGGGGAAATCCGATTCCGCTCTGCATTAGCGCCGTAGTGATGCGCGTGTAAGCCTCCTTGACCGCAGTGTCGGCCAGACCGACGATGCTGAAGAGAGCGCCCCTCTCAACGGCGGTCTCGATAGTGACGACTATGGCGTCGATGCCTGAAATGGCGGCGGAATAAACTTTTGTCAGCATTGCGGTATCAGAATTAGGAGTACTTATGGTGCTTGTTATGCCTGGAGAGCCGGGGCCCCGGGAGTGCTATTTATGAGCGGAGGCCGCATCCATCTCTTTGCGGAAGGCCGCCACGGCATCTTTCAGCTCCGCGCCGGAATATCTGCTCCGGCCGTCTTTCGCCAGAACCACAAACCAGGGGATGCGGGAAGCACCGAGCGCGACAAGAGTGGGATCGGCAATACCGCGCGGGGCCCAGGCGCGGACTATGGTAGCGACAGTGTCGGAGCGCAATGAATTGATCCACACCATACTGTCGGGGCGCACGCACACGTCGGACATGATGCGGGTGAGGGAGTCGGGATACTGCTTCACAAGCTTCTTTATGGAATCCATCGCCTCTCCGCGCGAGGTGTCGTCATCTTCATAGAAATAAAGCAACGATGCCGACGCCTTTCCAAACTTCAGTGTGTCGACTCCATTGCCGCGGGTGCGGAACACGACCGATTTCATCGCTTTCTCACGCGCCGGGGAGAGGGAGCCGTCGGCTTCGACAAGGAACTGGACTCCGAGCATATCGGTGGGGCCGCACAGTTCGAGCAGGCGCGCCGACTTCGCATCCTTGTCAATCATGTTCCAAAGGCGGAGGTAGCCATCGGCGTCTTCGCGTCGGTTCCACTCGGTGAGCATCACGAGCACTGCGAGTTTGTCGTCTTTATTGGCCTTTACAAAATCGGATATCACCTTCTTCCTCTTGTCGGGGAAGCCTTCAAATGAAGCGCCGAGCACGGCGGCATTCTGACGGCGCCATGCGCTCCATCGCTCCGACACCTTGTTGCCCGTGACGGTCCATGTATACATGTCGGGGTTGTCGCCGGCAATCACAATCTCATCGCCTCTTTCGGCATAGATTGCGATGGAAGCGTTGGGGGAGGATGCGTCGCGGATATAGATGAGCGTCGGCCTCGAGGCTGCGCAAGTGAGGGAGGCAGCGCCGTTCTGCACCGGGGCGACAGCCTCTATCCATGTGCCTCTCTCGGAATTCCACGCATAATAGTCGACAATGTAGTTGCCGACAAAATTTTTCGGGAAATCGAAGCGTATGGTAAGTTCATTTTTCATGCACCCCGAAAGAAGCAGGATGATGAAAAGGAATGTGAACGAAAAAGTCTTTGCAAGATACTTCATGAAGCAAAGTTAACAAAAGTTTGCCGTATTTGCAAGCCGGGGCGGCAAAACTTCGGCACAGGGCCGCGGGCGTCAGAGCGCACCCTGCTCAATAAGGTGGGCTATGCGGTCGATGGTGGCGTCTTCCTTGTTCTTGTCGGGGTTGAAACCGGCTTTCATGTTCATGCCGAAGAATTTGCCGAAAGTCTGCCAGAAACCGGCGCGGAAACTTCCGAGGAAGGCTTTCACGATGTTGAAGGAGCTCTGGTCCGTTTCCCGGTTGATGAGTTTCAGCAGAATCTTGCCCTGATTCTTGGTCATGTGCTTTACCACGGGCTTATACTGCTCGAAAATGTCCTTCTCGAGGCGCTTGAGATGCTTTTCGCGCGTCTTCTCGTCGGGGATGGTCTGGATGTATTCGTAGGTTTCGCAAAGGGTGGCGAAAGCGAGTTTGGCATAAGGGAGAGTTTTGCGTACATCGCGCACGGTGCGCCAATAGAATTCCTCCTGCTTCTTATTCTTGAACTTCATGGGAGGATAGACGAAGAAATCGTTGAATACGGTCATCCTGACCACATCGCCATATTCATCGACAAACCTGTAGAAGCCCCTGACGGGTTTGATGGTGATTTTCGGATTCTCCTCATATTCGGGAATGTCGGCCCGGCTTCCGAAAGCCACGGAAGCTAAGACCAACACCAATATGACTCGTAAAATCTTCAAAATCTCAAACCTAAAATTCAATACTACAAAAATCAGCCACCGGCAATCAGAGGAGGAAGGCCACATCGGGGCCGAAGCGGAAGAACGCCTCCACCACCGAACGGGAAGGATCGACACGGCGCATCAAGCGTTGCCGTATGTCGGCGAAGCGGGCGGGATGAGCCTCCCGCATGCCTCTTATGTCGGCTATATTCCTATAAAAATCAATACCTTCGAGCAGCGCGGAGAGCAGGCGGGCATTCATGTCGGCGAGCGATACCGGATAATGTATGATTATCTCCGCCAAGTCGGGGAAGAGATGCTGGAAGAACGGTTCGCGACCGTAGGCAGCCTCGATGGCTCCGAGATGCACCCTCGGCCAATCGCCGTGGGACGACACCTGCAGTTGCCCGGGCTTCAATCTTTTCAAAGCGGGCGCCCCGCCTACCACGGGGACCGAGAGCACCATTCCGCCGGGAGAGTTCGACGCCACGAGAGTGCGGGAGAAGTCGCGAGGCGACATTCCGGCGCGCCCGGCCTCATCGGCCTGCATCCAAGTCAGCGAGGGGAGATAAGGAGGGAGCGGCGGAAGGGTCAGTTCCATTTGGTGTCCTTGTCGGGATTGGCGTTGCGGAATATGCGGTTCCATCTTATCTTGCCATCGAAAAGGCCTTTCTCCTCATCAAACGACACGAGCACGAACACCGGGCTGCCTACGATGTGGTCTTCGGGCACGAATCCCCAATAGCGGGAGTCGGCCGAGCGGTCGCGGTTGTCGCCCTGCATCCAGTAGTAGTCCATCTTAAAGGTGTAGGTGTCGGTCTTGACGCCGTTGATATAGATATCTCCATCCTTCACCTGCAGGTCGTTGCCTTCATAGACAGCGATCGCGCGGCGATAGATGGGGAGGTTGTCGGGAGTGAGACGCAGCGTGGCGCCTTTTTTCGGAATCCAGAGCTCGCCCATGTTGTTGCGCGTCCATCCGTAGGTATTGCCGAGGGGGAACATACCGCCGAGGTCGTAGAACCCGGTTTCAGACTCCTTGACGAGGGGTCCGGACACTTCCGGCCATGTCTCCACCACAGCCTTGGCGGCCTTGGTGAGAGGCACATCGTAGAAATTGAAGGGCACGCCTTCAACCGCCATGGGAGCGTTGCCATGGTCTTCGGCGCGGACATCGACCGACTCCCACTTATCGTCGGGAATGATGCCCGACACGGGAATCACGTAGTTGTACTGCACATTCTCGGCGTCTTCGATCGGCGCGCCGTTGATGTAGATCACGTCGTCTACAATCTTCAGGCGCTCGCCGGGGAGGCCGACAGCACGCTTCACGTAGTTTTCCCTGCGGTCGACGGGGCGGACCACCACGTCGCCAAACATCGCCTTGTTGGCGGCGATATAGGCCTTCGGGTCTTCAACGCCGCGGGCAGCCAGCTCATAGCAGATCTGATAGTAGTCAGGATTCTGTATCTTCGTTG
The DNA here is from genome assembly GCA_030524805.1 of Bacteroidales bacterium. Lineage (GTDB taxonomy): Bacteria > Bacteroidota > Bacteroidia > Bacteroidales > Muribaculaceae > Lepagella. The sequence continues at coordinate 25,451 of JAUNFY010000009.1, read as the reverse complement.
CCACGGTGTCGCCATTGGGATAATTGAACACCACGATGTCGCCGCGCTCCACGCTGCGCAGTCCGGCAAGGCGATGATAGGCAAGCTGCGGCTTGTCGAGATAGCTCTTGCAGTTGAGCAGGGGGAGCGTATGCTGCGCCAGAGGGAAATGGAGAGGGGTCTGCGGCACACGCGGTCCATAGATGGTCTTGTTGACCCAGAGGTAATCACCGACAAGGAGCGACTTCTCGAGCGACGACGAAGGAATCTTGTAGTTCTGCCCGATGAAAGCGAAGATGAAATAGACCAGGACGAGCGCATAGACTATGGCGTCGATCCAGGAGCACACCGTGCGAGTGGGCTCCTTGGTCTTTTTCCACCAGCTCCAGGGGATATACTGGGTGATGTAGATGTCGCAGAGCAGCAGCCAGAAGAGCAACAGCCATGGATTGCCCATCCAGATTACCCACAGCAGAAAAACTGCCGACACTATGGAGAAGCGCACCCACCTTGTGGGGCGCACTTTAGAAAGACGTTGGCGTAAGTCGGTAAAAAAATGATTCATAAAAGTGTAACGTCCGGAAGAGGCGTATTATTGTTGTTTTACGACAGAATTGCAGAACCCGAAGTCAGAACTTATACATGTCGGCGGTGGTGAAGAAACCGGGCTGCGGATGGCCCAGCTTGATGCCGGCGATCTTCGGCTTGCGGGTCTTGTTGTAGAGCCATTCGGCGGCGAGCACCGCACCGAGCGCGAAGCCCTCGCGGCTTTTGGCCGAGTGCGAGATGGTGATGGTATCCTGCGGGGAATCCCACGTGACGGTGTGGATGCCGGGCACCTCCCCTTCACGGCGATGCGAGATATAGAGCACATCTTTCTGCGGCTCGGCCGGGTCGACCGACATCTCCTCCACAGCCACCTGCACTCCGTCGACCTCAGCATAGACCGGAACAGTGGGAGCCGGTTCCTTCCATGAAGAGATGCGGTCGGTGGCGGCTATCAGTTCTTCGGCAATGGTGATGGCAGTGCCGGAAGGATGGTCGAGCTTGTGGACATGATGCACTTCCTCCATCGACGGGGTATACATGGGGTAGCCGTTCATGATCTTCGCCAGATAGCGGTTGACGGCCTCGAAAATGTTGACGCCTACGGAGAAGTTGCTGCTGTAGAGAAGCGTGCCCTTTCCGCTGTCGCACACCGACTTCACGGCATTGAGCGAGTCGAGCCAGCCCGTGGTGCCGCACACCACCGGAATCTCAGCCGAGAAACACTTCAGGAGATTGTTGACGGCCGCCGTTGGGCTTGTGAACTCTATCGCCACATCCGATTTGCGGAACTCCTTGGAGTCAATGTCGATTGAATTTTCGGCGTCGATGATTACGCTTATCTCATGGCCGCGCCGACGGGCTATCTCCTCAATCATGTGGCCCATCTTGCCATATCCTATCAATGCTATCTTCATATTCTATTTTTATTTTCTATTTTTTATCCAATATTTTATTTCTGTAATCTTCCGGCCGGCGGAGTCGTCAACCGTCAGAAGCCGAACGCTATGTTGTCGATATAAAGGGAGAGGCCCTCGGTGCCGATGAATGCCTCGCCGCAGGAAGCGGAGGCCATCATGAGCACATGGGTGGGAGTGGCATCGGCATCGTCCCAGCCCACTTCATGCACAGGGACAAGCTTACCCTTCGAGTTGCGCGCATAGTATGCCTTCTCGCCGTCGAGGAGGCCCATCCAGGGTTTGTAGTACGATTCTTTGGTTATGTCGCCATAGTGGATGGGGAGCTGATGCTGCTTGGTCCAGGCCACCGACTTATTGTAGCGTTCGCGTCCGGTGCCTACCCTCTTGGCATATATATTGCCGTCTTTGTCTTCCCAGCGGCGCTGCAGGAGCACATACACCTCAGCGTTGTCGCGGCCCTGCAGAGTCTTCTTGCTGCTGAATCCGGTGGATTTGGTGCGGGTGTTGACATCGGGCATCTCGATGGCATAGTCATACACGAGGGCCTTCGGGCGCTTGGTGTAGGGAATGCCCATCTCCATCTTGCCGTAGGCGCCTTTGGTGGAAGTGACCGGTTCGAACATCTCGCCGAGATAAATAGAGCCTGCCACCATCACATCCATGTTGACGATGCCGAGGGCCTTTACGTTTTCCATTTTGGCGCTGCATTTCGCCACGGTGCTGCCACCTTTCTGTGCCGGCTCGACAGTGTTGGAGCCTTTCACCACACCACACACCTTGGCATAGGCATTGGAAGTGGCCCACGGGGAGCCGCCCATGTTCTTGTAGGCCTTGTTGCCGGTGATAGTAGTCTTCGGGGCTATTTCGTAGAGGGTCTTATGATTTCCGCCTATTATCTTCGACTCGGTGATGTTGCGGGTCACCCAGTTTTCCATATTGCCGTATTTAATGGGCTCGAGGCGAAGGGCAACCGCGGGGAGCACGGCAGCCGCAATGGCGAGGGCAGTCAGTATATGTCTTTTCATAGTGGTTCAAAAATTTTACCGTTTTCAATAATAATATTTTCAAGATCTCTATCTGCAGAAAATTCCAGTCGTTTGATTATGTCCGCAATCGTGAGCGGGGATTCGTCGGTCTCGGCGAGCAGTCTTTCCGTAGGCGTGACGGCGAGCGATTCGGGATTGAACTTCTCGCCATAACTCAAGAGGCAACCGGCGTCGAGATAAATTCCGGCGATGGAAGGCTTGCCGCGGAAGCCATGAATGATCCAGGGCTGCGAGGGGCGGACATCCTTTTTCAGACCGACGATGATGTCGTGGGCCTTTACCGAATGAATCACCAGAGGCTTGCGGAGCCTCTCGGCGAGGAGCGCCTGCCTGCGAAACGCGAGCATCTGGGTGGCAAGGAGCCCTCCTTTCACCATATCGATGCCGCACTCCCCTATCGCGACCACCTGCGGATTGGCGGCAGCCGCCACCATCTCCACCCAAATCTCTTCCTTCACGCGCATGGAGCCATCGCAAAAAAGATCGAGATGCCAAGGATGAAGCCCGACCGACCATTTCTGTCCGTCGAGAGGGAGGAAGCCAATCGGGGAAGTGGAAATGATGGCGTCGGGAGCCGGATATGGCCGATGAGTGTGGCAATCGATAATCATACTTTTATAACAACTCAAGGTGCCTTTTTTCTTATATGGGGCAATGACGTAAAAAAAACGAAAAAATCTTGAAAATATATAATGCTGATTTTTAGCGATGTATCAAAAATCGAGAAAAATATTTCAAAAAAAGTTGCAGAAAAATTTGCACAGAATGAAAAAAGGTTGTAACTTTGCACTCGCAATCGGGAAACAAACCCCGGGCGCAACAAAAGAACACTCAATGGTGCGGTAGTTCAGCTGGTTAGAATGCCGGCCTGTCACGCCGGAGGTCGCGGGTTCAAGTCCCGTCCGCACCGCCGAGGAGAGAGGAAGAGCAGCATGGTCAACTTCGGTTGCCTGCTGCTCTTTTTCGTTTCTTTTTTTTGCAGGCTACAGGTTTTGTAGACTACGGGCAAACTTTTGAAGACTACAGGCAAACTCCTCTCCATCGGGCTTGCTCAGGGATGTATCCGGAAAGGCCATACACAACAGCCCCCCCATCGGGCTATGGGCTTATGAGGTGTGAATGCTGCGGGAAATTGCCGAAAAATTTGCACATAACAAAAAAAGATTGTAACTTTGCACTCGCAATCGGGCCGCAAAACCCGGGTGCATCGAACAGAACAACTCAATGGTGCGGTAGTTCAGCTGGTTAGAATGCCGGCCTGTCACGCCGGAGGTCGCGGGTTCAAGTCCCGTCCGCACCGCCGAGGAGAGAGGAAGAGCAGCATGGTCAACTTCGGTTGCCTGCTGCTCTTTTTCATTTCCTTTCTTGCGGCTATATGCAACCGCCCCTCCATAGGGATGTTTTTGGGGAGGATATATGAAATCACCCCTCCATAAGGCTATGGAAGGGCGACATATTACGGCTACGGGTAGTTCTTTTGCAGGAGAGGGGATGAGAGAGGGAGTTATTTCTTGGGGGTGAGGGTGACGAGGGGGACGAGCATTTCCTGCAGGGATATGCCGCCGTGCTGGAAAGTGCCGGTGTAGTACTGCACGTAGTAGTTGTAGTTGTTGGGATATGAGAAGAAATCCTCGTTGGTGGCGAAGATGAAGGTGCTCGAGAGGTTGGGCGCGGGAAGGCCGAACTTACGCGGATCCTTTATCTCATATACCTGACGGGGATTGTAGTTGAGGTTTTTCCCCACCTTATAGCGAAGGTTGGTGTTGGTGTTCCTGTCGCCTATCACCTTTATGGGGTTGTCGACCTTTATGGTGCCGTGATCGGTGGTGAGAATCACCTTGAATCCCATGTCGGCCAGCTGACGGAACATCTCCGAGGCGCTGCCATGGCGGAACCACGACTCGGTGAGCGAGCGGTAGGCGGCATCGGAGTTGGCGAGTTCGCGTATCATCTTCGACTCGGTGCGGGCATGGCTGAGCATGTCGATAAAGTTGAGCACCACCACATTAAGCGGGACATCCTTGATCGACCTTATCTTCGCGAGGAAGCGCTCCCCCGCCTGCGAATCGTTGAGTTTCGTATATGTGAACCTGTCTTTGCGGCGGTAGCGCTCGAGCATGGTTGCAATCAGTTCCTCCTCATGGTTGTTGAGCCCCTCGTCCTCATCCTCATCCACCCAAAGGTGGGGGAACATATCGTGGATCTTCAGGGGCATGAGGCCGGAGAAGATGGAATTGCGCGCATATTGGGTAGACGTCGGGAGGATTGTGGTGTACAGTTCCTCGCTGACATTGAAATATTCAGCCAGCATGGGCTGGATGCTGCGCCACTGGTCGAGGCGGAAATTATCTACAAGTATGAAGCATACCTTCTCCCCCTTGTCAAGAAGTGGAAACACACGCTTGCTGAAAATGTCGGGGCTCATGAGCGGACGATCGCCGGAATTGAGCCACGACTCATAATTGCGCTTCACAAACTTCGCGAAACTGGAATTCGCCTCCTTCTTCTGCAGGAGAAGCATCTCGTCCATATTGCTTTCCGATTCGGAAAGTTTCATCTCCCAATACACGAGCTGCCTGTAGCAGTCGATCCAGTCCTCGAGCGAGGACGCGGAGTTGATGGCCGATGAAATCTTCTGAAACTCGTGCATGTATCCCGAGTTGGTCTGCTCGGCTATGATTTTCGCGCTGTGCAGGTTTTTCTTCAGCGAAAGGAAAATCTGCATCGGATTGACGGGCTTTATGAGATAATCGGTGATTTTGTTGCCGATGGCCTGGTTCATGATATTCTCCTCCTCGCTTTTGGTGATCATGATCACGGGAATGTCGGGATGCTCCTGATTGATGCGGGCAAGGGTCTCGAGCCCGGAGAGGCCCGGCATGTTCTCGTCGAGCAGCACGAGCGATATGCCACCGGCGTCGAGGGCGTCGAGGGCATCCTGTCCGTTGCTGACAGTGGCGATGTCGTAGCCTTTGGCTTTGAGAAAGAGTATGTGTGGTTTCAGCAGATCGATTTCATCGTCGGCCCAAAGAATTTTTTCCATGTCGTGCTATTCAAGATTAGAACTATCGGAGAGATCGGAACCATCAGGCTCGCCCGAAGGGAGCGCCCCGCCGGCATCGTCGGGACTACCCTGAGCCCCGGCATCCTCCGCGTCGTCGGGCGCGTCTTCAGCCGCTTCGGTTGATTCGGTTGATTCAGCTGCTTCCGCTTCTTCAAGCGCTTCAGGCGCATCGGTTGCTTCTGAGGCATCAGGCGCATCTGCCGCCTCAGCAGCCTCCACAGCCTCATCTATCTGAGCCTGCTCCTCGAAGCGGAAGTATTCTTCAAAAGAACGCCCTTCCTTCAGGAGAAGTTCAAAGTTATATTTCGATATCATGATGGGGCGCACTCCCTCGGGAAGAATGAATTCGCGGTTGGTCATCACCTTGCGGTAGTTTTCAAGCTCGCGGAGATTGCTGAAACCCTTTATGACGAGCAGACCGACATTGTCGAAACTCATTGGCTCGAGGTCGAAATCCTTCACCACGAAACTTCCGAAGTTGAACCGCGCCACATCGTAGAGAAGCTGGTTGCCGTTTATCTCGTCGCGGGGATAAGCGAGCACAAGATACTGCGGAGCGGAGGGGTCGTATTCAAAATTGGCCGGCTGGCCGTTCTCATCCAGTTCCGTTCCGGGCGACGCGAGGCGGATGTCCCATATCATGCCGCGGGTGTTGGACGCGCCCGAATTAGGCACGCGTCCCTGGTTGAGGCCCTTCACGATGGCGCCCGCCAGATCGGTCATGTCGGTGTCGGGCCATTTGCGCAGCAATTCCTCCAGACGCGACTTGAACATGGAGTAGTCGCCCTCGGTGAGATAAGACAGGGCATCGATGAATACGAATTTCGGCATGATGGCGCTGAGCGGATATTCCACCTCCATTTCCCTTACTATGCGGTGCACCTCGGCATTGCGGTCGGCGAGATAGCCGGCGTAGGCATCGGCATAGAGCGACTGCTCCACCTCGTGCATCCGCTTGAGGCGGTCGAAATATGCAGGGTCGGCCATCGCCTTGCCGTAGGGGCTGTCGGGGAAGTCTTCCATTATCTTGCGGCGCCACGTCTCCATGCCGTCGGCATCGTCGCGCCGGGCCGCCATGAGATACATGTTGTAGTATATGTCGAGGCGATATACATTGTCGGGGTAGCGTGCGAGCAGGTCGGAGAATTCGGAGCGTGCCGCGGGGAAGTCCTCGAGCTTGTCTTTCAGTATCAGGCCGATATTGTACATGCCTTCCTGAATCACATCGTTGGCCGTGGCCTTGGCCTCGTCGGTGGCGGGCAGGAGCGCGAGGTAATATTCCGGATTGTGTGGGTCGGCGGCAGGATTCTCCTTCTTTCCGCCACCCTTCTCATCACGGGCGGGAGCGTCGGCAGCCGATGATTCATCATTCTCTTCAGAGTCTTCCTCTTCTGATTCCTCATCCTCAAACGAGAAGGAGGTCTTGTTGCGGCGCCGCCAGTCGTCTTCAAGCTTTCTGGCGCCCCAGCGGCGCTGGAACTCTGTCTTGCCCGACTGCTTGGCGGCATTGTTGTAGAAATACCATGACTTGTCGGTGTTGAACTGCATGCCGGTGTTGCCGCTCATCTGGTCGATGGGCGAATTACCCTGCGGCCTGTTGGCCATCGCCTCCTCACGCGCGGCAGCCTCAGCCTCCTCCTTTTCCTTCTGCAGGAGGGCAGCCACCTGCTCGTCGGCCCATTCCTTCTGCTTCTCTTCGGGAAGGGCGGCTATCTTGAGCAGCGAATCCTGCAGCTCCACGTTTCCGTCGTAGACGGCGAGCTGGTCGAGCACATCGCTGCGGCGCACTATGCTGCGGCGGTCGGGATAATTTTCGGGCAACTGGGGCACGGCCTGCGAATAGCACACCTGCGCCTTGGAGTATTGCTTACGGTCGAAATAGATGGAGCCCAGGGCGAGGTTGGCCATTGCCTTGTCGATGCCGTCGCGGGTGGATTTCTCCACGGCTATGGCATAGTTGCTCAGGGCGTTGGCAGTGTCCTTGCGCGACAGATAGAGATTTCCTATGGCATAGAAAATCTGGTCGAGATATTCGTTGTTGCGCTGATAGCGAGCCATTGCCTTCAGCTGCTTCACCTCCTTGCTGATGTCGCCGCCACGATACACCTCGCTCTGCTTGATGCGGGCGTTGAACTTGAGGCGATAGGGGGTGTTGATACCGCTCGCAGCCTTGGCGAACGCCTCGTAGGCACCGGAGTCGTCGCCTGTCTGGCGGCACACCTGGCCGATAAGGAACCAGAGGCGTTTCTTCTGCACTCCCGAACTTCCGGAAGCCGCCCTCCGAAGGAACGGCACAGCCTCGGCATAGCGGGCCGACTTGAGCAGATAGGAAGCCTCCGTGATGTCGTAAAGATTCCGCAGCGTTTTGCTTGTCAGCTCCTTTTCCTTTATCTTGACAAGGATATTCTCAGCCTCGTAGGTCCAGTCGAGGGCGGCGTAGCAGCGTGCCTGCCAGAGCAGGGCCTCGGTGACCACCTCGGGGAGCCATGTGAAATGCCTCGAGATATACATGAAAGTGGCCGCGGCCCCCATGAAATCGCCGTTGAAATACTGGCCTTTGCCGAGCATCAGCCATGCGTTGTGAAGGAAGGGGTTGAACTCATCGCGCGCACGGAAGGCCTTGTCTTTCGGGCTGCTCGAGCGCCTGGCGGGCTTCTTCTTTATGCTGTGGAGCTGGATCGCCTTCTGCATCTTCTCGATGGTGCGCTTGAAATCGCCGGTGGGTTTCGGGTAGGTCTCGTCGGCACGCGCATCGGCCGGATGAGTGAGGAGCATGCGCGAGAAATCGTCCTGATATCCCTGCTCCATGGTCTTCATGGTCTCGATGTAGTGCTCGTTGCCGTTGAAATAGACGTTGTAGCGGGTGTTGAAGGCCTGCCAATTGCGCGAGAGGGGTGTGTTCTTCTTTGTGCCGCATGAAGCGATGAGCATGAATGCGGAAAGAAGAACTGCGAGGCGCAGGATATGACGGGCGATCTTTGTCAAAATATCAAAAACGTTTTATTGGCAGTGGTGATTGCCCACGTGCCTTATGTATTATTGCGCGGAAGCCTTGAGCGACCTGACCACCGACTCGGCGGCGATGCGGGCGGCATCGGTGTTGCCGAGCTTGCGCTTCATGTTGCGGTAGCCGGCAAGCTGCCAGTCGCGCTGCGGGGAGGGCTGGAGGATATGGGCCAGCTCACGCCCGATGGCATTGGCGGTGCAGTTGTGCATCAGCAGCTCGGGCACAGTGGCATTGTCGACGATTAGATTGGGGAGCGACACGTATTTCACTTTCAGCACCCGCTTCATGATATCGTAGGTGAGTTTCATGCCGTTGCCACGGTAGCACACCACCTGGGGAGTGCCGATGACGGCCGTCTCGAGAGTGGCGGTGCCGGAAGTGACTACGGCCGCCACGGAATATTTCAGCAGGGTGTGGGTGGCGTTGAATACGAGCTGCAGGCCGCTGTCGAGAGCCACCTCACGGTAGAACTTCTCAGGCACGGAGGGAGCGGCCGCCACGACATACTGGAAATCGGGGAATTTCTTGGCAGCCTCGATCATCATGGGCAGATTGCTGCGGATCTCGCTGCGGCGCGAACCGGGAAGGATGGCGATGATGGGTCGCTCGTCGGCGATGCCCTGCCTCTGGAGGAAATATTTCTTTGGCGGGATATGCCCGAGCGATTCCTCTATCTCCTTGACAGTGGGGTTGCCGACATATCTGACGTCCATGCCGTGCTGCCGGAAATATTCGGTCTCGAAGGGAAGGATGCAATAGAGATTGGAGAGGTATTTCCGGAGCTTGGGGATGCGCCATTCCTTCCATGCCCACACCTTGGGGGCAATGAGCCAGTCGACCCTTATGCCGAGCTTCCAGGCGTAGGCCGCAAGCTTGAGGTTGAACGAAGGATAGTCGACGAGGATGAGCACGTCGGGTCGGAATTCCTTTATGAGGTTCTTGGCCGTGCGGAGATTGCGCAACACAGCGGGGAGAGCCTTTATGACTTCGGTGAAACCCATCACGTTCATAGCGCTGATGTGGATTTCGGGCTGCCTGCCGGCCTCGCGGGCCATGAGGTCGCCACCGAGGAAACGGAACGCCGCCCCGGGGTCGAGATTCTTTATTTCAGCCATGAGACGAGAGGCGTGCAAGTCGCCCGACGCCTCTCCTGCCACTAACATGTAGTTCATATAATAAATACGTCGGGAGAACGTTTTTCGTATATGAAAACTATGCAAACACCGTTTTTTTTCATCATATCGCTTCTGGCCTCCACCATTATGGCGGGCTGCATCTCCGACGATGTGACCTACTCCCCCGACGCCCGACTGACTTTTTCGACCGACACATTGCGCTTCGACACCGTCTTCACCGATCTGGGGACCCAGACGGCGCGCCTGCTCGTGCACAACCGCAACAACAAGGGAGTGGAGATAAGCCGCATACGGGTGCGCGGCGACGAGGGAATCTTCAGCATCAACGTCGACGGGGTGTCGGGCACCGTATTCGACAATGTGGAGATACGCGCCAACGATTCGATATATGTGTTTGTGGAGTGCCTCATCGACGCCACCGACGGCAACCGTCCGTTTCTGGTGGAGGGGCAGCTTGACTTCGAGACCAACGGCAACCTCCAGACCGTGGTGCTAGAAGCATACGGCGAGAATGCGACGCGCCTGCGCAACGTGCGCATCGACAGCGACTTCAGGATGACAGCCGAACGGCCCTACATAATCTTCGACACGCTGACAGTGAGCCGCGATGCGACGCTCACCATCGACGCCGGCAGCCGCCTCTATTTCCACGACAAGGCGCTGCTGCAGGTGGAGGGGAGCCTGCTCGCCCTCGGAGAGCAAGGGAAAGAGATAAGCATGCGCGGCGACCGCACGGGAAACGTGCTCCCCGACACGGGCTACGAGATACTCGCGGGGCAATGGGAGGGGATACGGTTCGGCGCCGGATCATTCGGCAACCGAATGGAATTCGTGGAGATGCAGTCGACCACGCAGGGGATAGAAATCGACAGCTGCGGAGTGACCGACCGCGACAAACTGACCCTCGTCAACTCATGGCTTCACAACTCGCAGGGCAACGTGCTGCGCTCCAGCCACTCAAAGGTGGATGTCTACGGATGCGTCTTCTCCGAGGCGGGCAAAGCCGTGGTAAGCCTGACAGGGGGCAGCCACACTTTCTCGCAATGCACGCTCGCCAACTATTATCTCTTCGCCATATCGCCCGAGTCGATACTGACGCTCGAGCACGTGAAAGAGGAAGCCGGCGACCCGAGCCCGGTAATGAAAGGGGAATTCACCAACAGCATCATCTACGGAATGATGTCGCCCATCACTCCTGGCGACCTTAAAGACACGGAGGTGTATCTGAGCAACGTGCTGCTGGGCATCAGCGGCAGTGACGACGATCACTTCATCAACTGCATCTGGGACGAGAATCCGCAGTTTGAGACCATAAGGGAAGATTATTATTTCAACTACCGGCTGAAGGAAGACTCACCCGCCATTGGAGCCGGCAACCCGGCTTTCGTGACCGAAACCGACCGCTACGACATGGACGGAACCGACCGCCTCGCAGGCGGAAATCCGGCCCTCGGAGCCTACGCGCGCTGACGCCGGAGCCAACTTCCCCGCAGCTAATATTGGATTCCAAGTATTTTCAGCCCAATAATGAGACCGTCACGTCCGGGTGGTACAAGAGGGGAACAAAAAGACTAATTAAGCATAAAAAGAATCCATGAATTGAGAGTGTTCTCCTCAAATTCATGGACTCTATAAGATATTAGGGTTGGTAAGGATTTTTTTATAACCGCGTGTAGGTTATATAAGTTTCACCATCTTCATTCTTCTGGTATGTAGTCATTGTTGTGTCAGTCAGTTTGCTTATTGTGACTTTCATTGTACCATCTATCAACTGGTCGCCTTGAAATTTCACCACACCTTCCTCATCATCTATCCATTTTTTATTTGATAAACTCCAATAGTAGTTGGTTACTGATAGATAACGGATAGCACTTTCAGAGTCAACACCTGCGTATGAAATTATGATTTTCTGGGCATTTTCTATATTGTCACCAACAGGTATGCCTGCTCCGTTAAAGTTGAACGTTTCATTGAACTTGTACATACCATTGGGAACAGCTTCGTCGTACTCCCAACCCTTAATGTTAGTGATATACCATTCCCCGTAAATGATTTCGGGATTGATATACTCAGGCTCATCTTCATCAGAGCAACTTGGTAATGCAAGGAGCATTACAAGCATAAGTAGATAATCAGTAATTCTTTTCATTTTATATCTTTTATTATGTTATAGGGCACAATCGAGAGTTTCGGTTTATATACAGAAACGTGAGCCAACTATGCCACGTCTTGATTTGTAGGTCGTAGGGAACCATTAGAGCAGATGTAACAATAGCAGCCCACGCTATACGCGTGAGAACCACTATGCTATCCCATGCTCTATTTGATGAATTTCCTACGTTCACAAATCACAAGATACGCATAACGTTTCTTCTTTTTTCCGAAATGTCTTGATAGTCCAAAAACTACCACATGCAAAGTTAATCAAAATATCTGAGCTTTTGCCATATTGAGAGCCATAAAATGAGTGCGATTTATTGAAAAGGCAGAAAAGATAGCAAAAAATATTATAGGTTGGATTTGTTATAATAGGAAAATTTGAATACCTTTGCAACTAATATGACCTCCCACGCTTCCCGTCAGAACAGCGCACCCGGGGAGGTCTTCGAGTTTTTAATCAGAAACATACTCTGCGACGATAAAGCACATCGCAAAAGCGAATAATCGGAGCTAATATTCGGAGAAGAATGTGGGGCGGATGAGGAGGCCTATGCGCAATCTGTTGTGAAACTGATTGTAGGCGAGCAGACCTTCTCCATAACCGTTGTACCAGTCGATATAGAGATACTGGTTGGTGTCTTTTATGAGGCGGAAACCTACCTGGATGTTAGTGTTCCAGTTGAAGTTCCATCCCTGGCGCTTCACGAAAGTGGCTCCGATGGTCCAGCGGCGATCGGGGGTGTTGAACTGGAAGCCCATCTGGAAGATGCCGCTGTATTTCAGTATATCCTTGTTGTTCTGCCCGTCAATGATGGGAATCCAATATTTCGCATGCACGGCGAGCTGCTCGGTGACGTAGGCATTGGCGGCGAGCGATACCTTATTCCATGAACGCGACTGGATGCTGTCGCGGCCATTGCTCTCATGCTCGAGGATGAGGGTCATGTTGCCGCAATAGCGGTCTTTGACAAAAAACGGTTTTGCCCATCCTATTCCGGGATTGAAGTTGAGGTCGCTCATAGGCATTGAATTCTGGAAAATCTCCCAGAACACCTTTTCAGAGAAGAACAGATACAGATAAGTGCCCCAGGGGAGAGTGGCGTTGGTGAGGCGCTGCTTTATTGAAAGCTGGAACTTGACGCCGGAGTTGGCGGCAGTGGGCCGATGGAAGGGATCGGTGCCGAGAGCGAAATAATTGTCTTTGTATAGGCCGAAATACGGGCCGAGGTTCATGTCGCGCTTTATGGAGTCGGTGACCTCGGTCTCGCCCTTGGCAAGGAGAATCTGGGCCTTCGGCTGGAAAGCAGCGAAAGACATGAGCAGGCATACGGCGATGCAGACGGCGTAGGGAATCGACAGTGTTCTTCTCATTCTGTGTAGTAAAATGGCGAATATGGAATACAACAAATCATGGCGCACCGGCAGTCGCCTGCCGGAGTAGCCGCGGGGCGGACGGAATCATGCCTCCCTATATAACAACACATACCACCCCGCGAAAAGTTCGCGGGGTGGTATTTTATCACACATTCGAGGACTTATTTATCAATTAAGCTCGCCGTTCTCGGCAGCCTTCACCATGGCCTCGGAAGCGAAGATGTAGATTTCGACGCGACGGTTTTTAGCCTGTCCTTCCTTGGTGTCGTTGCTTGCCACGTAGTCCTGCATGGGGAAGCCCTTTGCAGTGATGCGGTCGGCAGCCACGCCCTGGGTTGTGAGGAACGACTTCACGGAGTTGGCACGTGCATTCGATACGCGCTCGTTGGCTTCCATGGAGCCGGTGTTGTCAGTATATCCGGCCACTACAGCGTTAGTGAGGGGATTTTCCTTGAGCGAAGCGGCAAACTCAGTGAGTTCGGCCTTGGCTCCGGCCTGGATGTTTGATTTTCCTGTAGCGAAGAGGATTCCACCGGGGAAAGTGACCTTTATAGCCTGAAGGCCGTCTACTTCGGTTTTCTCCACCTCAGCGTCTTTCAGCTCGGCCTCGAGTTTCTTCTGCTGGTTGTCCATGTGCTTACCGATGATCGCACCCACTGCCGCACCCACTGCGGCACCGGTGCCGGCGCCGATGGCAGCGCCTTTTCCTTTGCCGATAAGAGCTCCGATGCCAGCACCGAGAGCGGCACCGCCGCCACCGCCGATGGCCACACCCTTACCGAGGTTTGTGGTGTTGCAACCTGTCGCGAGGAGCAAAATAGCCAGGACTGCACACGCCAAATTCTTGATTTTCATTTTACTGAATAAGTATTAAAGAATAAAACAGTTGTTATCGGATGCAAAATTAGCAACAAATTTTGATATAATCGCACAAACTACAATAAAAAATGCGCTCTAATTGTTAACAATATAGTGAAGTTGATCAAGCTTTCCGCGTGAAATCACGCGATGCAGCCTCAGGATCCGGCCCCGGACAGCCGGCTATATACGCATGGAAAAAGTCTCGACCGGCTTCAGTGATTCTACAGCAGATTCCACACGAAAGAGAACAAAACGGAGTAAAAAAAGATAAGGTAAAAGCGCCATGGATAAAAGCAGCCCCACCCCACCGACCACCGACAAGCAAGCGGAAAGACTTAAGGAACTTTCCACTGCGAAAGTGTGGCGCATACTTCTGAAATACAGCCTTCCGGCAGTGACGGGGACCGTGGTGATGGCCCTCTACAACATCATCGACTCGATAGTGATCGGGCATGCCATCGACGACCCCAACGTGGTGGCCGGCATCGCCGTGACCTTTCCGGTGCAGAACCTCGGCACAGCCTTCGGCATGCTGATAGGCGCGGGCGCCGCCACGCGCATCTCGATAGTGCTCGGACAGAACGACCATCACCGCGCCGCGCTGATACTGGGCAACTCCGTGCAGCTGACGATACTGATAGGCGTGCTCTACACGACAGTCTTCGCCATCTTCCTTGACCCGCTGCTGCGCCTCTTCGGCGCCTCCGACGCATCGCTCCCCTACGCCCGCGAGTTTCTGATGTGGGTGCTTCCGGGAATGGTGCTGATGAACCTTACCTTCAGCTACAACAACGTGATGCGCGCCACGGGCTACCCGGCGCGCGCGATGTGGACCAACCTCATCGGAGCCGGACTGAACTGCATCCTTGCTCCGCTCTTCCTCTTCGGCTTCAAATGGGGCATCAAGGGAGCGGCCATCGCCACCGACATATCGATGGTGGTGACAGCCTTCTTCGTGATGTCGCATTTCTTCCGCAAGTCGAGCACGCTGCATTTCGAGCGGGGCACGTTCCGCTTCGACTGGCGCATCATCTCGTCGATAGTCTACATCGGCATGTCGCCGTTTCTCATCAATGTGGCCGGCAGCTGCATCAACGCAGTGATCAACAACACGCTGGTGAGATACGGAGGCGACAACGCGGTGGCAGCCGTGGTGGTCTTCAACCGGTATGTGACCGTGTTCGTTTTCGTGGTGATAGGCATCTGCCAGGGCATGCAGCCGATATTGGGATATAACTACGGCGCCCGCAAATACGACCGCCTGTTCCGGACATTGAAGCTCGCGATACTCTCAAGCGTGACGATCACCACGATCGGCAGCGTGCTGGGAGCCACCAACGCCGAGACGATAGCGAAACTCTTCATGCAGGATGCCGACCAGATAAACTGCGCCGTAAACTGCCTGCATATCACCACCATCGGTTTTTGGATAGTGGGATTCCAGATAGTTGCCACCAACTATTTCCAGTCGCTCGGCATGGCAGCCAAGTCGATATTCCTGTCGCTCACGCGGCAGATCATCTTCATGATACCGATGCTGCTGATACTGCCCCCGATATTCGGACTCAACGGAGTGTGGATGTGCTTCCCCATCGGCGACTATCTGTCGTCGATTGTGGCCACTTTCATGCTCGTGTGGCAGATAAAGCGGATAAAACGAGAACCGGCACGCACATAGCGGCAAGAAAGGAATAAGTTTTAAACAACTTCTATGACTTACAAACATTACCTCCATATACTGGAATACTTCAAAGGTATAGCCAAGGGGACCAAATGGGAGGGCCACCTCTATGCAGTGGGAGGCTGCGTGCGCGATGAGATGCTGGGGAGCGAGATCAACGACATAGACATCGCCGTGGATGTGCCCAACGGGGGGATACTCTTCACGCGGTGGCTCCAACGCAGGCGTCAGCTGTCGGGGATGCCGGTGTTTTTCCATAAATTCGGCACCGCCAAGCTTCGGCTGCGCCGTTTTCCCAACGATGAGATAGAGCTCGTGCAGACGCGCGCGGAGCAATACACCGACAAGACGAGCCGCTGCCCGGAAGTGGTGAGCGGCGACATCAGGCAGGATTGCTTCAGGCGCGACTTCACCGTCAACACCCTCTACCGCAACATCTCGACCGGGGAAATACTGGACATGACCGGGCGCGCAGTACACGACATCAGGGAAGGGATATTGCGCACCCCGCTCGACCCCTACGAGACGTTTGACGACGACCCGGTGCGCATACTGCGCTGCCTGCGGTTTGCGGCCCGCTTCGGCTGGAAGATCGACCCCACCACCATGGAGGCGCTTGAGGCGAGCATAGCGAGGCTGGCGATCGTTTCGCGCGAGCGCTGGGGCGCGGAGTTCAAGAAGATGCTGTTTGGCCGCAATGTGAGGCAGTCGCTCGGCGAGCTGGCGCGCACCGGAGGCTTCAGCTACATGAATCCGCTGATACGCGAGATGGCGTCGAAGCATCCCTACGACGGGGAGAAATCAGTGCTCGACATGGGCATAGAGGATGCAGCCCGGCTTGAAGAAGAGGGAGTGGACGACGAGGCGCGCCGTCTGGCGGCTTTCTTCGGATATGCCGGCATGATACGCGCCGGAGTGCGCGACCGCAGCGGAGCGTTGCGCTATCCGCGGCATGAGATCACCGGCGCGGCCATGGCGCAGCGCTTCATGAAGCACATCGGCATTCCGAAAGAGACGTGCGACGAGGCTGCCGCCATCATCCTTGAGAAAGGAGAGCGCCGCAGGCTTGAGGAGCGCCAGCAGAAGATTGATTCCCACCGACGCCTCCAGCAACAGCAGCATGAGGCCAGACTCGCCCGCAAACGCGAGAAAGCAGCCTTGCAGGAGGCCACTCAGACCGAAGCCCCGACAAAAAGGAAGAAGCGCCGAACCCGAATCCGAACCCGAACCAGTGAGCAGCTTCGCATCGCACCGGCCTGATTCCGGGCCGGGCTCCATCTGCTGACATTTACGATCTACCGGGGCAGTGTGCCTTACGATTTTCCACATTGATTGTTTTTTTCTTTGGCGATTGATTTTTTCTCCGACCGCCATGCAAGATTCTTTACAACAGCGGTTTTAGAGAATAAAGTCGTAAACTTATTTACGAATAACGAGAAACAATCTAATGTGGAAACAATCCATAAAAATGCACACTATGACAAATCGTATTAAAATCGCCCTTTCGGCATTGGCTTTGCTCGCATTCTCTTCATCCTGCTTCAATGATGACGGGATAGTCAATCCTATCACCGGCTGTAAGCATGCCTTCAGTTTCACCGACAGTTTCACCGGCAATGATGATGCCTACAATGAAACTGAAACCCTGGTGATAGGTCCGTCCAGACAGGATACTACCATCAGCATCCGACAAATACTGATAGACGGGATGCCGATGCCTAAAGTATTATTACTTTCGGTTGATGAATGGAATGCAGGAAGAAACGATTGGGACTTCCGTCCCTCAAAAGACAATAATTATATAGAAACAAAAGGTGATTTCTTCCACGTTGTCTCAGAAACAAAAGATGGCGTCCCGTGCATTAATCTGACGTTTGACGAGAATGAAACCTCTACTGAAAGAATAATCCGGATATTCGCCTCATCCCATCCCTTCGGAAGCATCATACCCGTCTGCTCCCTGCAGATAACACAGCAACCGAAATCACCGGCATCCGCACTCTAAGCAAAAAGCAGACGTAGAAGTCTTTTACGGCCCATGCCTCGTTGGCCGCTTCCTATTCAGACGTGCCCAAAAATGCAAAAGGGCAATCCCAACAGCGATAAATCACTATATTCAAATCCTAAGTAACATGAAAAAACTCAGACAACGGGCAACTGCCTTCGCCATTCTGATGATGGCGCTGCTTCCCGCACCCGCGCTTGCGGAGGCTAAACAACCACTGGCTTACA
The DNA here is from genome assembly GCA_030524805.1 of Bacteroidales bacterium. Taxonomy (GTDB): domain Bacteria; phylum Bacteroidota; class Bacteroidia; order Bacteroidales; family Muribaculaceae; genus Lepagella. The sequence goes on along the minus strand of JAUNFY010000009.1, from coordinate 7,445 downwards.
ATCATCCTTTCAGGGCTGAGACTACTGACTTCGGGCAGATGGAAGCGATACTTGCCGCCAATGATGGCAACCTCATCGACTCCCTGATTGTGGCAGGGCCTGTCAACAAGGCTGACATCAAGGCCATCATGAAGTATGCCGTAGAAGGCGAACTTGTATGCCTTAATATGGAAAGTACTGAAATCGAGAACGATTCCATACCTGCCAATAGTTTCAGAGTCGATGCGGAGACTATCGACAGCAAAAAAATTAAACGCATCATCTTGCCGGAAAGCGTAACCTACATTGGCAAATTGGCATTCGCATTTCTGCCCATAGAGGAAATAAATATTCCAAGCAGCTTAAAAAACATTGAAAGCCAAGCCTTTTATACAAATCCTTACCTTAACTGCAAACTGATTTTTCCTGAAGGGCTGGAGGTGATACCACGGGAGACTTTTGCATTTTGCCAGGAACTCGAGGAAATGCCCGTTTTTCCTTCATCGCTGAAAGAAATCGGATTGCAGGCATTCATTCAGACTGCATTCAAAGAACTTGAATTTCAGGAAGGTCCGGAAGAAATAGGTCTTCAATGTTTTGCCGGATGTTTCAGCCTGAAGAGAGTGGTTCTGCCCCAATCGTGCACTGCTCTCCACGAATGGGCATTCAACGGAGACGAAGCACTGGAGGAAGTGGTGCTTCCCGATGAATTGGAGGAAATATCCGAAGGCGTCTTCGAATCATGCAGCAGCCTGTCGCACATCACAATCAACGCCGGATGCCGCGCCATAAGGCGGTGCGCCTTCTACGATGCAGGTCTGCGCTCAGTTGATTTCAACGCGGGTCTGGAGATTCTGGATGAAAGGGCTTTTAAAGGAACGGATCTTACCGAGATCACGATGCCGCCATCACTGCAGTGGGTGGGCAAGGACTGTTTCGCCGACAATTATAATCTCAAGACGGTATGGTGTCCGTGCGCGATGCCGCCGGTGTGCTGGTATGATGAGAGTGTCAATACCGTCACCTCTCCATTCGGCTCGCTGACGGATCTGCAGGATGCCACGCTATATGTGCCGGTTGGCACAGCGGAGATGTACTGGAATTCGCAGGGATGGGGATTGTTTGGCCACATAGTCGAGACGTCGGAGTTTCCCGGTATGGACGCGGTGCCGACCATCGGTTCAGGATCGACGGCGGAAGGTGCGGTCTACGACCTCTCGGGACGCAAGGTATCGGACATGCACCACGGCGAGATCTACATCCGCGACGGCAAGAAGTTCGTGCGCTGACATCCCGAACCCATCAACATCTTACGACCGTAAAAATAGAAACATATACGGCTGAAATTGTCTATTTTCCAAATATTTCACGCAAATTCATGTTCTGAAGGCAGGACATGAATTTATGTGTGAATTTCAGGTTATTGCCGGGCGAGGGCCTGCTGCTCGGCGCGGAGCCAGTCGGCGGGAGTGTCGAGGTCTACGGAGCGGTCGGCAGGCATGACGTAGGGTTTTCTGACAGGGAATTGGGAGTAGGGCATGCGGAGCAGCGACGGGACAGCCATTACGTAGACCGCGCCGTTGTATTCCCACACCTTGGGCGCATCCTGACGGCGGGTGAAGCGGCCGTCGCCTTTGCTTATGTGCAGGTTGCCGTCGGCATCCGCCTCAAAAATATTGTAGTAGGGATTGGCAGAAGCCTCGCATACGCTCACCACCATGTCGATGCCGGGTCTCCATAGCGCAACCGCCTCCCGTATGTCGGCGGCACAGCGGAGCGGCGAGGTGGTCTGCAGAAGCACGACAGCGTCATACTCCCGGCCTCTTTCCCTATACCATTCGAGCGCATGAAGAATCACTCCGTAGGTGCCGGCAGTGTCGGTTGCGAGTTCTGCGGGCCGCAGGAATGGCACCTTCAATCCGTATTCCTCCACTACCCTTCTGATGCCGTCGGAATCAGTGCTGACGCAGATGTCGCAGTCGTCAGCCCCCGCCTCACGCGCCTGGTCGATGGCATGGCATATCAGCGGTTTGTCTAAAAATGGTTTTATGTTTTTGCCGGGGATTCCCTTGCTGCCGCCACGGGCCGGGATAAGATATAGCGATCTCATTTTTTTAATGTTTAATGTTGAATGATCAAAGCACAATGAGGGATTGGTAATTGCCATGTGGTGCAACCCCTCCGGGGTTGATGGCTGAGGAGATGGGGAAACCGGGGGTGGCGAGCACCCCCGGTTAACAAGATGGAAGACCTCCGGCCTTCTACTTTGGGGGATTATGTTGAATGCTTAATGCACAATGCAGGATGGGGGAGGTTGAATGTTGAATTTATGGCGGCTGCCATCAGCTGCGGGGTGTCGGGGCGGGCGTAGGGGTTGCTGCGGGTGGCAGCTACGGCCCGGGCCTCCGGCGACGTGATGCGGCGCAGGCCTTCGAGAATATCGGAGCGAGTCCAGCCGCTATGCAGCACGCTCGCGGCGCGCTCGCGCCCCTGCTGGCGGATGCCGATGTCGAGCGTCGGCACCCCGAGAGATGCCACCTCGACAACACCGCTCGAACTGTTGCCCACCACACCTTGCGAAAGGTTCACAGCCGACAGATAACGGCGCATTCCGAGCGACGGCACAAGCACCGTGCGCGCTTCATGCAACGCGGCAAAATCTTTCAGGCGCGCTATCAGCGGCGCGGGGTCGGTGTCGTTGTTGGGATAGGTGAGAATCACTCCGAAATCCTCATGTTCGGCGAAAAACGAGTCGAGACCGGCCAGGAATTCCTCCATCTGCCGCGAGGGCGACGCATCGGCCAGCGTGGCGGCATGGAGTGTGGCTACAAAAAACTTATCGGGCAACCGCTTCCCAAGCGACTCCCATAGCTGGTCTGCCGTAAGGAGCGGAACATTAAGAGCGTTCCACACTCCGAGCGCTCCGGTGACCACCACCCTATCCTCCGCTACGCCCATGGCGAGAAGCCGGCGGGCACAAAGCTCCGTCTCGGCCAGATGAAGAGACGACAGTTGGGTGATGGCATTCCTGACAGCATTGTCGATGGCACCCTCCGACACGGTGCCCCCCGCGATGTGGACCACAGGCACGGCATTGAGCAGCGCGGCCGACGCCACGGCAAGCATCTCATATCGGTCGCCGAGAATCACGACACAGCGGGGATGATGGTCGGCAAACCAACGGCCATAGGCTTGCGCCGTGTTGGCGAAAGTAGCCGTAGGGTCGGCTCCGGCGGTGGCGAGGCGCACGGGGGCATATCCGGCGGCTTCTATCTCTTCTACCGTCATTCCCATCTCCGGCATGAGGTGCATGTTGGAGGCCAGTATCCTTATCTCAGTGCCATTGGCTACCAGCGTGGCAGCCAACGGCGTCAGGAGCCCCCAGTCGGCCCGCGTGGAAGTGGCTATCGCAATCATATCTCAATCAGCTCATCGGGTTGGAAATCCCTGACGGCAGCCGTGCCTATCACTTCATCCCAGCGCATGGGGGAAACGCCGCCGCCCGGACGCTTCACGTAGATGTTTTCCTCAGTCAGGGTCTCCCCTTTCCTTATCGGCCTTACAGCCACAATGCTCTTGCGGGCTATCTCGATGTTGGGGCGCTCCGAATCGGTGACATGCTTATGTCCGTCGCCAAGCGCCTCCTCTACGTGGCGGATTCCGGCAACCATCGCCTTCAGCTCGTCGGGTTCGAGCGAAGCCTTGTGGTCGGGGCCCTCCATCGACCGGGAGAGAGTGAAATGCTTCTCAATCACGGTCGCCCCGAGGGCAGCGGCCGCTATCGGCACCTCGATGCCGAGCGAATGGTCGCTGAAGCCTACGCGCACCCCGAGCCGCTCGCCGATGGAGAGCATGGCCTTGAGGTTGACATCGCAGTAGGGAGTGGGATATTGAGTGTTGCAGTGGAGCACCGTTATGTCGGAGCGTTTCAACGTGGGTTGGAAGCCGGCGGGAGTGGACGGATGCACTCCTGTGAGGATCTGGAGCGCTTCCTCTATCTCCTGCAGGGTCGACATGCCGGTGGAGAGTATCACCGGTATTCCTTTCGCGGCTATCTTCCTCAGATAGGGAAGGTTGGTGATCTCGCCCGAAGGAATCTTGAAATAGTCCTGACCGAGGTCGGCGAGCAGGTCTATCGAGGTGAGGTCGAAAGGAGTCGACATGAAACCGATGCCCACCTCGCGGCAATAATCCTTCAGCAACCTATAGTCGGAAAGGGGAAGATGAATCTTGCGGCACATGTCGAGCTGCGACTCCTCCACCCCGGTGTTTTCCTTCTGATATTCAGCCTGCGGCGCGAATTGGGAGATGACGAGTTCGGGAACGGCCGTCTGAAACTTCACATAGTCGGCGCCCGCCTCCTTGGCGGCCACCACCATTTTCTTTGCGGTCGCGAAGTCGCCATTGTGGTTCACTCCCGCCTCCGCTATTATAATACTTCTCATAAGTGTCTCAATATTTTATACAAAATTACAAAATATCCCGATATTTTTCAACTTTCGCCGCCTAAACTTATCGGTCTTTTTTCCATTAGAACAAAATAGTCAGGAATAGAAGTAACGCCTCCATATTCTGTTCCTGTTTCCCAATCGCATTATGACGCATAATGACTGCGACAAACATTCATAAACTAATCGACGAGGCCATTCTTCGCAACATTCTCATAACAAGCCCAGTGGATTATTCATAGCTGACGCATCTTAAATAAACTTAACGACTGATTACAACTATTAAGTGGGTTCAGCCGTTAATATTGTATAACAAAGACATCATCTCCCATAGAATTTTTCTCGTCGGTAAACGACCCTCGTGTAGAACACACCCAGAAGCACAGCCTTGAATCCATACTGTTCATATCCCTATGCGCAGTCATCTGCGGAGCTGAGTCAAGGAACGAGATAGAGGATTACGTCAATACCATGATTGATTGGCTTGAACGCTTTCTGTATCTTCCGAATGGCATTACATCTCATGACACTTTAAACCGGGTAATCAGCTCATTAGGCCCATAGGAGCTGAACGACTCGTTCGTTGCATGGACCAGAAGTATCGCTGAGCTGACCGATGGTGAGGTAGTTGCCATCGCCGGAAAATGCATGCGCAGAAGCAGCTATGAAGGCTCCGGCACATACACCCATCTTGTCATACGCACTCATTGGAGTGTCGATAACCAGCTTCACTGGACTTATGATGCCTCACGCAAACAAAAAGGACAACGACGCACAAAATTTCTCCCCTCTGAACCGTATCGGACTGATCATAATCAAGAACGCAAAGGTATCTTCAATGGGAGTCAAGGGACATCGGAAGAAAGCCGGATGGGACAACTACTACCTTCTGTATGCCTTAAAAAGTTTTGATGTTGTATAAAATTAAGATGCGTCAGCCGTGAATATAAAACCTTGCATGCCTCAATATTTTTTCGTAATTTTGCATTTATAAATATCGATTATATGCAACCGATTTACATAGATATACATATTCACACTTCTGACGATCCTAACAACCTAAATCAGAATTATGAAGTTGAGACGCTATTCTCTAAGATTAGAGAACTAGCGCAGGGACAACATGCACTTATTTCTTTAACAGATCATAATACAATAAACAAAAGTGCCTATCTCAAAGCGTATCAACTGTGTGGAGATGATATTTCTCTATTACTTGGAGTTGAACTTCATATTCACTATACCCAAAGTACTGAGGCTTATCATTGTCATATATTCTTTAAGAACCCAATCGATGAAGAAACTATTGATGAGATAAATAGTATCTTAGATGAACTGTATCCCCAAAAGAGGGTAATCAAGACTGAAAAGAGCATTCCGACACTAGATACTCTAATAAACGCATTTGATATGTACGATTTTATCTTGCTGCCTCATGGCGGTCAATCACATGCAACATTCGATACAGCAATCCCAAAAGGAAGACGCTTTGACACAATGATGGAACGCAGTATCTACTACAATCAATTTGATGGTTTTACAGCACGCAGTGATAGTGGTCGAGAGGAAACTGATAGGTATTTTAAGAAACTTGGGATAAGTGAGTTTGTTAACCTTGTAACATGTTCGGATAATTATGTACCAAAAGATTATCCTTCGGCAAAAGCTGCTGATGCAGCCCCTATGATTCCCACATGGATGTTTGCAGAACCCACATTTGAGGGCTTTAGATTGTCTCTGTCCGAAAAAACTAGATTGACATATTCGCACAAAAAGCCTGAGTCATGGTCTGAATATATTGAATCAGTAAAATACAGTGGTGATAAATTGGATATCGATGTAAAATTTTGTTCAGGCTTAAATGTTGTAATAGGAGGTTCTTCAAGTGGTAAAACTCTTCTTGTTGACTCTATATGGCGTATATTAGCTCATAAAAGTTTTGAAGACTCACATTATAACGAGTTCGGGGTAAAAGATTTAAATATTCTTAATCCTTCAGGTATTCGACCTCATTATCTTAGCCAGAACTACATAATGCAGGTCGTTGGAGATGATGACAACCATAAAATAGAAGATATTGATATCATACGCAGTTTATTCCCAGATAACAAGGAAGTAACTGAGATGATTAATACAAGCCTTTCACGGTTAAAAGATGATATTACAAAATTAATTCAGACCGTCGAGGATATTAAAACTGTAGAAGATAAACTAAGCACTACTTCTCAGATTGGTCGTTTATTGGTTTTGAGAAATGTTAAGAAAAATATTATATCAGGACTTATGCCGTCTGATGAGTGCCGTAGTGTAATCAAATATAGTAACGCTAAAAAAACGGAACATATCAGGGCACTAAATGAAATAAAAGATATCCTTGAACGAAATCCATTTGTCAGTGAGCAAAACCATATTATTGATTTCCTAATACATTCATTACAAGAAGTATACAAATTTAGCGAAACAGAATATTCTGTCTATACGACCATAAAAGAATCTTCGGATCAATATGCAATATCACTTAGAGCCGAGAGCCAAGAAGATCAGACTAAGACGCAAGAATTTAATGTTCTACTTGATAATATAGGTCAATACATATATTTAAACCGAAAATTTACACGACATTTAAATTCAATTGCTGCTTACAACGTAAATATTGACACAAAAGAAATTGTTTCATCTGGGCATCATCTATATATAAGTAATCAATTCCGCTTAAATAAAGAACTTGTTCTTGAGGTTTTTAATAATATGCTAAAAACTGGGAGAAAGATACTACGTTTTAGTGACATTACCCCTCAAAGTTTATACGAGTCTAATTATAGTAAGCAAAAACCAAAGGTTCAAGATTATGAAGATTTCATAAATAGAGTCTACAATGAATTTGTAAAGATGAACAAAACCGTATATAAAATAGAGACAAAAGATGGGAGAGATTTTGATAATCTAAGTGCAGGATGGAAAACCTCAATCCTTCTTGACCTTATCCTTGGATACAACAAAGATATAGCCCCTATTATT
>JAUNFY010000071.1 GCA_030524805.1 Bacteroidales bacterium | reverse complement strand
TGCATTGTGCATTCCGATAAGCAATTGACGCGAAGCCTATTGTGCATTGAGCATCGTGCATTGTGCATTTCTATAAGCATTGAAGGCGTAGGCAAGCACGAAAGCGTAGCCGGCGGCCGGGATTACGAATGCGGTCGAGACGGCCGTGATGTCGGCTATCCAGCCCATGAGGAGAGTGCCGACGGCGCCACCGATGGGTGTCATCATGAGGAACGACGAGGCTATCTTAACCGCTTTTCCCTTCACGCCCACTATGGTGATGGCGAATATGGTGGGAAACATGATGGCCTCGAAAGCATAGCAGAAGAAGACGCCGGCGCGCGACAGCCAACCGATGTCGGCCACCACCAGAAGGGCACCGACCACTGTCATGAAGCCGCACACCACCAGCACTTTCTCCGATGCCACCTTGCTCATGACCCAGCTGCCGGCGATGCGCGCGAGCATGAAGAGTCCGAGGGCGCCGAACGAGAGCACTACCGACGCCGTGGTCTTGTCCATCCATCCGTCGGCCGTGGCGTAATTGATGAAGAGGCTGTTGATCGAGATTTCCGCTATCTCATAGAAGAAAAGGGCGAGGACTCCGAGGCGGAACCTGCGCGACGACCATAGGCCGCGGATGATGTCGGTGAGGCGGCCCGACCCTTCGCCCGACCGCTCCGCGCTGTCGGCAGTTTCGCCATCGGTGGCCGATATCTCAGGCAGCTGCACGCGGCTGAATATCAGCGCCACCACCAGCACCCCGACACCCATGATGCCGTAGGGGATGGAGACACTGCTGCCGGGAGTAGAGAAAAGGAAACCGCCCACTATCACCGGAGCGAGGATGCAGCCAAGCCCGTTGAACGACTGGGCGAGGTTGAGGCGGCTCGCAGCCGTGGCGCTATCGCCGAGTTCGGCCGCGTAGGGATTGGCGGCCGTCTCCAGAATCACGAGGCCGCACCCGATGATGAAGAGCGCCCCCAGGAAGAGGGGAAACGACATGGCCGACTCGCCCGGAATGAACAGCAGCGCGCCGAGGGCGAAGAGCAGGAGGCCCGTCACCACGCCGCGCCGGTAGCCCACGCGGGTGATCATGATGCCGGCGGGAAGCGCCATAAGGAAATAGCCCAGATAGGTAGTGGCCTGGATGAGAGCCGACTGACCTATCGAGATGTGCAGCATCTCCTGGAAATGCTTGTTGAGGACGTCGAGGATGGCACGCGCGAAACCCCACAGGAAAAAGAGGCTCGTGATGAGCACGAAGGGTACGGCGTATTTCTTGGAAACTAATTTGCTCATGATGAAAAAGGATTACGTGAGGCGGACAGGTGCCGGAATGATGGCCGGAATGGTGGCCGACGCCGGCTTATACCGCCTTACAATGTGCAAAATTAACACTTTTTTTCGTATCATGAATAAAATTTAATATTTTATCGGTCACTTTTTGTAATTTTAAAAAATAATCATTAATTTTGCATCTACTCCCGTAGATATCACGGGCAACAACAAAAACACCAGAAGAACAAACAGAGTATTAACCTAACCAACGAATCGATGCATACTGATAAAAAGAACCTGCATCGCCTTGCGTCAGCTTCCTCAAGAATGCTGCTGACCATGGCTTTACTGCTTTGCGGCTTCGTGGCTAACGCGGCTATCGTCAGAGGAACTGTGACGGATGAGGCCGGAGAACCCCTCATCGGGGCTACCGTGCTTGTGGCCGGTTCCAGCAGCGGTGCGGCAACCGATGTCGACGGCAATTTCCAGATCGACGTGCCGAAAGGCAAGACTCTTCGCGTTTCATACGTGGGATACGTGACCCAGGACGTGAAACCGACAAGCGACAACATTAAGATCGTGATGAAGGAAGACAACGCTCTTCTTGAAGAAGTTGTGGTCGTGGGCTACGGCACAATGAAGCGTAAGGACCTCACCGGCTCCATCACGACTGTAAACTCCAAAGACCTCAACGTGGGCAGCTACACCGATCCCGGACAGCTCCTCCAGGGCAAGGTGCCCGGACTCGTGGTGGTGCAGAACTCCGACCCTAACGGCGGCGTAAACTCGCTCACTCTCCGCGGCGCTTCCACTCTCAACGGCTCCACTGCACCCCTCTATGTGGTCGACGGCATCCCCGGTGTAAACCTCAACCTCATACCCCCGAGCGAGATCGAGAGCATCGACGTGCTCCGCGACGCCTCAGCAACCGCCATCTACGGCTCAAAGGCTGCCAACGGCGTGATTATCGTCACCACAAAACGCGGCCAGGAAGGCAAGGCGAGGGTGACATATCAGGGATACGTATCGTGGGAAAGGATCGCAAACGACCATAAGATGATGACAGCCGACCAGCTCCGCGCTTACGCCGAGGAGCAGGGCATCAACATCACCAACGACCGCGGCGCCGACACCAACTGGGCCAAGGAAGTGCAGCGCACAGGTTTCGCCACCAACCATGACATCTCGATTTCCGGCGGCGGCAAGAACACCACCTACAACGTATCGCTCAACTACATCAAGCGCGACGGCATCATCAAGGGCGTGGGCAACAACCTCTTCACCGCCCGTGCATACGTGGAGACAAAGACCCTGAAAGACAGGCTCACCATCGGCATCGGAGTAAACGGCAACATCCGCAACGAATGGGGAGTGCCCCGCGACCTCAACGGCAGCTCCGTGTATGAAGGCATGTACTACTACTCGCCCCTCGTGCCCGTCACCAACGAAGACGGCTCTTGGTATAGCGACAAGACAATCTCGCAAAACTACAACCCCCTCTCGCTGATATACGAAAACCGCTCGATGGCTACCTTCAAGCGCTTCCAGACCACCGGTAAGGCAAGCCTGAAGATCATCGAAGGCCTTTTCCTCAACGCCAACTTCTCCTACTCCACACAGAACTACCACTACAAGGACTACACTTCGACCAAGTCGCAGAACAACACACGCCACGGACAGTCGTCGCGCAACGTCACCGACGACTACCAGAAGCTGATGGAAATCTATGCCAACTACGACAAGGAATTCGGCGACAAGCATAAGCTCGCCGTGATGCTCGGCTACTCCTGGGAGCAGAACAAGAACGGCGACGGCTTCGGCGCTCGCGGCTACAACTACTACGACGACTCGCTCGGATGGTACGACATAGGCATGGCCAACAGCTGGGACGCCGACCCCGTATGGGGCAACCTCCAGAGCGAGACAAAGATGATCTCCTTCTACGGACGTGTCAACTATTCATTCATGGGCAAATACCTGGTGCAGGCGGCTGTGCGCCGCGACGGCGCGTCGACATTCGGCGCCAACCACCGCTGGGCCACTTTCCCCTCGGCTTCCGTGGCATGGCGCCTCTCGGAAGAAGACTTCCTCAAGGACGTAAACTGGCTTAGCGACCTCAAGATACGCGCCGGATGGGGACAGAGCGGCAACGCCCTCGGTTTCGACATCTACACCTCCCGTTTCTTCTACGAACCGCATAAAATCGACAACGCCACCAACAAGTATTCACGATTCGACTATGTCGACCCCGTCACAGGCGAAGTGAAATCTTACAAGACCCTCACTGCGGCCCGCAACGTCAACGACGACCTGAAGTGGGAGACAACCACAATGCTCAACCTCGGCATCGACTTCTCTTTCTTCAACGGCCGACTCGCCGGTACGGTGGAATACTACAACAAGTCTACCAAAGACATGATATGGGATTATCCCGTGTCGACAGCCGTTTACCCCGTAAATGTGCTCACAGCCAACGTGGGCAAGATGCAGAACCGCGGTGTCGAACTCATGATCCAGGGTTATCCCGTGCAGACACGCGACTTCACATGGAACACATCGCTCAACTTCTCGCACAACGACAACAAGGTGGTGAGCGTATCCAACACTGAGTTCAACGCCGGCGTCCTCAACCGCTACGACCCGCACCTTCCCGGCCTCTCGCAGGGCTGCAACACACAGCGCATCGTGGAAGGCAAGCCTATCGGCAGCTTCTACCTCTGGGACTGGGCCGGATATAACGAAGACGGCATATCCACTTTCTACCGCTACGACGGACAGGGCAACCACATCCTCGACGCCAATGGAAATCCGGAGACTACCATGCAGCCCGGCGAAGACGACCGCATATATGCAGGATCGGCTCAGCCGAAACTCACAATGGGCTGGGACAACCGCTTCACCTGGAAAAACTGGGACCTCAACATCTTCTTCACCGGAGTGTTCGGCCAGAAGATCTTCAACGAGCCTCACGCCTACTTCTCCTACATGGGCAGCATCTCGCAGGGCAAGAACGTGATGGCTTCAGTGGTCGACGACCAGCTCGCTACCGACGGCCTCGCCCATTACCCCTCGCAGCGCTATCTTGAAGACGGCAGCTACTTCAAGCTCGCCACAGTGACGCTCGGCTACACATTCCGCAACTGCTTCAACGGCTGGCTTCAGGATCTGCGACTCTACGTGAGCGCCAACAACGTGTTCACCATCACAGGCTACTCCGGCCGCGATCCCGAAATCAACCTCGGCGGACTCGACCCGGGACACGACACCCGCAACGACCACTATCCGCGCGCCCGCCAGATTCTCGTAGGCGCTTCCATCAATTTCTAAATTCAAAAGAAGATGAAACGATATATCAAAGCCATGATGGCTGTCGGATTGCTCGCCGGAGCTGCTTCCTGCACCGACCTCGACACCGACATAAAGACCAAATATACCCAGATTCCCGATAATCCGATCGCGACCGAAGGTGAGTTCAACCCTTGCTACAAGTATCTGCACGGCTGGTTTGGACGCGACTTCAACGAGGGAGTGATCCTTCAGGGCGATGAAGTGATGGGTTGCTGCTTCGGCGTCGGCAACTATTACGACGACGGCCGATACCTCGACGCATCGATCCACTCGCTGCATCTCGACAACTGGCGCACACGCATCATCGAGGGCTGCCTCTCGGGTGTGACCTACACCAACACCAAGATCCTCGCATTCGGAGGCGAGGGAATGAACGACCCCGTGGTGGCTCCTCTCCGCGCCATACGTGCGTTCTACACCTTCTGGATGATGGAGCTCTACGGCGACTGCCCCATCATCGACCGACCCGTAGTTGACGGAACGCCTATCGAGCGCATGCCGCGTGCCGAGGTGGCTAAATGGATCGAGAGCGAGCTGCTCGACATCCTCGGCCAGGAAGGGGGCCTCAGCAAGGCTAACGACGCCTCCACATACGGCAAACCCAACTACTGGATGGCTGCCTCGCTGCTCGTGAAGCTCTATCTCAACTGGGGAGTATACACCCACGACATCTACACCGTAGACAACAACACCCCCAACGAGAAACTCAACGACTGCGTGAAATGGTGCGACGAAATCATCCAGTCCGGACTCTTCGAAGTCGGACAGGGCTACCGCAAGAAATTCTTCCCCGACAACGGCGTCCACATCAAGGATTTCATCTATGCCTTCGACGTAGACCCCGCCACCAAACCCGACGGAACCACTACATGGTATCGCTGGTTTGGCTTCAAGAAAGACGGCCTGTGCCGCCCCTACACCTTCGGCTGGGAAAACCCGCTGTCGGTGGCCGGACAGTTTGTGCTGACCAAAGAGGCTGTGGCCCGATTCAACCTCCCGGGCGACGAGCGCAACAAGATGGTGCTCCAGGGCCCGCAGTTCACGTTCGACTCCAACTATGAGCAGACCGACGTGCCCGTGTATATCTACACCGTGCCCGGCAACGAGAAGACCCTCGTGGGCCAGCTCACTTATCATGCCGACTTCGACTTCGACGACGGCAAGATCTATTCGCTCGGCGACGAGGCTCTCCCCAAAGCAAACAAGGCCAATATCCAGAACGGAACAGCCCTTCTCAACATTCAGAAAGGTGCACGCCTGATGAAGTATCCCCCCAGGGCAGAAGACTATCAGATCTGGAACCGCGAGCAGGCAAACGACTATCCCATCTTCCGCTATGCCGACATCCTCATGACCAAGGCTGAGTGCATCATGCGCGGCGCCACTCCCACCCTGGGAGCGACTGTGGAGAATCTGGTCAACCAGATCCGCAGCTGTGCGGGTGCCCCCCTCATCTCGGGCTCATTCACCATCCAGGACCTCATGGACGAGCGCAGCCGCGAATTCATTCTCGAACCCTGGCGACGCAACGACCTTATCCGCTGCGGTATGTTTGAAAACGACTGGGGCGAGAAGAACCAGTATAAGGTCTGGGACAACGAGGAGCATACGCAATTCCACTGGCAGAAGCGCGAGGGCGCCGACGACGTGAAGCGCCGCCTGATGCCTATCCACCGCGGCATACTCGAGACCAACACCAACTGGCAGCAGAATCCCGGTTATCAGGGACTCTGAAATGATTAAAGATTGAAAATAAAGGCCCTGAGGTCATTAACGACCTTAACGACCTCAGGGCCTCTATATGAAAAACTTCAAATATTTTTAAATTTATTTCCATGAAGATTAACTACATGAAACGCAGCATGATGCTGCTCGGAGCGGCTGCTATCGCAGTATCCGCATCGGCCGACACCTACCGTGACGTGACCGGCCTCTACATGACCAACCCCGCGTTCCTCCCCGGATGGCAGGGTGCTATCACTGCCACTGCCGACGGTGTTGGCGAGGTCTACAACGGTGCGGCTAACCTCTATCAGGTTCTGCTCGACATGCCCGCAGGCGAATACGTGCTCACTGCCGACGCTTTCTATCGCTGTGGCACAAACGACTACTCTAAGGAGAACATGAAGGATGGCGCAAACCACTATGCTTCGATCTATCTCGGCACTGCTGAGACTCCGGTGAAAGGCCTTTTCGACGGCCGTGACGCTGCTCCCAACAACACAGGCGAAGCCGCTGCTGCATTCGCTGCAGGCGAATACGTCAACGAAGTTAAGTTCACCCACGAAGGCGGCGACCTCGTGCTCGGCATCAAGAACCTCGGCGGCTACAACGACGAATGGCTCTGCTTCGACAACTTCCAGCTCAAATCGGGCGACACTGACTACACCGACAAGATCGTCAACGCCAACTTCAACGACGGCATCGACGTGAAGGCTGCTTGCTGGAATCTCGTTAACTCCGCCGGCGGCGAGAAGACTCCCGACGTAAACAAAGGCGGCGGCGTATATCGCAAGACCAACGCTTCTCCCTACAACTTCGGCCAGCAGATCGAACTGCCCGTTGGCAAATACCGTTTCAGCGCGCTGACTTTCCTCCGCTACGGCGGCGCCGGCAACTACGACGGCAAGATCATCACTGTGAAAGGCCAGTGGGGTCTCAACGACGTGGATCCTTCTCCCAAGCAGTGGTATGAGCAGAACCTCTACAAGAACGATGACTTCACTGCCAACGCTTACCTCTATGCTTCTTTCGAAGCTGACAAGCCGACCAGCCTCTCCACTTCTGTTGAGATGCTTGAGGAAAACGTGGTCATCACCCGCGTGAAAGGCCCCTGGGAGATCTGCGCAGGCGACTACGCCAACATGCCTGAAAACGAAACTCGCGGCACCGCTGAAGGCACTGAAATCGTGCCCGAATATGCAGTGCGCAACGTCGTTCCCAACTGGTGCGACTCCGGTATGGAGCGTGAATCTGCTGCTGCTTTCGTAGCCGATCCCGAAAAGTGGCGTCAGTATGTTGAATTCGAGGTTACCGAACCCTGCAAGGTATGGGTAGGTCTTGGCAAGGATGAGAACAGCCCTGCACAGTACTGGAACCCGTTTGCTGACTTCAAGCTCGAAGTGCTCACCGGCACAGAAGCTGTAGAAGGCATCGAAGCAACCGAAAACGCAGCTCCCGAATACTACAACCTCCAGGGCGTACGCGTAGCCAACCCCACAGAAGGCATCTACGTAGTCCGCGAAGGCAACAAGGTAAGCAAGAAAGTAATCCGCTGATCCCCGCCCAGCCATCCCAAGCGCAAGCGCTTGAGACAGCCCTCAGCAAAAACCAATGGCGCAGCCCCCTCCGGGCCGCGCCTTTTTTCATGCTTCCATCCCCCCTCCCGAAAGCCAGCTCCCTAAGCCAAAAGCAGCCTTCCCAAAGCTCCCCTCGCGAAAGCCAGCTTCCAAAGGCTCTCCAAAGAAGGAGATATTTTGTCCTGTGCCTCGGCAGAATGCCGAGGGTGCCGTCAGGGCGCCGGTGCCGCAATGCCAAAGCCAAGCCAAAGCCAAAAGCCAAAAGCAAGCCAAGCCCCCTTTTTCATCCCATCAGCCTTCCCGCATTCTCAGCAATCCAGACCGCAAGCTTATTCATCCGCTCGCATATCTCCCTGCTCGTGCGCGTAGGCGTAAATGCCCCCGCATTCATGGCCACGAGAAGCATCCGCCCCTCGGCGCAATGATAGAAATCAGCACCCTGAGGCTTTGCCCTGTCAAGAAAGCCATCAGATATCACTTTTATTGTTCTCGCCCCAAGCCGCACCCCCTCCTCAAAGATAGCCTTCTCCTCCTTATGTATGAACGGCGAAACAAGCACTCCACCATTCCCGGCCACCCGAAGCGCATCCCTCTTCTTAATCTGCCAAGTCTCAACCGAAAAACGACGGCTGAACCTCACCACACAAAGCTCCGGATATTCAAGCAGCAGGCGATTGCCATATAATTGAATCATCGGCTTTTGCCCCGTCGGCCATAATTCGGATGGTAATTTATCGGAATCTATCAAGGCTGCTTTCAAAAAGAAATCCGGCACCGAGCGCATCAGCCAAAGTCTTCGCGGATTATCATAGATGTAGCGGTTCCATTTTTGCAGCTGCCTGTGTTGCAGCAAGATGCGGTCGTTAAATCCCGGGCAAAAGGCCGCCTCTTCGGTATAATACTGCAATCGCGATTTGCTTTGCACCTTTTGCGTGCAAAGCGTTTTCAAGTAGCTGACATATCTTCCGAAATGCTTGTCGAGCCTTTCATCCGCCGACATGATGAGATGCACATGATCGGGCATTATGACAAAGGTCCATATAGTGACTTCCCGTATATACCTCTTAAACTCCTGTATCCCATTATAAATGCCCCATCCCGACCATGTGAAATCCGTAGTTATGGCATTATCCTTAGCGATTATATTGGAAAAAACCGGGATCAGAGCAGAAGGATTCTTCATCAGCGTGATGAGATAGAAGCATTTGGAATGATAGTCGTGCCAATCGGCACGCCGCAGCTTATTATGCTTCAATTCATCATAAAAATCAGGAGGAATATCCATGCCATCACGCTTAGAATTAATATAGAAAAGCCGCGCTGATCGCGCCGCAGATTTAGCCGCCGCTTTGCCGCTGATTGTGCCGCTTATTTAGCCGGCACTCAAGCCGCTGATTGCCGCCCCTACGCATATCTTGCCGGCACCCGCGCCATTCCGGCGCGGCACAGGACAAAATATCTCCTTCTATGGAGAGCCTTCAGCAGCGCCTTTCAAGCGCCTTCAGCAGCCTTTCAGCAAGCTTTCAGCAGGCGCTTTCAAATAGCGGAGATATTTTGTCCTGTGCCTCGGCAGAATGTCGAGGGTGCCGTCAGGGTGCCGTAATGCCAAAGCCAAAGCAAGCAGCCAAAAGCCAAGGCCAAGCAAGCCGCAAAAGCCCAAAGCAGCCTTATCCTTCCCCCCGCAATTTCGCCACGAGCGTCTGCAGCCCCTTCGAGGCGATTTCGGGAATCACGGTCAGGTTCGGGATGTCGGGGGTGGCAGCCGGATTCGGGTCGATGTAGTAGATAGGCACTCCCTTCCTTACATAATAGAGCAGACTGGCAGCCGGATACACCGCCAGGCTCGTGCCTATCACCACGAAGATGTCGGCCTCATGAGCCAGCTCGGCAGCCTTCTCAATGTTGGGCACAGCCTCCTGAAAAAACACGATGTGCGGACGCATCAGGTCGCCGTTCTTGCCGCGCGTCTGCGGAGTGGT
This sequence comes from Bacteroidales bacterium, assembly GCA_030524805.1. Lineage (GTDB taxonomy): Bacteria > Bacteroidota > Bacteroidia > Bacteroidales > Muribaculaceae > Lepagella. Next base: position 3,592 of record JAUNFY010000071.1, on the reverse strand, counting down.
CTCCAGATGCTCTATGTCCAGGCTCTCGATATAGTCCGGATCGGATATGGAGCGTATCTTCATCAGCTCGCCATGCAGGTGGAGCACATTCTTCGAGCCGGCTCTCTCATGCAGGTCGTCGACATTCTGGGTGATGACATACACGTCGAAATCCTTCTCCAGATCCACGAGCGCCTTGTGGGCCGCATTAGGCTCAGCCTTCTGCAGGTCGCGCCGCCGCTGGTTGTAGAAGTCATGCACGAGTTTCGGGTTCCGCGCGAATCCGTCGGCCGAAGCCACGTCCATCACCGGATAGTTCTCCCACAGTCCGCCGGCATCGCGGAATGTCTTGATGCCCGACTCCGCGCTTATGCCCGCGCCGGAGCTTATCACCAGTTTCTTTTTCATCTTAAAAAAAATATATAAAAACCAATCATGTCTGCCTCATGAGGCAGACATGATAATTACTTCTCGCGCATGAAAATCTGGATCGGAGTGCCCCGGAAGTCCCATTTGGCGCGTATCTTGTTCTCAAGGAAGCGGCGGTAAGGCTCCTTCACCCACTGCGGCAGATTGCAGAAGAACACGAAAGTCGGGATAATGGAATCCTTGAGCATCGTGACATATTTTATCTTCACAAACTTGCCCTTGTTGCTCGGAGGAGGAGTGATTGCTATCTCCTCGAGCATATAGGTGTTGAGCTGCGAGGTCGGAACCACACGGCGGCGGTTTTCGTAGACCTGCACGGCCGTTTCAAGCACGTTGTAGATGCGCTGTTTCGTGAGCGCGGAGGTGAAGATGATGGGGAAGTCGGTGAAAGGCGCGAACTTCGTGCGGATGGCGTTTTCGAAGCGTTTCTGGGCCTCCAGGCTGCGGTCTTCAGCTATGTCCCACTTGTTGACGCATACCACGAGCCCTTTCCTGTTCTTCTGGATGAGGGAGAAGATGTTGGCGTCCTGGCCTTCTATGCCGCGCGTGGCGTCGATCATGAGGATGCACACGTCCGAAGCCTCGATGGCACGGATGGAGCGTATCACTGAGTAATACTCAATGTCTTCGTTCACCTTCTGCTTCTTGCGGATGCCGGCCGTGTCGACCAGATAGAAGTCGAATCCGAACTTATTGTAACGGTGATAGATAGAGTCGCGTGTGGTGCCGGCTATGTCGGTGACGATATGCCGCTCCTCGCCTATGAAAGCGTTGATGAGTGAGGATTTGCCCGCGTTAGGACGCCCCACGATGGCGAATTTCGCTATGTTTTCCTCCGTTTCGTCGGTGTCGGGAGTATCGGGGAAGTCTTTTATCACCTCGTCCAGCAATTCGCCCGTGCCGGAGCCGTTGGCTGAGGATACCTCAAAAGGATCGCCGAGGCCGAGGGAATAGAATTCAGGCACTATATAGCGTGAATCGCTCTTGTCTTCCTTGTTGGCGACGAGGATCACAGGCTTCTTGCTGCGGCGCAATATCGCCGCCACCTTGTCGTCGAGATCGGTCACGCCCACCGAAGCGTCGACCACGAAAAGTATCACGTCAGCTTCCTCGATGGCGATATGCACCTGCTTGTTGATTTCCTCCTCGAAGACATCGTCGGAGTTCACTACCCATCCGCCGGTGTCTACTATCGAGAATTCCTGACCATCCCAGTCGACTTTACCATATTGCCGGTCGCGTGTGGTGCCGGAAGTGTCGTCGACGATGGCGGCTCTTGTCTGCGTCAAACGGTTGAAGAGCGTGGATTTCCCCACGTTCGGCCGCCCTACTATTGCTACTAATTTACCCATAATTATTAATTTTCGCTTTGCGGAAATAACTTACCGATATAATTCCCCATAATCCCGATCCTGATTTCCCGAATAAACTAACCCTTAACCCCTAACCCTTAAAATTCGCCTCTTGAGGCGAATTTTAAGTTATTCGATGTAACCAAATTGTTTCAGCTTGTTTTCTCGGTTGCGCCAGTCTTTCTCCACCTTCACGAAGAGTTCGAGATATACTTTCTTGTCGAAGAAAGTCTCGATATCCTGACGCGCCTGGATGCCTACCTTCTTGATTTTCTCACCTCCGCGGCCGATTATGATACCCTTCTGCGAGTCGCGCTCCACATAGATCACCGCCATGATATGGATGGAATTCTCCTTCTCCTCGAATTTCTCTACGAGCACCTCAGTGGAATAAGGTATTTCCTTATCGTAGTTGAGCAGGAGTTTCTCGCGGATTATCTCAGTGACGAAGAAACGCATCGGCTTGTCGGTCAGAGCGTCTTTGCCGAAGAAGGGAGGCGACGGGGGCAGCAGCTCCACGATGCGCTTCTTCAGGTTGTCGATGTTGAAGTGCTCGATGGCGCTGATGGGGAAGATCTCGGCCTTCGGAAGGCGCTGCTTCCACTTGTCGACGATAGCCTCCAGCTCCTCGTTGCTCTTCACCAGGTCTATCTTGTTGATGACCAGCAGCACGGGCACTGTTTCCTTGGCCACGCGGTCGAGGAAATCCTTGTTCTTCTCAGGGTCTTCCACCACGTCGGTGACGTAGAGAAGGATGTCGGCATCGGTCAGCGCACCCTCCGAAAACTCAAGCATCGACTCCTGAAGCTTGTATTTGGGTTTCAGCACGCCCGGAGTGTCGGAAAATACGATCTGATATTCCGGAGTGTTCACTATGCCCATGATGCGGTGGCGCGTGGTCTGCGCCTTCGACGTGATGATCGATATGCGTTCTCCCACGAGATCGTTCATGAGAGTCGACTTGCCCACGTTAGGGTTGCCTACTATGTTGACAAAGCCGGCGCGGTGGCCGTCAGATACCTGGGGCTGGGCTGCGGGTGCGGCCTCTATGCTGTTTTCGTTTTTAATAGTTTCTTCCATAATTATTTGTGTTTTTCTTATTTAGTATTGGTCAAAGTTAAAATTCGGAGAAAGAGAAAGGAAGGAGCGATTTCACCGAAGGGAAAATATAGATGTCGTCCTCACCGAAGAGAATCACTTCGATGTCGCCATAAAGATGCTCATATTCAAGAAGAGCCTGCCGGCAGGCTCCGCAGGGAGAGATCGGTGCGGGCTGGAAAGGCGCGTCGGCCGAAGAGCGGAAACCCGCCACGTTGCGCGCCGCCACCGCTATTTTCTTCATCGCCACTCCCGGATGGGTGGCCGAAGCATGGTAGCACGCAGTGCGCTCCGCACACGTGCCGGAAGGATAGGCCGCGTTTTCCTGATTCGAACCCGTCGCTATGGAGCCGTCGGCCATGAGGATAGCCGCCCCCACATGAAATTTGGAATACGGAGCATAACTTTTGTAGGTCATACCCTTTGCCTCTTCTATAAGGCGTCGGTCGGCCTCCGGAAGCTGGTCGGCAGTGGTGGCTATATACTTGATTTCTATCTTTTTCTCTGTCATATCGCGGAAAATTAGTTGGTCAATGACGGCTGGCCCACTCATGTAGTCGGCCAACCTCACCTACTTAATAAACAATTTTTTTTCATTAATGTAGGTTAATGAATTGCAAAAATGACAAAATTATATTACCTTTGCAGTCGAAAACGGACAAAAAAGCCCGCCCGCCTCTGTAGTTCAACGGATAGAATAGAAGTTTCCTAAACTTTAGATAGGGGTTCGATTC
>JAUNFY010000070.1 GCA_030524805.1 Bacteroidales bacterium | reverse complement strand
TTCGGTTTTAGTTCGGTTTTATTTCGGTTGGAATCGGCATGCTCCGGTTTCACGGCACCACTCCTTATCGACATGAAGATTTCACGAGGAATAATAGCTGAGACACCGCCATGTTCTTCCCTGAATGTGGGATGCTTCAGATTTGCCTTATCAAATTCATGCATAATCTTTTCGTAGCCTCGTCCCCACGCCTCGATGAACCCTGCAAGAAAAAATACATGTGCAATCTTAGGATTGCGTGCCCTTGAGATATGCTTGCTCATCAGCGTCTCAACAGTATAGTCTTCCGGCAAAACGCCCTCATTCCACAACTGGATATGGTCGTCATAGATGCTCATCTGATTCCATGTTCCAATCTGAAGCTTATGCACGATGCTATTGAAAATAATCTCACGCAGAGCATCCTGAGGTATCTCCAACGGCTCTTTACGCTGCAAACCCTCGTAATGAATCGGACGAATAAGATATTTGTCACTGAGCACCTGCATTATCTTGTCGGTCATCTGTATGAGATTACCAGAAATAACATCCTGATTCAATAAATCTGAATCATCAACGCCAAATCGCCCTATCTTGAAACTGGAGGTGACAAACACACGCTGAGGATACTTGCCAAACAACAGTACTGCCCCGTTGGTAGGAATATCATCCTTTAAGAGTCCCAGATTTGCGAGCACTTCTTCTTTTGTTGAGCCACGGCGCTCCGGATCCAATCTGCCCTCATCTATCGCGTGAGTCAAGAAATAATTGATGGCATTATCATCAATATCGTCCAAGGTGGTTCCATAGCAAGGCATATCCTCCCAGTTAAGCCCCATCTTCTTCAAGAGAAACTGATGGAGAGCAGTTCCGCGAAGCTCCTGTTTAGTAGCTCCACTACGATAGTAATAAACTCCGCGATAGGATATTGGCATCATCGACGGGTCAATGATAATCTCAATCACGTCTTTGCCATCAATCGAAAGATGATTGGTTTCAGGGAACACGCCAGTATTGTTGATAATCTTGTTGGGCAAATCCTCCATCTGCTGATGAAGGTCGTCGACACCGACAACTGTCAAATCGTCATCAATGCCAATATATATCTTGCCGCCATGAGCATTGGCAAAGCCCGATACCCATTTCAGATACTCGTCCTTCCAGATGCGCTTGTGCTCTATGTTCTGATTCTCCTGATTCATATAGCAAAATTAGCTAAAAATCCTGATATGAACAATATTTCCACTAATGAACGAGGCTTTTGACAGAAGTCCATGATTTTCTTCTCGATAGTTCATTGATACCTTACAGATGTTCGATTTCCGAGAGAAGTTCGGCGAGCGATATCGGTTGCGGTGTGTCGATGATATTGGCTGAGTGGGCCACCATGCCGAGTATCTCTTCCGGCGAATGAAGGGAACGCAGATACTCCATGGAGAAAGACTTGTCACGCTTAGAAAGCCTCACGCCTTCGGAATTGCAGATTAGGGGCACATGGGCAAACTCCGGGGGTGTGAATCCCAACAGGTTGAAGAGATAGATCTGCTGGGCAGCCGAGAGCAGCAGGTCGTCGCCCCTCACCACTTCCGTGACGCCCATCAGCGCATCGTCGGCCACCACCGCCAACTGATAAGCCCAGGCGCCGTCGGCACGGCGAAGCACGAAATCGCCGCAATGGCGCGCAAGATTGACCGACTGCAACCCTTTCACCCTATCGGCAAACAAGATGTCGATGTCAGGAACCGCAATCCTCACCGATGCTCCGTCGGCCTCCGGAGAGGCGGCCGGAAAACGCTGCGGACGGCACACGCCTTTATACACCACCCGGCCGTCCGACTCATGCGGAGCCTGAGTAGCCAGTATGTCTGCACGCGTGCAGACGCAGGGATAGCACAGGCCGGTAGACTGAAGTTTTGAAAGGCACTCCTCATAAATGCCGGAGCGCAAGCTCTGCAGGTAAGGGCCATGCCCTCCCCTGCCGTCGAGACCTCCCTCGTCCCATTCAAGCCCGAGCCATCGCAGATCATCTTCAATCTGCCGGGCATATTCAAGCTTGCTGCGCTGCGGGTCGAGATCTTCGATGCGCAGAATCCAGGTTCCGCCTGCCGATTTCACCGACAGCCATGAAAGCACAGCCGTATAGATATTTCCGAAATGCATTCTGCCCGACGGCGACGGAGCGAAGCGGCCCACTGGTGTGACAGTATTCATAGTAATAGCAACGATATAAATTTGTGATTGATGATATAAACTTGATTGGAGGGTTTCATGAGAAAACTGTTTCTATTGTCCTCACTGTTCATTTGAAAATCGGAATTTTCGGGGAGAACGAGAGAGTGACCACCTCTCCTTCCGACATCCACGACGACAGCAACATGTCGAGCACTTTGCCATCGGGAAGCCTCACCGCGCCCCTGCCGTACCGGTCGGGAGTGGCCGCGCTGCATCGGTCGGCAATCTTCGGAAGACTCAGGATCCTGTAATCTTCCTTCCAGTCGGGCGATAATCCCAATGCCGCCTTGTAGAGGGCCTCCTTGCATGTCCAGGCGAGAATCAGGTCTTTCACAGATTCAGGGGAAGCCTCGTCCGACTCCGGCACATCGGGAAGCAACTTCATTTCGTCGGCCGAAAGGAATTTCTCCCTTACGCCTACCACCTGCTTGCGGTCGGCCTTCTCGATATCGATGCCTATGGCGGTGCGCGGGCTTACTTCCTCAAGGTTTATGTCGGGAGTCTTAGGTATGGAGGCCATCACGAGATGATGGGACGTGTGGGATACCGACACACGCTGCGGAACCCCGTCGAGCAAAGGAGCGCCATTGTCGAGATGCGCTATCTCGCGGTAGTCGCCATCAGCCTCGGAAAGAATCTGCATGGCAAACAATTTCCACACTTTAGCGGACTTCTCATCCGCTCCATATATCTCCTCCACCGCTATTCCGCATGGAGCCTTAGTTTTTTGATAAATGAATTCAGACATCTTGTCGTTGGCTTGCGCCGGAAAAATTAGTTGGTCAGGTCTGGGGCACGAGGGAAACACGTATCTTGGTGATGCGGTGCTTCTCCATCTGCATTATCAGGAAGCGGAGATTGCCCAGCTGCAGAGATTCCTTGTTTTCGGGGAAATCACCTTTTATCTCGAGCATGAGTCCGGCCAGGGTCTCGGCCTCGCCCACATCACCGAGCGATTCCTCATCTATGTCCATCACCCTGCAGAAATCGCTTATCGGAATCTTCGCGTCAAATATGTATGTGTTGTTGGCCAGTTTTCTGTAAAGATGCTGGCTTTCGTCGTATTCATCATCAATTTCCCCCACTATCTCCTCGATCACGTCTTCCATCGTGACAATGCCCTGCGTGTCGCCATACTCATCGATCACTATGGCTATGTGCATCTTCTTCTTGCGGAAGTCTTCAAGCAGATCGTCGAGCGAGCGGGATTCGGGCACGAAATAGGCATCGCGTATGAGAGCCTGCCACCTGAATTTCGGGTCGTTGTTGCCTATGTAGGGAAGGAGGTCTTTGGAGTAGAGTATCCCCTTGATAGTGTCTTGCGAACGGTCGTAGACCGGAATGCGGCTGAAGCCCGACTTCACTATCACATCCACCACCTCGGAAAAATCGGCATGATACTCAATGTCGGTGACATCCACCCGCGAAATCATTATCTCGCTGGCTTCCTTGTCGCCGAATGTGAGGATTCCCTCGAGCATCTCCTTGTCCTTGCCCTCCTCAAGGTCGGAAATCTCAAGCACCTTTTCCAACTCATCTGTAGTGACGTTCTCCTGCTTTTTGGTGACGACCTTCTTGATCACCACCGACGACTTCACGAGCAAAGCCGAGAGCGGAGAAAAGAATTTCATCATGAACATTATGCCGGGAGCCGCCATCACCGCCCACTTCACGCTCCGGCCGCGGGCCACGAGCTTTGGGAAAATCTCGCCGAAAAGCAGCAGCAGGAACGTCAGCAATACCGTCTGGCACAGGAATCCGACCACCGACGAATTGAACACCACCACCTGATTGATGGCAAACGTGAGCAGCACCACCATGGTGATGTTGACAAGATTGTTGGCAATAAGGATTGTGGCTAACAGTTTCTCAGGATTTCTGATAAGGCCAAGCACTCTCCTTGAGGAGGAGTCGTCCTTCTCTTCGAAATCCTCTATATCGGAGCGTGACAGTCCGAAATAAGAAATCTCGCTTCCGGATACGAATGCCGACAGGCAGAGGCATATCGCTGCGATTACTACGATTACTGTCCATGAAACCCAGCTCTCGGGTTGCATAAACGATATGGCATTGGCTGCAAGCTGGCTGAGCGCCAGCACGGGACTGTGAGCAGGTAAAGGGTCTATATCCAAAACAATAAAATTTAAGTTTCGCAGGCTCCTCCATGAGTGAAGAACGGCTCTTTCCCTACATATATTCGGCAAAGACCGCAGGCACCTCGCCGGGAGATGCGGAGCTTGCTCCTATCTGAATGCAAAATTACAACTTTTTAATTATCTTTGCAAAAAAAACGTCAAATATTCCACTTTTGTTTAGGAAAGTGATTTAAAGATACCGTTTACTCCGACGCCAAAGAGCGCATAGTCGTAATATACAGGATCGTCGGGACGGAAAGAACGCAGGCGCAGGGTGAGTTCCTCCACGGCCTTGCGGTCGTTTTGCCGGCGCTCCAGCAGCCCGAGCTCACGCGCCGTGTTGCCCACATGCACATCGAGCGGGATGTAGAGCTTGCTCTTCGGGATTGATTTCCACACTCCCATGTCGACAATGCCGTCGTCGCGCACGAGCCAGCGAAGGGCCATGTTGACGCGTTTCAACGCGGTCGACTTCAGATTGCCCGGCAAACCGCGCCGCGCGGGCTCCCCACCGTTGGCTTCGGTGATTATCTTCTGCATCTCTTCCACGAGTTTCCATGCCGGAGCCGCGTCATCGGCCGCGCCCACATGGCAGCTGAAGGCATCGATGCTGCCGAATCGCCGGTAGATTTCGCGGAGCCCGGTAAGGAAATGCCGGAGGTCGCGCGCGAAAAATGTGCGGTGGATGTTCAGTTGCGGATCAAGGTCGAGATATCCCTCATCCATCACATAACTGTAGGGTGAGTGGTCCATGATGGTGAGCAATTTCTCGGCGTTGTTGCATATCATGGTGCGCTTGCCCCAGGCTATCATCGAAGCGAGAAACGCCACTATCTCGATGTCACGCAGGTCGGAAAACCTACGCGGGAACTGCACCGGATCCTCGGCTATGAATTCAGGCCTGTCGATAAGTGCGGCCTGCTCGTCGAGGAAAAGCCGGAGGTCGCTTTCGCTCATCTTGTCTTGCATACTCTGTTACGTTGTTAAATCCTTGACTTGCCGATGATATCACGGCGTGAGCACCGACAGCGACGACTCGCGGTTGTTGCGGTCAAGAGCCGAGACAGCAAACCGGATACCCCTGAGCTGATGCACGTCGTCGTCTTCCGAAACGAGATATTCTTTCCTTGGCGTCAGAATCATGATGGCTTCCACATTGTCGGGGTCCACTTCCTCTCCTTCTATGAAAGAATAGACCACGAAACGCACCGGGTCGATGCTCTTGCCTTTGATTTTCTCGGTGTCCCATTCAAGATATATCTTCCCGTCCTTGCGCTTTAGCTCGAGGTTCTTCACCGGGGCCGGCTGCTCGTCGAGGTCGCCGTAGGCGGGAGGAAGCGCCACTGTGTTCTGGTGCACGTAGGCCAGCGAGTCGGCCACTCCTTTCATGTTGTCGGTCACCCAATAGCCATGCCACCACACGTTGCCCTTGATGTTGGGCAGTTCGCGCGAGAGCTTCACTTTGGTGGCAAGTTCGTTGGAATCGCCTGCCTTCGGGTCGGCATTGTTCATGGTGCGCTGCACGTCCTGACCGATGTAGATGTCGACACCTTCGGAATTGTCGTTCCACCAATGCGCGAGATGCCGGCTCGGGGCGGCCTTGAAGTCGAGGGTCCAGTAAAGCTGGGGAGCGAGATAGTCTACCCACCCCTTTCGCGCCCAGAGAAGCACGTCGGCATAGAGAGCGTCGTAGTTCTGAAGTCCGTTGGAGTCCGAACCGCGCGGATCGGTCTTCTTGTTGCGCCATATCCCGAAGGGACTCACGCCGAAGCGCACCCAGGGCTTTGTCTGCTTTATGGCGTCGTGCATCTGCTCTATCAGAAGGTCGACATTATGGCGCCGCCAGTCGGCACGGTTCATTCCTTCCCCGAACTTTTTGTAGGATTCGGCGTCGGGAATCTCCTTGCCGGCTACGGGATAGGGATAGAAATAGTCGTCGATGTGGATGGCATCCACGTCGTAGCGCGAGGTGATATCCTTCACTATGGTGCAGATGAAGTCGCGGTTTTCCTGATATGCCGGATCGAAGAAAATCTTGTTGTCGTAGCGGAAGAACCGCTCAGGATGCTTCTTCGACGGATGGTCGGCCGGAAGCACTTCCTTCGGAGAGGAAGTGACGCGGTAGGGATTGAGCCAGGCATGCAGCTCCATTCCCCTTTTGTGTGCTTCCTCTATGGCAAACTCAAGGGGATCCCAAAGCGGCTGGGGCTGTCGGCCCCGTTTGCCGGTGATCCAGCTCGACCATGGCTCGTAGTCGCTGATGTAGGCGGCATCGGCCGTAGGGCGCACCTGAAAGATTATGGCGTTGCAGCCCGCCCGGTGAAGGCGGTCGATCTGGTCGGCGATATATTCTTTCAGTTTCTCCGAGCCCTTCTGCTGGAGATTCATGTATTGCGACTGGCCTATGATGTGGAGCCATGCGCCGCGGAATTCACGTTTCGGATTTGCGGCGCCGGCTGCCAGTGCGAGCAGCAAGGCTGCGATTGCCAACAATCTGCGCATCATCTTATTTCGAATATTGGCTATCCCACCATTGCGGCGAGTCCTGAAGGTATTTTGCAAACCATGCCATGATGGTGTTCATCCACAATTTCCTTTTCTCATAATCGGCGATGTAATGGTTCTCGCCATCCACCTGGATAAACTCCACATCGCGGCCGAGAATGCGCAGTGCATTGAAGAGCTGGATGCTCTCCCCTACCGGCACATTGGTGTCGGCATTGCCGTGCAGAAGCAGAAGCGGGGTGTGGATCTTGTCGGCATTGAAGAGCGATCCCTGACGGGTGTAGAGGTCGGGATTGTTCCACGGGTACGACTCGGGAGCCGCCACCACGTTGTAGGAATAGCCCCAGTTGCCTTCGCCCCAATAGGAAGTGACATTGGAGATGCCGGCATGCGACACGGCGGCTGCGAAAATATCGGTGAGCGTCTGCAGATACTGCGTCATGAAGCCGCCGTAGCTTGCACCGATGCAGCCTACCTTGGCGGCGTCCACGAAATCATGAGTTGCGCAATATTCCTTCACTCCCTCAATTATGTCTTCAGCCGTGCGTTTGCCCCAGGCATTTGCATGGCGTGCAGAGAATTCCTGACCGTAGCCGTAGGTGCCCGACGGGTTGATCACGAGAGTGACGTAGCCGCGCGAGGCGAAAGCGTGCGGGTCGTAGACGCTGACAAACTGCTGCGTAGGAGAGCATCCGCCGTAGTAATATACAATCATCGGGTATTTTTTTGCCGGATCGAAATCGGGAGGCATTATCTGCATGCAGTCGATGGTGGTGCCGTCGGAGGCCTTGAAAGTCCAGGAAGAGGCGTCGCCCACCTGAGTGTCGGCGAAATCGCTATGATACGGATCGTCGAGCACCCTTATCTTCCTGTTCTTCAGGTCGAGCAGCTCACCTTTGCCAGTGAAGGAGAAATCGCCTCCGGTGGCCGACATCCAGCGGCTTTCGTCGCTGCCCACTGAAAAACTTGTGGTATAAGGTATGTCAAGGTCCAACTTGGTGATTTTGCCTGAAGCGGCGTCGAGCGAATACACGTTGAGGTCGAAACCGTCGGAGGCGCGGAAATAGATTTTTCCGTCGGCGCGGTTCCATACGGGGTCGCCCTCGAGCGAGGGATTGAAGTCTTTCGTCATGGCCCTGACATTCCGGTCGCCAACGGTCATGATGAATGCCTGTATATCATAGTCGTTGCTGTATTTATGTCCGCCGTTGTTTTTGCCGATACCGCCGAATGCCTCGGCAGTGCCGGTGATGAATATCTGCTTAGCGTCGGGCGAGTAGCATGCCGACTTCACGCTGGGATCCATGCTCACCAGCGTGTCGGTGGCGAGCGTGTTGATATCCATCTCTATTATGTCCTGGAAATAGAATGGGTATCTGTCGGGAATCTCACACGACGACATGAAGAGTATCTTCTTCGAATCGGCGGAGATGTCGCAGAGGAAATTGCTGTTGCCCGAGTATGTGAGGGGTTGCGTGATGCCGGTCTTCAGGTCATATTTCTGCAGGTAGTATCTGTTGCGGTTGCCCTCGATGCGGTCGTCGGGTTCCTGCAGGCGGAGCAGCGGACCGCTGTCTTTCGCACCCTCCACAAGGTGATGGAAAATGAGATAAGAGCAGTCGGGACTCACGGCAAAGGAACTGTCGGGAAGTTTCTCCGCGAGGAGTGTCTGCCTCTGAGTGGCGGCATCCATCGTGTAAAGAGAATATGTGTCGTCGGTGCGGACGGTGAAAGCGAGCGTGCTCTCCTTGTCGAGCCAGTAAGCACCGTAAGGCAGGCTCGCGTTGATGATCTTGCCGGTGGCTGTCTCCTGCAGTTCTTCCCAGTAGCGGGAGGAATCCTTGCCGTATGTGGTGCTGTAGGAAAGGATGATATATTTGCCGTCGGGCGAGATCGAGGTCTTGTAGAGGCGGGTGCCCAAGGCTGTATTTTCTATCAGGAAACGTTTGGTGATGTCGGGGCCGGCAGCGAACGATACATTATCAAATCCTTCGGCAGGCACGAATTCCAGTTCAATCTCAGGTTGCTCCGGATCATCGGGCATCGACACGTATGTGACATACAGGTCGGCCGTGCGCTCCGGCTCGAGGCTGAAAGGAGTCTCCACCCATGAAGCCGCGGAATCGGCCGCGCTCACGGTCAGCAGCGTGTTATGTCCCGACTTGAGGTCGGCTATCACGTTCGACTTCATGCGCAGCATACCGCTGACATAAGCCGAAGGACGCAGACGGGTTGCGAGGGTGCGGATCTCGGCACCGGCGGCCGATTTCGCAAGTTTCACCACCGCAGCAGTATCGGCCTCGACAATGGTCCAGTCGCCGGAAGGCGACGTCATACGGCTGTTGATGGCCGAGAGAAGCATCTCGCGGCTGAAACTGTTTTTGGAAGCCTGCAGTGAGTCGGCGGGGGTGGCCGGGAGATTGAGGCTGACAGCAGGGGAAACTTTGAAAACGTCGAACCCGACAGAAGCGGCAACGCCCCTCATTGTGAAAAATGAGAGGGCGATCACCGACGTGGCAAGAGCCACAGTCTTTATTTTTGTCATATCATTTACTATTTAAGTGTCTCAAATAAATGAGCAATATTCAGCGACCTTCGAAGTCAATGTTTATTTCGAGCCACTTACCTCGTAGGCATGTATACCTTTAAGTTTCATGTGATAAACCAGCGTGGAATAAGGCATCACCGACGTACTCGTCACGCCGTAGGCCGTATTCATAGGCATGATGCAGGTCACGGAGTCGCCTACGTGCATATTGGTCAGCATCGTCCAGAATCCTACGATATTGTCGAGCGGACGGCAGCGATAGATGCTGTCGCCCCATGTCGTGTTGCTGTAGCTCGTGTCGAGCACCACATCATTCACATATTCGCATTCGTAGATGACATCTACCGTGGAGTTGTCCATCGGCACGAGATTCGATGCCGTCAGGCTGCGGTCGTTGTGCCATTTGGCGAGGATATACACCTCCGGACACCATTTGGGCACGATCTTCTCGTAGGCGGGTTTGCCATCCTCGTCGGTCTCAGCCTCTGCTTTGCTGATATATGTCTCGTTCATTTCAATCCATTCGGTGTAGTCATAGCTGTTGTCGTCGTCGCCGAGACATGAAGTCAGCGACAATGACGCCATCAATGCTACGCCCAGGATTGCGGGAGTCTTGAATATTTTCTTCATAACGGTTGCTTTCTCTATGATGAAGGGAAAGTCAGAATTCCACCTTGGGAGCCTTGTTGGCGCCGGCCTCTGCCTGGAACTGCTGCTTTTCCTCGAAACCGAACCAGCCGGCATAAATCACGGTGGGGAATTTCTTGATCGATGTGTTGTATTCCTTCACTGCCTCGGTGTAGCGCTGACGCTCGGTGGCGATCCGGTTCTCGGTGCCCTCGAGTTGCGTCTGGAGGTCGATGAAATTCTGGTTGGCCTTCAGGTCGGGATATGCCTCACGCACTGCATTGACATAAATGTCGAGGGCGCCCTTGAGTTTGCTCTGCGCTTCCTGATAGGCCTGGATGTTGGCCTGCGGGTCCTGGATGGCTTTCGCTGCGTCGTATGCCTCGGTGAGTCCGCTCCGCGCCTGAGTCACCTTGATGAAGGTCTCGCTCTCATGCTCGGAATAGCCCTTCACGGTGTTGACCAGGTTGGGAATGAGGTCGGCACGACGCTGATACTGGTTTTCCACCTGAGCCCACGCCTGATCGACGGTCTGCTCTTTGTCTACCAAAGAGTTGTAATTGCAACTCGAAAGCGACGACATAGCCACAACTGCCACCAGCAATGCCGCTATCTTATTGATTATATTCTTCATATTCTTATATTTATATCATGACCGCAGGGTCGGACCATACGGCCATGACTGATTTGCAATGTTTCTTTATTCGGCCAATCTGCGCAGGAGCGAGTTGAGCGAAACCTTTTCTGAAAGGATTTTCTCGAGGTCGTCGACATTGACGCGTTCCTGCTCCATAGAGTCGCGGTGGCGCAGTGTGACGGTGTTGTCCTCGAGTGTCTGATGGTCGACTGTGATGCAATAAGGAGTTCCGATGGCATCCTGACGGCGGTAGCGCTTGCCGATCGAGTCTTTCTCGTCTACCTGGCATGTGAAGTCGAAGCGGAGCTTATGCTGGATCTCACGCGCCTTGTCGGGAAGCCCGTCTTTCTTCACGAGAGGAAGCACCGCACACTTCACCGGAGCGAGGGCCGCGGGGAAATGGAGCACCACGCGGCGGTCGCCGTTGCCGAGATCCTGATCCTCGTAGCAGCTGCAGAGAACGCTAAGGAACATGCGGTCGACACCGATTGAGGTCTCGATGACGTAGGGCACGTAGCTTTCGTTGAGTTCGGGATCGAAATACTGTATTTTCTTACCCGAGAATTTCTCATGCTGCGAGAGGTCGAAGTTGGTGCGGGAGTGCACACCCTCCACTTCCTTGAAACCGAAAGGCATCTCGAATTCGATGTCGGTGGCGGCGTTGGCGTAGTGGGCCAGTTTCTCGTGGTCGTGGTAGCGGTATTTCTGATCGCCGAGGCCGAGATTCTTATGCCACTGCAGGCGGGTCTTGCGCCAATAGTCAAACCACTTCATCTCCTCGCCGGGACGCACGAAGAACTGCATCTCCATCTGCTCGAACTCACGCATGCGGAAGATGAACTGACGGGCCACGATCTCATTGCGGAAAGCCTTGCCTATCTGGGCGATGCCGAACGGGATGCGCATGCGGCCGGTCTTCTGCACGTTGAGATAGTTGACGAAGATACCCTGGGCTGTTTCCGGACGCAGATACACGTCCATGGCGCCGTCGGCAGTGGATCCCATCTCGGTCTTGAACATGAGATTAAACTGGCGAACGTCGGTCCAGTTCTTGGTGCCGCTGATCGGGTCTACTATCTCATAGTCGAGGATAATTTGCTTCAGGTCGGCCAGGTCGTTGGCGTTCATCGCGTCGGAGAAACGCTGGTGAAGGCGGTCGCGTTTTTCCTGATGCTCGAGCACGCGGGGATTGGTCTGGCGGAACATAGCCTCGTCAAACGATTCGCCGAAGCGTTTCGCAGCCTTAGCCACTTCCTTATTGATCTTATCATCGATCTTGGCAATCTCATCCTCGATGAGCACGTCGGCGCGGTAACGTTTCTTTGAGTCCTTATTGTCGATCAAAGGGTCGTTGAACGCATCTACGTGGCCGGAAGCCTTCCAGATAGTGGGGTGCATGAAGATTGCCGAGTCGATACCTACGATATTGTCGTGAAGCATGGTCATTGCTTCCCACCAGTAGCGTTTGATATTGTTTTTCAGTTCAACGCCATTCTGCCCGTAGTCATACACGGCGCTGAGGCCATCATAGATTTCAGATGACTGGAATACGAATCCGTATTCTTTGGCATGAGCCACTATCGTCTTGAAGACATCTTCCTGTTTTGCCATTTCCTATTTATTTTTAATTCCGCCACGAGTCATTGCCGGAAACCGGCTTTTTTATCGCTGGCGAAAAAAGCAGTTATTATACATGAATAATTGTTCCGGAAGCAGGGCCTCCGAGTACCAAAGTGCAAATTTACGCATTTTTTTTGAATTAACTGCAAAAACGGAGCCAATTTATTTCCCTTCGTTCCGGAATCTACAATGTTTTTATCAGTGACCTTGCGTATGTTTTTTTAATTCACGTGTATGTTTTAATTCAGAGGAAGGTAAGCTTTGGCTATTTAAAGTTTTTCTATCTCTTCAACAGTTAGGCCGGTGACTTGCGCAATTACCTCAGGAGCAATACCCGCCTCCAGCATTTTCCGCGCATTGATCAGGTTTTGTTCGGCACGGCCTTCCTCAAGGCCTTTCTCCAGACCTTCTGCGCGCCCTTCCTCAAGTCCCACCGCGCGGCCTTCCATAAGTCCCTCGGCACGACCCTCAGCGCGACCTTCCGCACGGCCTTCAGCTCGGCCCTCTGCAAGGCCTTCCTCGCGGGCTGTGTCGAGGACGTCGTTCTGGACCATGATGTTGTCCATGTGCGCCTCGTAGTCGCGGCGTTCGGCGGTGGTCATCGACAGCAGGCGCAGTTTTTCCTTAACCTGCTTCAGACCCGGCGCCCGAGTGTTGTCCTTAACCACGCCGTCCTTCAGATATTCCATCCATTCGTCGAGTGGACTCTCCGGTATCTTAGAGAACGCATTCACCCTGACAAGATAATATTCCGGAAATACCTCCTTCGGCAGATGAGGAACTATCACCCCGTCTTCCTTCGTGTTGACAAGCAGTTGGTTGCCCGTATGGATTCCCTTGAATCGCGTCTCGCCGTGATATACGTAGTCATCGCCCTGACCGTAGTCGCAATAGAGGATGCTCACCGAATACACCTTCTTCACCTGGTCGTATTTGTCGCCGATGTTGATATGCTCGGTGATTGCCTTGCAGGTGCCGTATAGGATACGCTGAAGATAATAGAGCTGACGCGTCAGCTGCACCTCGACTATGATGATATGCCCCTTGCTGTTCTTCGCCTTGATGTCGACGCGGTTGAACTTGTCGTCGTCCTTCATCTGGTTCGACTCGCTCTCAAGTATCTCCTCTATCTTGACATCCTCGTTGAGCAGCACCGATAGCAGACCCTCGAGAATGCCGAAGTTGGCCTTGTCGCGAAGGATATGCTTGATTGCCCAGTCAAATCTTATGTAGTGGTTAGATGTATCCATAATCTATTTATATATATCTTTTAAGAGGATGATGGAGTTTGGATATTTAAAGTTTTTCTATCTCTTCAACACTAAGACCGGTGACTTGCGCCACAACCTCGGGCGCGATACCAGCAGCAAGCATTTTCCGCGCGTTGATCCGGTTTTGTTCCACGCGGCCTTCCTCAAGTCCCACCGCGCGGCCTTCCATAAGTCCCTCGGCACGACCCTCAG
>JAUNFY010000008.1 GCA_030524805.1 Bacteroidales bacterium | reverse complement strand
TCCGTCTCACGGAAAAGCGTTAACAAACAGCAATGGAGACAAAATACATTTTTGTAACCGGAGGAGTGGTTTCATCACTCGGAAAAGGCATCATTTCCTCCTCGCTCGCCTGTCTGCTCAATGCACACGGCTATCGGGTCACCAACCAGAAGTTTGATCCTTACATCAACATCGACCCGGGTACTCTCAACCCCTATGAACATGGTGAATGCTACGTGACAGCAGACGGCTATGAGGCTGATCTTGATCTGGGACATTACGAACGATTTACCAACGTGCCCACTTCACATGCCAACAACATAACCACCGGTAGAGTCTACAAAAATGTAATAGAAAAGGAACGGCGCGGCGACTATCTCGGCAAGACAGTGCAGATAATTCCTCACATCACCGATGAGATAAAGCGAAATGTCAAACTTCTGGGCGACACCGGACGTTTCGATTTTGTCATCACTGAGATTGGTGGCACGGTGGGCGATATCGAATCGCTTCCGTTTCTTGAGGCTGTCAGACAACTATGTTGGGAACTTGCCGACAATGCTCTCGTGATTCATCTCACTTATGTGCCGTATCTGGCTGCGGCGAAGGAACTTAAGACCAAGCCTACGCAACATTCGGTGAAGCAGCTCCAGCAGCTCGGCATCCAGCCCGACGTCCTCGTTCTCCGCACGGAGCACGACATTCCCGAGGGCATGAGGGATAAGATAGCACAATTCTGCAATGTGGCTCCGAAAGCTGTCATTCAGTCGCTCGACTGCCCGAGCATCTATGAAGTTCCGCTAATGCTTCACTCGCAGCATCTCGACGACCTCGTGATTCGCAAGATGGGACTCCGCCCCAATGGCGAACCCCACATGAAGCCCTGGCTTGACTTTGTCGATAAGATTCATAATGCTGAAGACTCGGTGGAAATCGGGCTTGTCGGCAAATATGTAGAGTTGCAGGATGCCTATAAATCCATCTCGGAGTCTCTTTTCCATGCAGCCACTTACAGTGACCGCAAACTTAAACTCAGATATATCCATAGCGAAAAACTCACCGAGGAAAATGCTTCCTCTCTGCTCGACAATCTTGATGGAGTGATCATAGCGCCGGGTTTCGGCAACAGGGGCATCGAGGGCAAGTTCGTGGCCTTGAAATGGTGTAGGGAAAAAGATATACCTACATTCGGCATCTGTCTCGGCATGCAGTGCATGGTGATAGAATATGCCCGCAATGTGCTCGGATATGGCGATGCCAACAGCACTGAGATGTGCCCCACTACCACCCACAATGTCATTGACATGATGGAAGAGCAGAAGCATATCTCTAATATGGGAGGCACGATGCGTCTTGGTGCTTACGATTGCAGGTTGACTTCCGGCAGCCTCGTAGCGGAAGCATACGGCACTACGGAAATAAGCGAACGCCATCGCCACCGTTATGAGTTCAACGACGCTTTCCGCGAGGAATTCGAGCGTGCCGGACTCAAATGTGTGGGCGAGAATCCGGATACTCATCTGGTGGAAGTGGTGGAGATCCCTTTGCAACGCTGGATGGTCGGAACTCAGTATCATCCCGAATATTCGAGCACTGTGCTCAATCCGCATCCGCTTTTCCGTTCTTTCATCAAGGCTGCGATTGCCTACCGTGATGAGAGGTTGAAATGAGAAATACTGAAAGTAGCCATCGGCTGCCGAAGAGCCGGTAGACATATAAAAAAAGCAATACATGAAGAAAATAATACTGACCGCTTTTGCGGCGATGACATTGATATCTGTATCTGCTGCCGAACCATTCTGGCTCGGCGGCGATATTTCCGGCACCACTGCCGACGAAGCGCGCGGCCACTATACCAAGAACGCGGAAGGAGTAGTGACCGAGACAACGCAGCTTATGAAAGACTACGGAATGAATGCTACGCGTCTGCGTGTATGGGTAGATCCCAAAGGTGGATTCTCATCACCGGCCGATGTGCTCGAGATGGCGAAGCGTTCGCAAGCACTCGGCATGCCCGTAATGATAGATTTTCATTATTCCGACTGGTGGGCCGATCCCGGCAAGCAAAATCCACCAAAGGCTTGGACTGGTCTTGACGTGAAGCAGACGGCTGAAGCCCTCGCCGACCATACGCGCAAGACCCTTCAGCTTCTCAAAGACAATGGCATCGACGTGAAATGGGTGCAGATCGGCAATGAAACCACCCATGGTTTCCTGTGGCCGATGGGAAGATTTGAGGAAAATCCCGAAAACTACGCGTTGCTAACCAAAGCAGGATGCGAGGCGGCGAAAGAAGTATATCCCGAAGCCAAAACCATCATACACCTTGACGACGGATTCAATCAGGAACTCTACGACCGTGTGTTTGATTCGCTGAAAGCAAATGGCGTGGAATGGGACATCATAGGCATGAGCGTCTATCCCTACTGGGCCATGGAGGGCAATAAGGAGGAAAGCGAGATAATGACGCTTGTGGACTCCATTGCCAACATCAACCATCTAAAGAGCAAATACGGCACCGATGTGATGATTGTCGAGACCGGAGTTGATGCCCGGAAGCCTGAGGAGGGGAAGCAGTTTATCGCAGCCCTCGTAAAGGCTGCGCAGAAGTTGACGGACGGTGCCTGCACCGGAGTTTTCTATTGGGCTCCGGAAATAGATGCTGACGCGGCCTATCATCTCGGCGCTTTCTCCGAAGGAAAACCTACAGCAATCATGGAAGCTTTTCGCGAGGCAGCACGTTAAACTTGTCTTTTTTTAACCGATATCTCAACTCCCGATTCTAAATTATTCGAAATTCTAAATTCAGGATATGGTAAGTGTCAACGACCTCACTATGGAATTCTCAGCGCATCCGATTTTCTCGGATGTCAGCTTCGTAGTCAACAAAAACGACAAGATAGGTCTTGCCGGCAAAAACGGTGCCGGCAAGTCGACAATGCTCAAGATTATCGCCGGCCTGCAGCAACCGACGTCAGGCACTGTGTCGAAACCGCAGGAAGTGACCATCGGCTATCTGCCGCAGCAGATGAAACTGGCCGACGACACTTCCATCATCAATGAAGCGAAAAAAGCGTTCGCGCATCTCGATGAGCATAAGGCAAAGCTTGATGAACTCAACAATGAGCTTGCCACCCGCACCGATTACGAAAGTGAATCCTACGCCAGGCTTATAGAGAACATTGAATATCTCAACGACAGGTTGGCTATGGAGGGAGCGGACAATATGGAGGCTGAAGTGGAAAAGACACTGACAGGTCTCGGCTTCAACCGCGAGGACTTCGACCGCCCTACTTCGGAGTTTTCCGGTGGGTGGCGCATGCGTGTGGAGCTTGCAAAGATTTTGCTGCAGAAGCCGGACCTGCTCCTGCTCGACGAGCCTACCAACCATCTCGACATTGAATCCATACAATGGCTTGAGCAATTTCTTGCCAACAAAGCCAAAGCAGTGATGCTGGTGAGCCACGACCGTGCTTTTCTCGACAACGTTACGAGACGCACCATCGAGATCTCGTGCGGAAAGGTTTATGACTACAAGGTGAGCTACACCCCCTACACCGAGTTGCGCCGCGAAAGAGTGGAACAACAGATGCGGGCCTATGAAAATCAGCAGAAGCAGATAGCCGATATAAAGGCATTTATCGAAAGATTCCGTTATCAGGCCACAAAAGCCATTCAGGTGCAAAGCCGCATCAAGCAACTTGAGAAAATCGTGCCTATCGAAGTTGATGAGGTCGACACATCAAGGCTGCGTCTGAAATTTCCGCCCGCTCCCCGTTCAGGCGACTTCCCGCTCATTCTCGAAGATGTGGGCAAAGCATACGGAAGTCATCAGGTGTTTGACCATGCTGAATTCCGTATCAGGAGAGGTGAGAAAGTGGCATTCGTCGGCAAGAACGGTGAGGGCAAATCCACACTCGTGAAATGTATCATGGGAGAGATCGACCACACCGGCATGCTTAAACTCGGGCATAATGTCAAGATAGGATATTTTGCACAGAATCAGGCCCAGATGCTCGATGAGAACCTCACTGTGTTTGAGACCATCGACAATGTGGCAGTGGGCGACATCCGTCTCAAGATACGTGATATACTTGGCGCGTTCATGTTCGGGGGCGAAGCATCCGACAAGAAGGTGAAAGTGCTCTCTGGTGGAGAGAAAACTCGACTGGCCATGATCAAACTTCTGCTGCAGCCCGTTAATTTCCTGATTCTCGACGAACCTACCAACCATCTCGACCTAAAAACCAAAGACATATTGAAAGATGCCATAAGGGATTTTGACGGCACGGTGATAGTGGTGAGCCACGACCGAGATTTCCTCGACGGCCTTGTGGAGAAAGTTTATGAGTTCGGAGGGGGCAAGGTGAAGGAAAATCTCGGAGGCATCTATGATTTCCTTCGTTCGAAGAATCTTGAGAATCTTCGCGAACTCGAGCTGTCAAAAAGCCCTTCGGCCGAACAGGGAAAATCAAAAAGCGATGCCACGCGCAACAATACTCAGGATTCCGCCACAGACAATGTGGCGTCGCCGGCCAAACTCTCATACGCGGAGCAGAAAGCAAGGGAGAAAGTATTGAAGAAAGCCGAGAAAAAGGTGAAGGATTCTGAAGCCGAAATATCGCGGCTGGAGGCTTTGCAGAAAGAGATAGAAGACAAGATTTCGGCGGGCGACACATCGGCCGAGACTCTTGAGGCTTACGCCAAGGCTCAGAAGGATCTTGAAAACGGGATGTCGATATGGGAACTGGCTACAATGGAACTTGAGGAGTTGCGTGGTCAATAATGAATCAATAATGATAAGAGCCATCATTGCTGACTGCTCATATCAATCTGCTCATATTGAAGTTTAGACAACTTCTTTAACAAGGAAAGACTATCACTTATGGATTTAAAAAATTTCGATAACACTGTTTCCCCAAGGGAAGATTTCTATCAATATTGCAACGGCGGATGGATGGCAGAGCATCCCCTAACTCCCGAATATGCCCGTTTCGGAATGTTCGACCTGCTGCGTGAGAATGCACGTGAGCAACTCAAAGACCTGATACTTAACATGTCGGAGAATGCAGAGGCAAAAGTGCCGGGTACGATAGCCCAGAAGGTCGGGGATCTCTATGCCATGGGCATGGATGTGGAGCGACTTAATGCTGAGGGGGCTGCTCCCCTGCGCCCGCTTCTCGACAAGATAGCCGCGGCCGACGTGGAAAATGATCTTGCCGCCCTGCTTGCATGGCAACATTCAGGAGTTGGAAGCAGTTTCTTCGGCAGTGGAGTGGGGCCGGATGCCATGGATTCGAATATGAATATCCTTCACATCGGTGAGGTAGGTCTCGGCCTTGGCGACAGGGATTTCTACCTTGATAGCACTCCCCGTTCACAGGAATTGCTGGATGCCTACCGCGTCTACGTGAAGCGTCTGATGGAGCTGACAGGGCATGATGCCGCCGAGCAGGAACGGGTATGGAATTCCGTGATAAAGATTGAGACGGAGTTTGCCAGAAACAAGATGACTCGTGAGCAGCGCCGCAATCCGCGTGCCCGCTACAACATAATCACTATTGATGAAATAAAATCAAGATTCGCCAATTTTGACTGGGATACCTATTTCAGTGGTCTTGGACTGGAGAATGTAGACAAAGCGAATTTTGCAAATCCGGCTTTCTCCGATTTCCTTTTCTCTTTCATCCCGACTCTGTCGGCTCAGGAAATCAAAGACTATATGACATTCGAGACCATCAGCGATGCTACTAATCTTCTCAGTGATGATTTCATCAATGCCAGCTTTGAACTTTACGACAGGGTGATGAGCGGCAAGGAAGAACTCGAACCGAGATGGAAACGCGCTATGGCTATCCCTAATTCAATGCTCGGCGAGGCTGTGGGCAAATTATATGTGGAGAAGTATTTCCCGGAGCGAAACAAGGAATACATGAAAAAACTTGTGGACAACCTTGTGGAAGCCCTCGGAAAACATATCGACAGCCTCTCATGGATGAGTGAAGCCACGAAAGCGAAGGCTCATGAAAAACTATCCACATTTGTGGTCAAGATCGGATACCCCGACAAGTGGAAGGATTATTCCGAGATAACGGTCGACCCTAAAAAATCGTATCAGGAAAATGTGCTTGAGGCTTCGCGATGGTATGTCAGGGATAACTATGCCAAGTTCGGCAAGCCGGTCGACAAAGAGGAATGGCACATGACGCCGCAGACTGTCAACGCTTACTATAGCCCTATGACCAACGAAATTTGTTTCCCTGCCGCCATCCTTCAGCCGCCATATTTCGATCCGGAAGCCGACGATGCGCAAAACTATGGTGCGATCGGAGTGATCATAGGCCATGAGATGACTCATGGTTTCGACGACAGCGGACGCCAGTTTGACAAGAATGGCAATCTTGAGGATTGGTGGACTCCGGCTGATGCCGACAGTTTCAATGCTTTGGCCGATAAACTCGTTGCTCAGTTCGACGCCATCGAGGTTGCACCCGGAGTGAATGCCAACGGGCGATTCACCCTCGGCGAGAATATAGCCGATCAGGGTGGCCTCCGAATTGCCATGACTGCTTTCAAGGACGCTTCGGAAGGTAACCTCCGGGAAGCAAAGGATGGCTTTACGCCGATTCAGAGGTTCTACATCGCTTACGCCAATGTCTGGGCCGGCAATATCCGGGAAGAAGAGATCAAGACCTGCACCAAGATGGACCCTCATTCCATCGGCAGACTGCGCACCAATGCCACGCTTTCAAACATCGACGACTTCATCGCTGCATTTGGCATCAGTGAGGGCGACGCTATGTGGCGTGCTCCGGAAGACCGCGTCATAATCTGGTGAGATCGTTGCCGGATATTGGGGCAAGGTCATTGCCTGTGCCGACGCAGCGAAGGGAACATCTTGCGCATCCGAAGCAAAGTGTGGTCGATCGGGTCGGCTGCTATCACCATTGTAGTGGCTAAAAGAATGAGCACTCCCCCTCCGATTTCTCTCGGGGCGAGCGGCTGTCCGAGAAAAAGGACGCTCAGCGCAACGGCTGTGACAGGTTCGAGAGCACCGAATATTGCCGTAGGGGTTGAACCGATATAGTGGATTGCAAGCGTGGTGCATGAAAGCGACAATGCTGTCGGAAATATAGCCAGAGCCGACACATTTGCCCACCCTTGCCATCCGGTTGGCATGATGAACGGCTCACCCGCAGCAAGCATTGCGAAAAACAGGGAACTTCCTATCAGCAACTGATAGAAAAGCAGTTTGACGGTAGGAATTTCCTTGATTTTTTTCGACACGTTGGTCATCACCAGGTAAAGGGCGTAGGTGAGCGATGAAATGAATACAAAAAGGAATCCGGTCATACTGAAAGGATTGTCGCCGTCGGTGCGCATCAGCATCAGAAGTCCGGCACCCATCACTGCGAGGCAGATGCCCGTTGTGATCCGAAACCGTTCATGGAAGAAGAAACTCATCAATACGGCCACCATCACAGGATACATGAAAAGAAGAGTCGAAGCCACTCCTGCATTCATATACTTGTAGGCTTCGAATAGTCCGAGCGATGATATGGCCATTAAAATGCCAAGCACCGCCACCGGAAACAAATCAGTCCGCTTCAGCTTGAGATTCTGTCCTCTCCAAAGAATCATGACAAGCAATATCGGCAGGCTAAGCAGATAACGTAAAAGCAAGACGCTCGTGCTGTTCATGCCATCTGCATAGAGAGGAATGGCAAAAGCAGGATTGGTGCCGTAGGAGGCAGCGGCAATGGCCGCAAGCAGATATCCTTTCAGTTTCATCAAATCGTTAATTTTTAGCAAACAGGCATAGATGGAAAAACGGAGCCTTGCTGATGCAAGGCTCCTGTCTTTTTGTATTTTCCCTGTTTTGGGGAAAGTCGTTGTCCTCTAAATATCAGTAATCAATATTTATAGGCTTCGAGTTGTTCGGGCTTGAAGCTTGTGATGAACTCTGCATGCTTGGTGCATTCAGCCTGTCCGTATTTCACATATACTTCGATCGACTTGTCGAAGGCATCGCTGCGCGAAGCCTCTTCAAGCAGGAGGCAACCCATCACTGTGTGGCCGGCCATCTCAACCAGACGGCGCGCCATGAAGTCGGTGTAGGCATTGTCTTTCACCTCAAGCACGTTGTTTACGGCAGCCTCATACTGCTCAGCCATTACTTCAAGAGTCTTCTTCACGTCGGCATAATTGTCGGCCACGTTGGCTTCAAGCGCCTCCTTGATGAAGTTGAGGTAGGTGCCGGTGGTGACGTGGCGGATTGCAGCGACAACCTGAAGCTGGGTCGTACCCTCGTAGATGCTGGTGATGCGGGCATCGCGATACAGACGTTCGCAACGGTAGTCTTTCATGAAACCGCTGCCGCCGTGGATCTGGATGCAGTCGTAAGTGTTCTGGTTGCAGAATTCCGAACCCATACCCTTTGCAAGGGGAGTGAAGGCGTCGGCCAGTTTGCTGTAGGCTTTGGCCTCGAGTTTCTCTTCCTTGGTGAGGGGACGTTCCTTGGCGATGTCGTCGTAGATCTTATAGATATCCACGAAGCGAGAGCAAGCGTAGAGCAGTGCGCGGCTTGCGTCGAGTTTGGCCTTCATGACGCTGAGGATTTCAGCCACAGCGGGGAATTCAATGATGGCTTTGCCAAACTGCTTGCGGTCTTTGGCATAGTCAAGGGCCTCACGGTAGGCAGCTTCGGAAAGGCCTACACTCTGGGCAGCGATGCCGAGGCGGGCGCCATTCATAAGAGCCATCACATACTTGATGAGGCCGAGTTTGCGGCTTCCGCAGAGTTCGGCGGGAGCATCCTTGTATACGAGTTCGCATGTGGGGCTGCCTTTGATGCCCATCTTGTTTTCGATGCGGCGCACGTTGACTCCACCGTTGCGTTTGTCGTAGATAAACATGGAGAGTCCGCGGCCGTCGCGAGTGCCCTCTTCAGAGCGCGCGAGCACGAGATGGATATCGGAGTCGCCGTTGGTGATGAAGCGTTTCACACCGTTGAGCACCCAGCTGCCATCCTCTTTCTGGGTGGCTTTGAGCATTACGCTCTGGAGGTCGCTGCCTGCATCAGGCTCGGTGAGGTCCATACTCATGGTCTCGCCCTCGCATACGCGCTTGATGTAGCGTTCTTTCTGGTCTTCGTCGGCAAACTCATAGATTGTCTCGGCGCAGTCCTGAAGTCCCCAGAGGTTTTCGAATCCGGCGTCGGCACGGCTTACGATGTCGGCTGCCATGATATAGGGAGTGATCGGGAAATTGAGGCCACCGAGACGGCGAGGCATCGACATACCCATGAGTCCTGCCTTGCGGCAAGCCTCAAGATTCTTTTTGGTGCCTTCGGCATAGATCACGCGGTTGTTTTCCACGCGCGGACCATCATGGTCCACACTCTCGGCATTTTCAGCGATGACATCACCGCAGATCTCGCCCACCACCTCAAGCACTTTGTCGTAGGAGTCCATGGCATCCTCGAAGTCGAGGGGTGCGTAGTCATATTTGTCGGCGTCGGCAAAATTTCTTTCCTTGAGTTCCACGATCTTCTTCATCAGCGGATGCTGAAGATGTGCTTTAAGATTCGGATTGTCTGTATAAAAATTAGCCATGGCTTATTTCGAATTCTTTTTATAATATTTGATTAACTTGGGCACTACATCCTCCATGCGGCCGGTGATCACGATGTCGGCGATGGCATTGATCGGCGCGTTCGGATCAGAGTTGATGGAGATGATGAGGCTTGATTCCTGCATTCCGGCTATGTGCTGGATCTGGCCGGAGATGCCGCATGCGATGTAGAGTTTCGGACGCACGGTGACACCTGTCTGACCGATCTGGCGGTCATGATCCACCCAGCCGGCATCGACAGCGGCACGGCTTGCGCCTACTTCAGCGCCGAGCACGGAAGCGAGTTGTTCGAGCAGGTCGAAGTTTTCTTTCGAGCCTACGCCGTAGCCACCGGCCACGATGATGGGGCTTCCCTTGAGGTTTACTTTCGACTTCTCGACATGGCGGTCGATGAACTCAACCACGAAATCAGTGTCGGAAGTGTATTTGTTTACATCAAGATCCTTGACTTCACCCTTATAGTTGGAATTGTAGATCTCCTTCTTCATCACGCCCTCGCGCACTGTGGCCATCTGCGGACGGCAATCGGGATTGACGATTGTAGCCACGATGTTGCCGCCGAATGCCGGACGGATCTGATAGAGGAGGTCTTTGTATTCCTTGCCGCTCTTTGCGTCGGTGTAATCGCCGATCTCGAGCGATGTGCAGTCGGCGGTCAGACCGCTGTGGAGCGCGCTCGACACGCGCGGACCGAGGTCGCGGCCGATGGAGGTGGCGCCCATGAAGGCGATGCCCGGTTCAATCTCCTTGAAGAGATTGATGAGGATGGAGCTGTGGGGAAGTGAAGTATAGGGATAAAGACGTTTGTCTTCCACCTTATAAAGAGTGTCGACGCCGTAGGGCATCACCTGCTTCTCAATATCCTTGAGATTGTCGCCGGCGACGATGGCTTCGAGTTTGATACCAAGTTTATCGGCAAGCTGACGTCCCTTGGTGAGCAATTCCAGGCTCACATCAGCGACTTTGCCGTCTTCGTATTCAAGATATACGATAAGATTGTTTTTGTCTGCCATAATAGTATAGTCTTCTCAGCCCGGATCAGCCGATTGTATGGTTAGCGAATAATTCTTTGATAAGGTCGTCGATGGCTTCGTCGGTGTTTTCCACATTGCGGGCCTCCTTTGCGGTGAAGACTACGTTTTCGATACTCTTCACTTTTGTGGGGCTGCCGGCGAGTCCGCACTGGGCGAGGTCGGCATCTACAGCTGCTGCTGTCCATTCGCCGATGGCGAGGTAGGGGCGTGACTCGATGAATGCTTTCTTTTTGTCATCGGCTGCCACTTCGGAAGGAACTGCGGCATATTTGAATTTCTGGAGGCATTTTGCATTGCGCGGACGGCAGTCGGCTGCACTGCCATTGACAGTGACCACGAGCGGGAGGGGAGCCTTCACGGTCTCGACGCCCGACTCGATGCGACGGCGGATGATAGCCTTTCCGTTCTCGGCCGAAACGATTTCCTCGGCGTAGGTGACAGTGGGCAGACCGAGTTTCTCAGCTACCTGGGGACCTACCTGTGCGGTGTCGCCGTCGATTGCCTGGCGGCCACCTATGATCAGATCATAGTTTCCGATTTTCTTCACGGCTGCGCTAAGTGCGTAGGAAGTGGCGAGTGTGTCGCTTCCGGCGAATGCACGGTCGGAAAGGACAACGCCGTTGTCGGCGCCTCTGTAGAGGCCTTCGCGGATTATTTCTGCAGCGCGTGCCGGACCCATAGTGAGGATAGTGACTTTGGAGCCCGGATACATGTCTTTCAGGCGCAGGGCCTGTTCGAGCGCGTTGAGGTCTTCGGGATTGAAGATTGCGGGGAGAGCGGCTCGGTTGACGGTGCCGTCTTCTTTCATTGCATCTTTCCCGACATTTCGCGTATCAGGCACTTGCTTTGCAAGCACAATGATATTTAAACTCATAATTAATTATTATTGATTGTAATTATTAATCAGTTCAAAAGCATCTCCCCTATCCCTCTTGCGACTTGCCGGCGGCACATTTGCGGAGCTTTTTCCGAGTGTGCACACAAATTCAAATCACGTGCAAAATTAATAAAATTATTTAATTTATCCTATTTTTCGCCTTCTAAATTAGGATTTTTTTGCATTTTCAACTATTCAGAATAATGATTGTTAATATTAAGTAAAACAAACTTTATTGAAGAATGGCGAATTCTATATTTATTCTAAACAAGAACATCCGCAACCACACCAATGGCGGCACTGTATTGATGGCGGCCACTGCGCTTGCTCTGATTGTGGTCAATCTCCCCTTCCTGCACGATATATACAACAGTCTGTGGACTCATGAGATAGCGCTTCAGGTTGGTGACTTCAACCTGTTCAGTCATCACGGTCATCCCATGTCGATAATGGCCTTCATCAACGATGGCCTGATGGCAGTGTTCTTCTTTTCCGTCGGCCTTGAGATAAAGCGGGAGGTTCTCGAAGGGGAATTGTCGTCGTTCAGGCAGGCGTTGCTTCCGATAGTGGCCGCTGTCGGCGGTATGCTTTGCCCTGTGCTTATATTCGCAGCACTTGCCAAAGGTTCCGACTACATGTCGGGTGCAGCCATACCGATGGCTACCGACATAGCATTCTCACTCGGCGTTCTTGCGCTGCTCGGCAAGCGGGTTCCCATCGGACTCAAGATTTTCCTTACGACTCTTGCCGTGGTCGACGACATCGGCGGCATCCTTGTTATTGCAATTTTCTATACTTCGGAGATAGACTACACGTCGCTGCTGTTGGCAGCGGGAGTGTTGGCCGTACTTTTTGTAGGCGGACTCGCGGGCGTTCAGCTTAAGACTTTCTACGTGACGTTCGGCATCGTGGTATGGTTCCTCTTTCTGCAGTCGGGCATACATCCTACCATTGCTGGTGTGCTTGTGGCTCTTTGTGTTCCTGCCAAACCGGTGTATGCCCCGAAGAAATATATCAAGACAATCAGGCAGAATATAAGCTACTTCTCCCAGGCTGATGAAGATAACCTTGAGAAACGAGGCATACTCAGCAAGGAGCAGACCAACCTGCTGAAAGAGATCGAATCGGCATCCGATAAAGTGATTTCTCCGCTGCAGGATATGGAAGACACCCTTCATCCGGTGGTGAACTATATAATTGTGCCGGTGTTTGCATTCGCCAATGCCGGGATATGGCTTGGCGATGTGAATCCGGCAGAGATCTTCCAAGGAATATCGATAGCGATCATAGCAGGTCTGGTGCTCGGCAAGCTGATAGGCATCTTCGCCTTCAGCTGGGTATGTGTCAAGGCCGGATGGGCTCCGATGCCTGAAGGTGCCAACTGGCCGAGAATAGCGGCGGTGTCGGTGCTTGGTGGTATCGGATTCACTGTTTCGCTGTTCATCGCCAACCTGACATTCGGCACTGGCGATCCCTATCTGTCGCATTTGCTCAACAGCGCGAAATTGGGTATATTGGTGGCGTCGCTACTTGCAGGATTTCTGGGATGGTTGCTGCTCAACATAACTCTTCCGAAGCATCCCGCCGAAGATTTGGAAGAATGAAAACAAACGGCTTCTGCGCAAAGCAGAAGCCGTTTCTTCAATATCCGGGGATTATTTCCTTATCATGATTTTTGTGGCGCCCCTCTGTGTCCGCACCACATATATGCCGTCGGGGAGTGTCACGGAGCCTTCTATCTTTCCGACAAACCTGCCCAACAGGGTGTAGATCTCAACAGGCCCGGAAGCCGTGAGGATATTGCCGTCGATGGTTATCTCCGAGGTTTTATCCTCGTGCAGATCGTCGAGTCCGGTGTCCTCTCCTTCTACCATCGGAGCCCACGTGCGGTCGTCGTTGTATAGATCCTCACTTCCTTCCGGCACCTTTACTTCGGCGTTGTCCACAACCTCCTGCGGGAATCCTGAGGGGAAGGAGGGGGGAGTCACCGAGAGGCAGGTGATGTCGCGGAGGTTTATGTCGCCGTCGAATGCCTCGGTGCCTATCGACTCGAGCGAGCTTCCCAAGATGAGTTTCTCAAGCGACGTGCAGCCGTAGAAAGCCCATGAGCCTATCTCCTTCACTCCGTTGCCGGTGACGGCGTTTTTCAGTGATGTGCACTCCTCGAAAGCGTTGTCGCCTATGGCGCTGACTTTGTCGGGAATCTCGATGCTCGCCAGCGAGGAGCATCCCTTGAATGCCCGCTCGTCGATGCCGGTCATGTTTTCAGGCAGCTCTATGCTCCCGAGCGAGGAGCAATCCTGCAGAGCGCCGCGCGATATTCTGTCGAGCTCCGCCGGGAGTTTGATCTCGGTCAGCGAGGAGCATCCGCGGAATGTGTTGGGACGCAACTCGGCTACATTCTCAGGTATATCGATCCGTTGCAGTGATGCGCAATTGTTGAAGGCCGACTCGCCGAGCGTCTTGAGATCCTGCGGCAGCGTCACCTCGGTCAGTGAAGTACAGTCCTGAAATGCTCCGATGCCTATATATTGGAAGCTGCCGGGGATGTTGACACTCGTCAGGTTGCCACACTCCATGAATGTGCCCGAAGGCATGTGTCCGATCGACTGCGGAAGTGTGACCTCTTTAAGCTTCGGGCAGTTTCTGAATGCCATAACCCCGAGGTCTTTCACATTCTCCCCGATGGTGATGCTTTCGATATGCACGGCGCCTTCAAAAGCACCTCCTGATATATTGACGACATCATCAGGGACGGTATATTGGGTGTCGGTCTTCCCCGCAGGGTATGCTATGAGGTTCGTTGTCTCATCATTCCCATATTCACCGGGGAAACTTAACAGCACTCCATCACGTGAAAGCAGATGATAGTAAAGATACTCACCCTCCACAACGTTGAATTTCTCCAGACCGGTGCAGCCGGCGAATGCTTTTGGCTCTATTGTGGCACGTGGACCAAGTTTAAATTCCCGGAGCGAGCTGCAGTTGTTGAATGCACCCTCTTGCATCCAGTAAAGCGATTGCGGGGAGTAGTCAAAAGTCTGTAGACGGCTGCAGTTGTCAAAAGCATTTCTTTCGATATACATGTACGGTTCCCCATCATTATCTCTCGTGGCGAGGCTTACTGACTCGAGGCTGGTGCAGTTTTTGAAAGTGTCGCCGCCGATACGGTCTACTGCCGGCAGGTTGATGCTTTTGAGCGATGTGCAGTTGGTGAATGCCTGTGAGATGCTTTCAAGCATATCTCCCTTGAATTCCACCGACTCCAGAGATGTGCAATCCGTGAATGTGCGGTCAATATTTGTCACACCCCGGGGAATTACTATTGACTTAAGTGATGTGCAGCCGCCGAACGCCCGAATGCTGAGAATTTCAACACTTTCGGGGATAGTTATTTGTGTCAGGCTTTTGCATCCTTCGAATAAATAAGCGCCAAGATTTTTTAATTTGCAGGCATTGCCAAAATCGAATGTTGTCAGTTTTTCGCAATTACTAAATGCGAAGTCTCTTATTTCCTCGATGGGCGCGTTTTCGATTATGACTGTCTCAAGATCTGGAAACGCAGGAGAACTCAAAATTTTAGTAAAGGTTTGAGGAATTATCAACTTTTTCAGTCCTCCCTCTGTTGATAAGAAATTGGATGCGATTTGAGTTACTGTATACGTTTGACCGTCGATATCAACAGTCTCTGGAATCCTCACCTCATCTACGATGTTGTAGTAGAAATTCAACCTTGAGACTTCCACTTTGCCGGGAGCGTCATCCAGCGTGCGGAATGTCATGCGGTGCGCATTGTCGGTGTCCTCATTGTAGACGAGTGTGATCTCCTCGCCCAAAGCCGACAGTATGCCGGAGAGTATGAGTAGAATTGATATGATAGTTCTCATTTTCTTCTCAGGTTTATTGTTCGTGATTGGTCTACGCTGCGGATTGATTGCGGCAGTGTGCGGTCAATTTTCATTCTGTTTCCGTCGTTTCGCGGTAGTCCGGCAGATTGCCCTTTATCGCTGCGGATCTTGGATGCCTGACCGTTCAGTTGGTTAAGTTCCTCATCGTCGTTTTCATCTATAGCGCCATATTCACTTTTGTCAATCAATATCTGCGGTCCGTTTACCTTTATAATTTCTATATCATCTATAAGTTTAAAGTTGTAGCCAAAGACGCTGTGTTTTTCCTCGAGGTGCATGCTATATCCGTTTGGAGTATGAGTTACCGTCACATCTCTTCCGAGATAATTATAATTGACTATATCATTGAAGTGTATTATTCTTCCATCTATGACAAGATATTGAAGATAAAACGACAGAGAAATCCATCTGCCCAATCCTCTTATCACTCCCTCTTCAGGTTGATTTAAATCATATATGGTATAATATGTGAGACGAGACGGTGCCTCTAATTCTCGGTCACGCCCGAAGTAAAATCCGGTTTGCAGGTTATGCGAGTCGGATGGGAATGCTTTGGGAGATACATCCTTTACATCCTTGCATAGATTCATAATTTCAAGTTCGTCGTCGGAAGCTCCTATACCTCTACTTAAGCCATATCGGTTAATTCCATATTCATTGATTCCATAGAAATCTGTTTTGAAGGATTCAAACCGAGCCTTGTATATATCATACCACCCGTCATAAAACTCATCCGGTTTGATAGGCAGCAGGTCTTCTCCCGAATATTTTTTACCGTTAACATCAATCTTGGTGTAATTGACATTTATCTCGCGTTGTGCTTTGTAATGGGTGCAGTACCATCCATTTTCATAATACTCGTGTTCAGGATTGATTTCGCCGTAGTCATTCCAATCTTCTATCAAGCGATCATTCCATGACATGACTTCAGAATTAGGACTCAATTCAACACTAAGATGTCCATTGCTAAATTCTACAGGATGCCCATGGTCGTAAAACAAATCCGGACCGATTCGCGAGCCGTCGGAATAGTTGCGGTAGCGTTCCACTTTCGGGTAATATGCAGTCACTAAATTATGATGTGCCTCCTGCATCTCACCACCGGGATAGTATTCTACCGACACGAGCTCCGGACCTACATCTGCTGTGAAGCGAACTTCCTTGGACTTGCCGTAGGCATCCGATAACTGTGCTGTCACGTTAAACCGCAGGGCGCGCAGCTCAATGGTATCAACACATTCATACCGTAACGATTTCAACTCATTTCCGGCATAATCGCCGGGGATGTCGGCTGCTGTCATGGACTCAAATTCACCGATTGTGGCGAATTTCACGATTGATTCCGACGATTCTGTCACCTCGACAGCGGGTGCCGGATCCGGCTCAAACATACTGTTGCTGCAGGAGGGGATTAGCGTCGAGGTCATGACGGCGAGCAATCCGGTAGCAAGTCCATGCAAGGTAAAAGCTTTCCTGAAAGGTTTCATTGGGGTAATGGCTTTGCCTCGGTCATCCTCTCGTCGGCATTAGTCGTTTCACGAAAAAAGCGTAGGAATCTGTATCTGTTACCGTCCTACTGCTTGAGGCTTCTCGCATTGCCTTGTCTATGTCGGACGGCAACGCAGAAGCCCACGCTAATATATGCAACGACAGCAAACGGCCATATTCCGCGAAGAATATGTGCCGTATGCCTGATATATGCATAACCACGGGCATCTACCGTTGCTCAATCCTTGACATAGACACGAAACTTTGCGAGAATTTCAAGCAGCCAAGAATCAGCGCGGATAAACGCTTTCTTTATCATGTAGCCGACTATGCCTGAGCGGCATGCCGGTATCGCTGCATCCCTTCCCTCATTACCCCGGACCGGGGCTTCTGCGGAACGGTCTGCACGCACAAAATTAGTTAAAAATTTTTACATTGTCAACATCCCTCCCCTATTTTAACGTTTTATTTTTTTGTTAAGCCGGCAGTTGAGATCAGATTGAGGTCATGGAAGTTCAACTTCTCGAGAGCGTCGGCATAGCCTGCCGCTACTTTGTCGGGATAATGGGCATCGGTTGAGATGACTACCCGTGCATTGTATTTCTTAAGCAATGACCACCAACGGAGAGCGGGAAAGAAACGTCCGGATGAAGGATATTTCTTGGTGTTGATCTCGATTATCACGTTTTTCTCAACAGCCTTGGCAATTACTTTCCTTACCAATTCGGCATACCATGGGTAGTCTTCAAGAGCCGGGTCGGCAGCACTTCCATTGTCGCCGATTTTGTCGAGATGACCGATGATGTCGAAGCCTCCTGACTCAAGCATCTCGAGTTGCATGGCGAAGTAAGTCTCCACCACATATCGCAGGTCGCCGTGATATTCCGTGTCAAGATATTTCAGGAATCTATCCGCCGGGCCGTCGCAATCCACAGGCCGTCCGTCGCGTGTGCGCACGAAATGCACCGAGCCTATGCGATAGTCGAGAGGGAGATTGCGGAAATAGTCGAGATGAGGTCCGAATTGAGGCGACAGATAATCAATTTCCATGCCGGTGAGGATTTTCATCTTCCCTTCGTATGCCTTCTTCAGTCTGTCGGCCTCGCTGAGGAAAGCATCTACGTCGGCAATAGCCATATTGGCACCCGACTCGCAGTCGACCGGGCTGTGGGGCGAGAATCCCCATTGGCTGAATCCGGCGGCGCAGGCAGCCGCGGCCATCTCGGCCATGGGTGCGCGTCCATCGCAAAATTCTGTATGGCTGTGATAGTTTCTCATGCCGCGGCAGTCTTCAAAGATATTTGATTTTTGTTCCATTTGCAAAAAAGATAAAGGAAAAGAGCGGTGACAGCGCCTCCGAAACCGAGAGATACCATATATGCACCCTCCAGGCCACACCAGTCAGCGAGGACGACGCCTAAACCTTCGGGTGCGAACATGATATAGGTCATGGTGACCATAGTCATGAAAAGCGCCGGGAGAAGGCTTATCACATAAGGGCGGCCTCTGCGGGCAAGCCAGACAGTGATGGTCCATAGCGTGAAGACCGATAGCATCTGGTTGCACCATGCGAAATAGCGCCACAGGGCGTCGTAGGGAAGCAGCATGATGCAGAAGCAGATTGCGAAAATGGGTACTGATACGAGTAGTCGTTTTATAATTTTCTTCTGTTTCACGCCAAGAAAATCAGCAGCGATGAGCCGGGCGCTCCGAAGTGCGGTATCGCCCGATGTGATGGGGGCGGCTATGACTCCGAGCACGGCAAACACACCACCGACCGTACCGAGCCAGTCGCGCGACAAGGTATCGACGAGCACTGCCGGACTGCCATCCCTGAGGAAATGCTGCAGACCTTCATATCCGTTGCAGAAAGAGATGGCGGCGGCCGCCCAGATCAAGGCCACTATCCCTTCGGTGATCATGGAGCCGTAGAAGATGGGGCGTCCATACTTCTCATTGTGCAGGCATCGGGCCATCATCGGGCTCTGAGTGGCATGAAATCCTGATATGGCGCCGCATGCGATGGAGACGAACATCATCGGGAAGATGGGATTAGCCTCCGGGTCGGGCTTATGGTTGTAGAATCCATCCCACATCTCAGGCATGAGAGGAGCATGGACATACAGCATCACCAGAACTCCTATTGCCATGAAGAGCAGGGCCAGTCCGAATATGGGATACAGTTTGCCTATCAGTTTGTCGATGGGCAGAAGGGTAGCCATCATGTAGTAGGCGAAAATCACTACTATCCAGAACATGCGGTCGAGATGGTCGGGAGTGAGCATGGCGAGCAGATCGGCAGGGTTGAACACGAATACGGCTCCGACCAGAATCATGAGCAGGAGAGAGAATACGCGCATCACTTGCTTCACTTTTCCTCCGAGCTCCATGCCGACAAGTTCGGGAAGGGACGCGCCGCCGTTTCTCAACGACATCATGCCCGAGAGATAATCATGCACCGCGCCGGCGAAAATAGAGCCGAATACAATCCAGAGGAAGGCCGCCGGTCCGTACATGACTCCCATTATGGCGCCGAAAATCGGGCCGAGGCCGGCGATGTTGAGAAACTGTATGAGGAAAATTTTCCAGACGGGAAGTTTCACATAGTCAACGCCGTCTGCCATGGTATGAACCGGGGTGACTTTGGCCGGATCGGCCTGGAAAACCCGTTCGGTGACTTTGCCATATACGAGATAGCCGGCTATAAGGAGAAGAAGCGCAAGAGAAAAAGAAATCATTGAAAATAGGTTTGGAATGTGGAATTTAATTGTTTTTGGATTCCGCCGTAATTATTGAATTGCGCATTTTTTTCAACCGGTCGCGTTGCCATTCTATTGTCTTTTCAAGTTCAAGAATCCGGCTTTTGAGCGATCCTGCATTGCCGGTAGATTTGGCTTGATGATACTTTTTGCGCAGCAGGGCGAGGTTGTTGCAATTTTCGTTATATTCGGCCGAAGCGGCAATATATTGAGCCAGATTTCTCCTGGCAGCCGGAGATTTCAATTGCTCCACGTTCCTGATGGCCCGCCCGCCCGGCAGGCGGAAAATCACATCATCGGCATCATTATCCGCCACTTCGCTGTGGCGTCGGTTGATGTCGTCAATTACTGCAGCATAATCTCTATCGGGATTCCTTGCTATGGAGATGTCGGAGAGGCTGGCGAGGGATGTGATGTCGTCTTCCTCATCGCGCACATAGTTCTTGCGTATGTCGTTGGTGAAAAACACATACACGCTTACCATGCCGTCAAGGCGGTTGCGGTCGGTGACCCACCACCCTATTCCATTGTCTTCATCAATGGCCATCATGTATTCATTGAAAGGGGAATTGAATGGATATCCTACTCCCATAGGCTGACGGAATTCACCTGTGGCCGGATCTTTTGTAGCCACGAAAAGGTCGTAGCCTCCCATGCTGTCGTCGCCATCTCCGGCAAAATATACAGTGATGCCGTCGGAAAGCATATAGGGATTCTTTATATTGCCACCCTCGTTGAGCATTGTCGGGTCTTCGTGGGGAAGTTCCCATGAATCATCCACGAGGCGTGACGTCTCATAGAGATGAGAGATGCCGTCACCATCGAGCTCTGTCCACATCAGGAAATCGCCCGAAGGATTGCTGAATACAAAGTCTGAACTGTTGTACCGTTCCTTAAACGGAATCTTTGTCTTGTCGAGCAGACGGTTGCCTGTGGCAGGCAACGCGATAGCCGACATGAAATCATTGGCCGGGACATCAATACGGTCGATGATTTCGATCTTCTGCACATTATCGAGTGAATTATCTGCAATTTCAAGCCGGCGCTGCAATTTTTCAAGAGATTGCTGGCCCTCCGCATCAGGGCGTTTGGCGAGGGCCTTGGCATATTTCTCATAAAGTTCAGAAGCGAGTTCGAAATCATAGTTCAAAAAAGCTTCGTGGCCTTCGGCGAGGTAATCAGCCGCGTATGATGCGGAGCTGCCGGCCATAAGAGACAGGCAGGATAAAACGGCATATTTATTTCTTATATTCATTGTAAGGGAGTCAAACTTCAAAACAGATAGCAAAGTTAACAAAAAAACTTGTCAATCGGCAATTTTTTGATAAAAAATAAACATGCGACCGTTAAGTAATTCTGCTGCAAGTGATGCTGCAGGGATACCGCCTGCCTCCGCGATAATGATCACAGGTAGCGGCGCGATATCACGTTGAGGCGGTTGTCGAGATCAAATACCTGTGGTGCTCCGGTGGGTATTTCTTCCGCTATGATTTCTTCAGGAGAAAGGTGCAGGAGCATCATGGTGAGGGCACGCAGGGAATTTCCGTGTGCGCTGACGAGCACGGTGTCGTGAAGGCGGAGAGCAGGGAGAATAAGTTCTTCCCAGCAAGGGCGCACGCGTCCGATAGTGGTCTCAAGCGATTCCGTGAGAGGCAGTTCATCTTGCGAAAGTGAGGCATACATCTCTTCGTGGCCCGGCCAACGTTCATCTGAGGCGTCGAGAGCCGGGGGTGCCACGTCGTAGCTGCGGCGCCATATATGCACCTGTTCCTCACCATATTTAGCAGCCGTTTCAGCTTTATTGTGTCCTTGCAAGGCACCATAGTGGCGTTCGTTGAGATGCCAGTCCTTGACCACAGGCACCCATTCGCGGTTCATGGCCGCGGCAGCAATCTGAAGAGTGTGGATGGCACGTTTCAGATAGGAAGTGAAGTAATACTCCGGTTTGAGACCTGCCTTTAGTATTTTCTCACCGGCCTCGCGAGCCTGACGACGACCCTCCTCGGTGAGGTCAACATCAGTCCAGCCGGTAAAGAGATTTTTCAGGTTCCATTCGCTCTGCCCGTGGCGTAACATAATGATTTTCATAGTGTGTCTTATTAAGATTAATGTGTTTTCTCAAGGTTTCAATGATTCATGTTTTCAGTTGATGGCTTTGCAAAGTCTTGGATTGCGTTTTCCTGTTGTCGGAGAGGATATAGCGTTTGTAGTAGGCTATCATGAGAGCCGTGACAGGAAGGGCGATTATCATTCCTATCACTCCCATCAGTGTGCCCCAGACAGAAAGCGACAGCAGGATGATGGCCGGGTTTAGCCCCAGTGATTTACCCATGATCTTGGGAGTCAGCACATAGTCGCAGATACATTGGCTCACCACATAGACGGCAATGCACTTTCCGAGTTCCGGCCAGAACATATTTGTGCCGGTGAGTGAGTCGAGATAGCAAAGTATCACTACCGGAATCAATGTCACGTACTGAACGTATGGAATCATATAAAGGATTCCGACAAGCAGACCCATCAGGATTGCAAGCGGAAGACCTGCTATTGAGAATCCGATGCAGTAGAGCACGGCCGCGCATGCGGCTATCACGGCCTGCGAACGGAAGTAGCGGTCCATATTGTCCTTTATGTCGTCGAAGACCGGATATACACGGGCCCTGTAGCGTGGTGGCACAATATTGCGGAAGCCGGTCATGAGATGCTTGTAGTCGAGCATGATGAAGATGACGTAGATGAACGTCAGTAGCCATTCTATGGTGCGCATGACCACTCCCAATGTGGCTGAGAGCACCGACGAACCTTTGGTGAAAAGATCGGACAACTGTTGCGGATCAAGATAGCGGCGCAGCGAATCGAAATTCAGGTTCTCATTGATGAAATTCTGAATTTCGGGTGGCAGAAAAGGTGTGGAGTGCCCCGAAGATGCCTTGATCATATTTTCGAGTTCGGAGATTTCAGACGTGGCAAGTGGTGTGATGATGCACACAAGAGCCGCTATCACGACAAGAGCCTCGAGCAGTGTGAGGAATACCGGAATGATGCGTCTCTTTAATTTCAGGACACGTTGCTGAAGAGTGACTGCGGGCTCGAGAACGTAAGCGATCAGGCACGCCACGCAGAATGGCAGGAGCACATTGCGAAGATAATTGATCAGCCACACGGCTATGGCAACCGACGCTATCAATATGATGCCCCGGATCACCTTATCGAATGTTATCGGTTTACGTTCAGACATATCATAAACTTTTTTAGTTTTAATTATAACAAATTAATACGGGGAAAGGTGAAAGGAGAATATAAATAATGAGAGGTTTATGGAGGTTTGCCTGCATTGTAATGGCGCCGTACAAGTGGTGAATCAATCTTTTGCACAATCAAGAGTGTTATAGCGGTAGTGAAATCAAAAATATAATCAAGACATGATAGACTTATCGAAAATAGAATCTCCCGCCGACATCAAGGGAATGACAGTAGAAGAACTTACCGAACTTGCTAAAGAACTGCGAAAGACGTTGCTTACAAAACTTTCCGCCCATGGAGGCCACGCAGGTCCTAACCTCGGCTTTCTGGAGGCAACGATAGCTCTCCATTATGTATTTGACGCTCCTGTCGACAAAATAGTGTTTGACGTATCTCACCAGACCTACGTGCACAAGATGCTTACAGGCCGCATGCAGGCGTTCACTGATCCGGCACACTACAATGATGTTTCGGGTTTCACAAATCCAAAAGAAAGCGACTACGACCTGTTCACTATCGGGCATACGTCGACGGCTGTCAGTCTGGCCGGCGGACTTGCAAAGGCGCGTGATCTCGTAGGTGGCACCGAGCGTGTGGTGGCCGTTGTCGGAGATGGATCGTTGAGTGGAGGTGAGGCATTCGAAGGCCTTGACTTCGGGTCTACGCTTGCGTCAAACTTCATAGTGGTGGTGAACGACAACGACATGTCAATAGCCGAAAACCATGGCGGCTTATATGCCGACCTGCGGTTGCTTCGCAACACCAACGGAGAAGGCGAGCCCAACTTTTTCCGCACTCTTGGCTACGACTACCGCTATGTGAAATACGGCAACGACATGAAGTCGCTGATTGAAGCTTTCGAGGAAGTGAAAGATTCGCGCTATCCGGTCGTGGTGCATGTCAACACTCAGAAAGGTATGGGCTATGCACCGGCAGAAGCCCACAGGGAAGAGTTTCATTTCTCTGCCCCCTTCGACATTCCCACCGGGATGCCGCTCCATGTGAGCGAAGACCCTGAATGGAGCGACATATTTTATGATACTATGCAGCCCCTTATGTCTCAGAATAGTTCTACGGTGGTGATAACCGCCGGAACTCCGGGAGTGATAGGTTTCACACCGGAGCGTCGCCGCAAAGCTGGAAAGCAGTTTATCGATGTGGGAATAGCTGAGCAAGAGGGTGTGGCTTTGGCATCCGGGCTTGCCAAAGGTGGCGCACGTCCGGTGTTCGGAGTGATGAGTTCCTTCATCCAGAGAGCCTACGACCAGATGTCGCAGGATGTGGCGATCAACGCGACTCCCGTGGTGCTTGCTATCTTCGGGGCCGGAATGGGATGCCTTAACGATGTGACGCATCTCGGATGGTTCGACATTGCCTTAATCAGCAACATCCCCGGTTGGATTTATCTTGCGCCGACGTGTAAGGAAGAGTATCAGGCTATGTTGAGATGGGCTGTCAGACAGACAGATTATCCGGTGGCAGTGCGTCAGCCGGGTCCTGAAGTATGGGAAACCGGTCGCGAATTTCCGGAAGAATATTTCGACATCAACAAGTTCAGCTTATGCCGCAAAGGTGAGAAAGTGGCGGTGATAGCCGCCGGAGCCACTTTCAAGGCAGCCTACGAGGCTGTGGGGCAGCTCTTTGATGAAGGAATCACCCCTACCCTTATTAATCCTGTGTTCCTGAGCGGAATTGACACCGGAATGCTCGAGGAACTCAAGAAAGAGCACCGCTATGTGATTACTCTCGAAGATGGCGTTCTCGACGGAGGTTTTGGCGAGAAGATTGCCCGCTACTATGGCGACTCCACCATGAAGGTGATATGCCGTGGCATTCCAAAGGAATTCCTCGACCGCTACGATGCAGGAAAACTGCAGGAGCAATGCCGGCTTACAAGCGGGTGTATCGCCGACGACATACGCAGTCTTTATTCACCTGAGTGAAGATCATTTGTTTAAGGCCGGCTTTACGGCGATGGTGTCGGCCGCAACCGTATCAGGCGGGAGAGGATGGATTATGTCATGTATCCGTCGGTCTCTCGCCTCAATGTATCGGCCTATAAGTTGCGTGATGGTGTCGTTCTGCCCCTCGGTGAGAAGCAGGTCGGTGTCGGGCGGAAATCTGAAATTAACTTTGTCGAGGCTGTCTTCAAACTCCGTGGAGACAGCAGCCCAGGAAGCACTGTCGGGTGCCACCTTGATCTTCCGGGTATATGACTCAGTGAGCGATGTCACTTCCTTGAAAAGGGAAATGGCATCGGAGCGGTCGCGGGCAGGCTTGTCGCTGCCGCAGGCACTGAGCATGCAGATGGCGGATGTTGCGCTTATTATATAGCTCTTATTCATCGGTCGGCGATAGTTTTTTTGCCAGATATTGGCCGGTGTATGACTCCTTGCACTGTGCCACCTGCTCGGGAGTGCCGGCTACCACGAGGTTTCCGCCCGCATCTCCACCTTCCGGGCCTATGTCGATGACCCAGTCGGCACACTTTATCATCTCCATGTTGTGTTCGATGATGATCACTGTGTGGCCGGCATCGACAAGACGGCGCAGCGATTTGAGAAGAGTCGATATGTCGTGGAAATGAAGGCCTGTGGTGGGTTCATCGAAGATAAACATGGTGTGAGGCTGTCGCTCCTGCGAGATGAAATAGGCAAGCTTCACGCGCTGGCTCTCACCGCCTGAGAGAGAACTGCTGCTCTGGCCCAGTTTGACGTATCCCAGACCTACGTCCTGAAGGGGCAGGAGGCGCTTGATGATTTTCCTGACCTGGGAGTCGGAATCATACTCGGAAAGGAATGCGATGCAATCATCGATTGTCATTTCCAGGAAGTCATGGATATTCTTCCCGTGATACTGCACGTCGAGCACCTCCTGCTTGAAGCGCCGCCCATGACATTCCTCGCACTCTACGGTGATATCGGCCATGAATTGCATCGGTATTGTTATGGTGCCCTCACCTTTGCACTCCTCGCATCTGCCTCCTTCTGCATTGAACGAGAAGAAGCCGGCGGTCATACCCATCTGTTTGGCAAGTTGTTGCTCAGCAAACAGTTTTCTGATTTCATCGAATGCCTTGAGATAGGTGGCCGGATTTGATCGGGAGGATGTACCGATAGGATTCTGGTCGACAAATTCAATCGCGCCTACCGATTTGATGTCACCGCTTATTTTGCGATGGGCACCCGGGGCATCGCAAGGGTCGCCAAGCAGGCGGACCATTCCCTTGTAAAGAATCTCCCTCACGAGGGTAGACTTGCCGCTACCGCTGACACCGGTGACAACCGACATCACACCAAGTGGAAACTTCACGTCGATATTCTTCAGGTTATTTTCCCTTGCGCCTTCCACTTCTACAAACTTCTTCCATGGACGGCGCAGTTCAGGAACCGGAATGGTGCGTCGTCCGCTCAGATAATCAAGAGTGTAGGAAGTAGCCTGAGAGCCTGATTGCAACGCTTCTTTAAGAGAGCCCTGAAACATAATCGTACCTCCATGACTGCCGGCGTCGGGACCTATGTCGATGATCTCGTCGGCTGCAAGCATGATGTCTTCATCATGTTCCACCACCACTACAGTGTTGCCGATCTGCTGAAGATTGCGCA
Source organism: Bacteroidales bacterium (assembly GCA_030524805.1). Classification (GTDB taxonomy): domain Bacteria; phylum Bacteroidota; class Bacteroidia; order Bacteroidales; family Muribaculaceae; genus Lepagella. The sequence continues at coordinate 37,742 of JAUNFY010000008.1, read as the reverse complement.
GCACTCCTACCAGCCGTTCCGTATCGCGGGAGTGAAGCCCGATAGATGGCTCGTCGAGGATGTAGAGCGACCCTACGAGCGAACTGCCGAGCGAAGTGGCAAGATTGATACGCTGGCTCTCTCCGCCTGAAAGTGACGAAGAAAGCCGGTCGAGAGTAAGATATCCGAGTCCTACCCTGTTGAGGAAATCAAGCCTGCTGCGGATCTCTATCAGTATGCGGCTGGAAATAGCCTCATCCTGTTTGCTCAGATTGAGGGTTTCAAAGAAATATTGCAGTTCGTGTATGGGCAGTCTCACAAGTTCGGTGATGCTTCTGCCGCCTACCTTTACATATTCCGCATCAGGGCGCAGGCGCATTCCGTGGCAATCAGGGCATGTGGTCTTGCCCCTGTAGCGCGCCTTCAGCACCCTGTATTGAATTTTATACTGGTTTTCATCCACCCACCGGAAGAATCCGTCGATACCTTCCCATTCCCCTTTGCCTTTCCAAAGGATATCTTTCTCGGCATTAGAAAGTTCCATGTAGGGCTTATGGATGGGAAAACCGATGGAAGGAGCGAGTTTTATCAGCCACTTCTTCCACTCTCCCATCTTGTCACCTCGGAAACAGACCACCGCATCCTGATATACCGACAAAGTCTTGTCGGGCACCACGAGATCTTCGCTTATTCCGAGAATCTTGCCGAACCCCTCGCATTTCGGACATGCTCCGAAGGGATTGTTGAAATTGAACATAAGTTCGGAGGGCTCGCGGAAATCGATGCCATCGGCGTTGAAATGGCGTGAATATTGTTTCTCAGAAATACCATCTTCACCCCATATCTTGAGCACGCATCGGTCATGGCCTTCGAAATAAGCGGTCTCTAACGAATCTGAGAGACGTGCCACCTCGTCTTTTTCATCGCTTACTGCAAGTCGGTCGATGAGCAGACGGCTTTTCCGTATTTCCTCTTCAGCATTTCCATCTGTTTCAAGGCTTGCCAGCACATCGGAGATGTTGAGGAAGGCACCATCCTTCTCAAGACGTGAATAACCCTCCTTGCGAAGAATCTCTAATTGCGTTTTGACATCGCGGCCTTCAGGCACCTGCAGGTCGACGAGGATGGCGATTCTGGTGCCACGCGGAAGCGTCAGCGTCTGCCTCACTATTTCTTCTATCGACTCACGCTTGACCTCGAGGCCCGACACCGGTGAAAAGGTGTGACCGGCTCTTGCGAAGAGCAGGCGCATGTAGTCGTAGATTTCCGTCGATGTGCCCACGGTGCTCCTCGGATTGCGGGTGCTCACCTTCTGCTCGATGGCGATGGCCGGGGGCAATCCCTTGATGTAGTCGCATTCAGGCTTTGCCATTCTGCCGAGAAACTGGCGGGCGTAGGCCGAAAGGCTTTCAACATAACGGCGCTGGCCTTCGGCATAGAGCGTGTCGAAAGCGAGCGAAGACTTACCGCTTCCGCTCACCCCCGTCATGACAACAAACTCGCCGATGGGCAATTTCAGGTCTACATTCCTAAGGTTGTTGACCCTGGCGCCCTTTACTTCAATATATCGTTTAATATCCTTTTTCTTATCCATTACATACTCACATGCAAAAACCGCGCCAAACATTCAAAATGTGAAGATGAATGAACCTCATCGGCTCATTCATCTTCGTCGTCATCTTCCCAATCCAGAAAATAAGTGTCGGCGTAGGTGTCTTCCTTGAAGCGTGACATCTCGCGGCCCTCTCTCTTTGTGGGGCGTCCCAGGCCTTTCCTGCGGTCGACGAAACCGGAGATTTTTGTCATCTCAAGCAGGTCGTACTGACTCTGGGGTGTGAGATTCTCAAGATAGTCGGGCACGAGTTTGGCGCCGAGTCGGTTTTGAGTGGTGGCTTTCACCCTGAATGTATAGGTGATGGGTGGTTTCTTGACATCTATTATATCACCTTCCTTTATGGGACGCGATGGCTTGACGGGGGCTCCACCCATTGTCACCCGTCCTTTCTTGCACGCGTCGGTAGCTATGGTGCGTGTCTTGAAGACGCGCATGGCCCATAGCCATTTGTCGATTCTTACTTCCACTTTGTCTATATCAGTCTTGCACGGCGTCAGTGCGGCGCAGCAGCATCACCTGCTGTCCGTTGCTGCCGATGAATTCAATCTCGTCGTTACTTATCTTCTTTGCGGTGACGGCCTCTTCAAGAGCCACTGTCATACGCGTTTCCCAACCGGAATCAGGACAAGCCATCCTTGTCATGGCGATTTTTGAGAAAGAGATTGAATTGGCTGTGTCCATATCGGTTTCGAGTTCGCCATTGATGATGTTGCAGCCGGTGTTGCCATGCAGTCGCTTCTCGTCTACGTCGAGTGCGAGTTTCATGCCGTCTACGGCCACTTTCTCGCCATCTATCTTTTCAACAGCCCAAGTGCCGTCGAGGAAATGGAAATCGCGGTGCATCAATGTCATCACGGCTTTCCCTGCGGCATCGTAGAATGTGAGCATGCGGTCCGGCTCGCTGTCGGTGATGGAATAACTTGCTGTGGCGGCAAGGGCCTCTCCCACTTCCCTGTCGGTGATGTTGGTCTCGGCACACATCATCATGGTGCTTGCAATGTTGCCGAAAGAAATCGTCTTCTGTGAGGAATCGATTTTATATCCGGCATTTATTATGTTGCAGCCGTTATTGCCATATATGCGGTTTTCTGCCGGAGAAAACTTGAGGAAAGGAGCTGTCTCGCCTACAGCCTTCTTGCCGAGAACAGTCTCAATGGCCCAGTCGCCTGAGATATTGCTGTTTTTGACATCGTCTGCTATGCTTTGCAGCTTTTCGTTGACTTCTTCAATAGCCTTTTCCGTGGTTTTCTTCACTCTTCCACTTGTTTCCTTTGCCTTATCTTTTACATCACCGGCTGCATTGCTGACGGCTTCCTCACCGGATTGAACCCACCCGGTCATGCCTTTGCTGTCCTTGTCGCCTTTATCCGATGGTTTGAATATCGAGCATCCGGTCGACGTCAGGGCAAAAGCGGTGATCGCTGACCACAATAAAATATTGTTACGTGTAATTTTCATATCTCTATCGTTTTTTTTGCAGCGTTTATCATGCCGACATTGTCGCCGGCAGAAACGGGCTGCTATGCAGGAATGCAAAGTTAAACAAAAAAATTCACATTCGCAACTTCCTCCTGTTCGCGCTTATGTCGCACGTTCAGTCACCCCAATGCCTTCTCAGAGGGAATTTGGTGGGACGCATCAGGAGCCTGAGCGATGTGCTGTAGGTGCAATAATTCCATATCCAGTTGAGAAGCACAGTCACTTTTGTCCTGACTCCGAGTATGCTTATTAGGTGGATGAGCATCCAGAGCAGCCATGCAAACCTGCCGGCGAAGGTAAGTTTGCCTATCTGGGCGATGGCTTTGTTGCGGCCTATGGTCGCCATGGTGCCCTTGTCGTTGTAGACGAATGGTGACTTCATCGTACCGTCATTGAGGTTGCGGGCAAGATTACGTGCCTGCTGTATCGCGGGTTGGGCCACCTGAGGATGTCCGGCCGGATATCCGTCGGTTGCCATTAGAGCGATATCGCCAATGGCAAATACATCGTCAGCACCTTTCACCCTATTGAATTCATCTACAATGATTCTGCCTCCGCGGCCTATCATTTCTTTGGGAATCCCCGGCATCGGTTCGCCCATCACGCCGGCGGTCCATACCACAGTCTCCCAATATTCCTGATGTCCGTCGGCAAAGGCCACCATCTTGTCATCGTAACCTTTCATCACCGTGTTGAGGCGGATATCTACCAGCAACTGCTTCAGATACTCCGCAGCCTTATCACTCAATTTGGAGTCGAAAGCGGAAAGCAATCTGTCTGCCCCTTCAACGAGCGTGATGGTCATGTCGGAAGGGTCGAGTTCCGGATATTCGCGGGGAATGACGTCGCGTTTCATTTCGCCGAGTGCTCCCGCTATCTCTACCCCGGCCGGACCGCCTCCCACTACCAGAAAACTGAGCAATTCCTTTCGTCGGGCTATATCCTTCTCCATACATCCCCGCTCGAGGCGATCAAGAATCTCGTCGCGGGTGTGGCTTGCCTCCATCGAGGTCTTTATTCCGAAAACCTTTTCTGACAGACCGGGGATGCCGAAAAAATTGTTGGTGGAGCCTGCCGCAATCACGAGCTTGTCGTAAGAAATTGTCTCATAACTTGTGGTGACTGTCTTTGCAGAGATGTCTATGCCTTTGACGTGCCCCATGTGGTATGCCACGTGTCCTTTTGTCTTCTTGAACTCGCGTCGAAACGGGAAGCTGATGCTGGGCACATCGAGTGCCGAGGATGCCACCTGATAGAAAAGCGGGGGAAACGAATGATAATTGTTTCTGTCGAGAACCCTTACGTCATATTTTTTATAATCAAGGCGTTTTGCCAGATTCATTCCTGCAAAGCCACCTCCGATTATCAATACAGTAGTTTTTTTCATCTTGCCAAAATAATACCTAATACATTTTTAAAACGCCTCACTGATTGAAGATGTTTGGAAGATTGAAAAAAACTTATTAATTTTGCTTTATGAAATCTTTGAAAATCTTTTCCATAATCATAATGTCGCTGGCGTCCGGAATTTCCGCCAAAGCCCAGATCAATGCGGAGCAAGTGGTGACGATAGGCAAAAATGTATTGTCGATGGACGACTATATGCTCGCTATCCAATATTTCAACCAGGCCATCAAAGCGAAACCATATCTTGCCGATCCATATTTTTTCAGGGCGCTTGCCAAGCTTAATCTCGAAGACTATAAAGGTGCCGAGGCAGATTGCAATGAAGCGATCGAACGCAATAAATTCAAGTCGGAGGCATACAAGCTCAGGGGATTCGCTCGTCAGCAGATGGGGCTCGACTCTCTTGCCGTGGCCGATTATGACGAGGGTTTGAAACACAACCCTACTGAAAAGTATTTCCTTTTCTATAAAGGAGTGGCTCTTTCATCAATGCACAAAAACGATGAGGCTCTTGAGACTCTCAACACGCTTCTGCGTCTTTATCCCCGTTTTGAAGAAGGATTAGCGGCGAGGGCATCGCTCAATCTTCAGCGTCAAGACACAGTGGCGGCTCTGGAGGATGTGGAGAGATCGCTCAAACTCAACCGTTCGCTCATAAATCCTTATCTGATAAGAGCTGACGTGGAAAGCAGCCGTGGCAACTGGGACGCCGCTCTCTCCGACATGGAAGAGGCCGTGAGGTTACGCCCCGAGGAACCCGGTCTTTACATCAACCGTGCGTTCCTGCGCTATAATACCGACAACTATCTTGGCGCGATGTCTGATTATAACTACGCTTTACAGCTTGATTCGGAGAATCTTGCGGCTCTTTTCAACAGGGCATTGCTCCGGTTTGAGGTGAAAGACCTTATAAACGCCGAAAAAGACTTCTCCGAGGTGCTCAGGTTGAATCCGAAGAATTTCCATGCTCTTTACAACCGTGGTCTTGTGCGCCTTGAGTCTGCCGACTATAAATCAGCTCTTGCCGACTTCGAAGCCATCGCACACAGGTATCCCAAATTCTATCCCGTATATTATGCCATTGCTGAAGCGCAGCGCGGACTTGGCAACCTGAAGGCTGTAGGAGCCAATGTGAACTATGCCGAGAGTCTTGTGCGCAAATATGTGGCGAACCCCGAAAGCAATCCCCTCGACCGGCCTACGATTGCCGCAGGCACACCCCGCCATGCCGACAACGCGCCTGAAGCCGCCGACACAGAGGAAGATGAAATAGAGGTGATGAACCGCTTCAACCAGTTGGTGACAATGCACGAGATTCCTGAGACGGAGTTGTCCTACAATGAAAAAATCAAAGGGCGCGTGCAAGACCGCAATGTGATGGCTGAGCCGGAACCTCTCTATTCCATATCTTTCTCTGCGATGCCTAAATCGCTTGGCTCGACAGCCAACTATTTCCGGGAACTCGATGAATTCAACCGGAGAAAATATATCAGTCGTCAGCTTTACATATCGCATCTCGGTGCCGGACAGACAACGCCCGATTATGAGACACTGTTCAAGATGACCGAAGACTACACTGCGGCCATAACAGGAAAAGGGAATAATGCCCGTCCGGCCGACAGAATCGCACGTGGCATAGCCTACACAATGCTGAAAAACTATCCGGCAGCAATCGAGGATTTCGATGCGGTGATCAATACCAATCCGGATATGACAGTGGCTTACGTGGCGAGAGGTGTGGCAAGATATGGGGATGCCATGTCGCAAACCGACCAGCGGTTGGCGGCCGGTGAAATGGCTATGGCCGCTGCTGATTTCGATACTGCTACCCGCATCAACCCACGTTTATCCTTCGCATGGTACGACAAGGGCTGCCTGCTTTATGCTCAGCGCGATTATTCGCAGGCTGCCGAATGTTTCTCAAAAGCGATTGCTATCGACCCTGAGTTTGGAGCTGCATATTTCAACAGAGGGCTATGCCATCTCTCAACCGGGCGTAAAAACGAAGCGTTTGCTGATCTTTCGAGAGCCGGAGAACTCGGTATCTTGCCAAGCTACAACATATTGAAGCGTATGAAATAATAAGCCAGTGGAAGCTGTGTGAGGGCGGAAGCCCGAAAAGATTACCCAAGCCGGCGACCCCGGCGGCGCAAAAATTTTATGAGATGTGGTATAAGCAATCGAACCATTGGCATGACTTGTGCGTTATGCTTAAAAAATCATAAAAACACACAAAACAGATTCCACAATGAAAAAGTTATTCGTATCATTGGCAGTTCTCCTCTCTTCGATATCCTGTTTCGCCATCAATCCCTTCCTCGAATTCGCTCCGGTGATAGCGGGAGGCAACACTTGCCGCTTCAACGTGCAGGGCGGTATCTATGAAAAGATGCATCCCAACTTCGGCCTCGGTGCCGGCATCGGCATCACCGAGCAATGGAGTTTCGACAACGGTCCGCTGATCCCTATCTTCGTGAGAGGTGACGTTTCGGGCAGAGTCGGAGGACTCAACCCCTTCTTCTCGCTCGACATCGGTTATGCCATCAATACCGAGAATACAAGTTGCGGAGCCGTGGTGGTCAATCCTATGATCGGTCTGAATTTCGGCCGTTGGTATGGCGGCATCGGATATGAGGCTCTTTGCTGGACTCCGAAACATGCGGATTCCACAAGCTGCTTCAATATGAAGATAGGTTATAGATTCTGAACACCCAAAACAATCGACTATACATTAACCTGAATGGCAAAGGGTCGCCGGATTCGGCGACCCTTTGCTCGCACTGCCTGTGCCTTCCCGGTGGGTCGGTACCGATAATTTTTACAAATTTTAAGATTACTTGAATTGGCCATGCGGTTATTTTTTGGTAATTTTGCAAATTAAGGCTCCATCTCATGAAGATAGGGCCTGATGGCTTCAGATTTTACGATTTCAGCTTAAATAACAAATCGTGTTGTGCCCTCCCGGCGCGCTCGCCTGCTGAAAGCGTCTTCATCTGGACTGCTCCCTATGACAAAATCGACACAAAGAATATGAAATCAAGACGATATATATTTTTAACACTCATAACCTCTCTCTCGCTCGGTGTTGCCGACTGGACCGGTATGACCGACGTGATCGGTGCCGGAGAACAAGATATATTCCAGGCTTCGGCAGCCAAGCGTAAGGCAAAGAAAAAGTCAAAAAGAAAACGCTCGAGAAAAAAGGCGACAACCACGAAACGCGCTGCAGCGACAGTGCCTCCGGTGGAAGCCCCCAGCAACGACTCCCTGACACTTGCCGTAAACGAAGCCCTCATCAAACTGATTCCTACTTCGCATAATCCGGGTGGATTGAGAGTGAACAGCGTGAAGACCGACTCGATAAACCATAAGGCTACGCTCAATCTCAATGAGAACTTCACATATCTTCCCATCAATAAGGAATATATTGAGCTGCTCGAGGTGAATGCAGCAGAGTCGATGCCTGATTCGCTGAAAGATTACAGGATTGATCTCAACGTGAGTGGAAAACCTCTCGCCTACTACATTAACACAATCGACAAACTTCCCAAGGAACACCGCCAGAATATTCCGTTCGTGCGTCCGGTGACTCCTCTTTCGGAAATCACCAAAGGAATGCAGGGCGATAATGTGGCTCTCTGGCACAGTCATGGCAAATATTATAAGCCGGCGAGCGGCAACTGGTATTGGCAGCGCGGATTCCTGTTTCAAGCCATTGAAGATACGTATACCCTCGGTTACATTCTGCCATACGTGGTGCCGATGCTTGAGAATGCAGGTGCATACGTGATGTTGCCTCGTGAGAGGGATATAAACCCTATTGAAGTCATCGTAGACAATGACCAGCCGGATGAAACCACCATCCTTTATTCTCAGACAGGATATGGAGAGAGCAACGGAAGCAATGCATGGTCTACCGGCGAGGGAGAAGGTTTCATATATGACCTTCCCGATTTCCGCGACACCGAGAATCCCTTTGAAAACGGCACCTACCGTCAGGTGAAGACCACGGGTGGCAAAAACGTGGCTACGGCAGTATGGGCCGCCGATATCCCCGAATCGCGCCAATATGCGGTTTATGTCAGCTACAAGTCGCTTCCCAATTCATCGGAAGATGCCCGCTACACAGTGAACTATGATGGCGGCTCAGAGGAAATTCTCGTCAATCAGAAACTCGGAGGCGGCACATGGATATATCTCGGCACATATCCCTTGGCAAAAGGATTTGATGCAGAGCGGCCGGTGGTTTCGCTCTCCAATTATAGTGAGAAAGGTGGCAATACGGTAGTCACAGCCGATGCTGTCAAAATTGGCGGCGGCATGGGCAACATAGCACGTTCACCCAAACGGAGCGACGTGTTCTGGAACAATCAGTTGGAAACCGAGCCTACCGACTCAATCGCTACCGAAGAATTGGACTCTGATGAACTTTTCGATGAGGAAGACACCGCAGTCGCTCCTTCAGGACAGAGAAATCCTGAATCAGTGAATCCATATAAACTTGAAGCCCAGGCACAAGCTGCGCAGTCGCCGGTGTTCAAGACATCCGGCCTGCCGAGATGGATGGAGGGAGCGCGATATTGGCTTCAGTGGGCCGGAATGCCCGACAGCATCTATGCTCCCTACGCCGGAACCGACGATTATAAAGACGACTACACCAACCGAGGCCTTTGGGTAAACTATCTTGCAGGCGGAAGCCGCGTTCTTCCAAATGAAAAAGGGCTGGGCATACCTATTGATGTAGTGATGGCTCTTCACAGCGATGCCGGCAAAAGGGCTGATGACTCATTCGTAGGCACGCTCGGCATATATTTCACCAACGGTAATTCCAATTATGTTGACGGCACTCCACGTAAAAATTCCCGCACTCTTACCGACATGCTCCAGCGCCAGATCACGGGCGATATCCGCGCGAATTTCGAACCAAACTGGACAAGACGTTCCATGTGGGACAAGACCTACGTCGAGGCTCGTGTGCCTGAAGTGCCCACTTCGCTTATCGAACTACTGAGCCATCAGAATTTCGCCGACATGCAATATGGCAATGATCCGAGATTCCGCTTCACAGTCGGTCGTGCTATATATAAGGCACTCGCTCGTTTTGTAGGCGAGAGAAAAGACCGCAAGGTGGTGATTCAACCGCTTCCGGTGAAAAATTTCGCTATCCAGAAAACCGGCAAAAAGACCTATCGTCTGTCGTGGCAGCCTGCTCCGGATGCGACTGAGCCTACGGCGATGCCTGACGGCTATCTCGTGATGGAACGCAGCGGCGACGATATGAGTTTCCATAAAGTCGGAGAGACCTCAAAGACTCATTTTGATATAGAAGCCGACGACAAGGATATTCATTCCTTCCGCATCATTGCCTTCAATGAGGGAGGCCGCTCGTTCCCGTCGGAGACGCTGGCGTTCAGATATGGCGGCAGCGATGCCGAACCGGTGCTCATCATCAACGGATTCACTCGTGTCAGCGGTCCGGCTGTGGTAAAGGATGGCAATATGGCCGGATTCGACATAAATAAGGATTTTGGTGTGCCTTATATCTACGATGTGTCTTTCACCGGACCGCAGATTGAATTCAACCGCAACGCTGGTGAGGCATTTGGTAAAAGCAGCGACCGATACGTGTCGAAAGTAATCGCCGGCAACACTTTTGATTACCCGGCTCTCCACGGCGCTGCCATCATGGCGGCTGGACGGGGCTTCGTGAGCGCAAGCGTGGCCGCGGTTGAAAACGGCATGGTGAATCTGCAGAATTACAAAGTGGTAGACCTTATTCTCGGCAATCAGAAGGCGACTGTGACCGGTACCGGTCAGAAAGGTGCTGAGTTTATCGCTTTTAATAGAAATATGCGCAACTCGCTCAAGACTTTCACAGAGAAAGGAGGACGTCTTTTCGTGAGCGGACAATATGTTGCGAGCGATCTTGCCGACACCCGCGGCGACCTCGATGCTGCGCAATGGGGACGCGACGTGCTTGGCATACAGAATGTAGACAGTGTGCCCGCTACCCTCTCGGGACGTATCGACGGCTTGGCATCTCCTCTTAAATCAGGTTTACAGCAACGCCGATATACCTATTCCAACACTCTCAACGAAGCGCAATACATTGTGCAGCATCCCGACGTGTTGCAGCCATCATCATCGGCCTATGAGTCGGCTCCCTTCCTTCGTTTCAGCGACAATGATAATGTGGCGGGTCTGCTCGTGAGAAACGGCAAAAGCCGCATCGCAGTGATGAGTGTGCCTTTCGAATCACTCTCCGACGCCAATCAGCGCAACCTCTTGATGAAGGAACTGCTTGACTGGCTTGATAAGTAATAATCCAAAGTAGAGAAATCAGATTGACCATGATTCAATTCAAAAACATAACACATCTGAGAGAAGCGATTTTCAACAACGGTCTCGACCAGTTCATTCTTGTGAAAATAGGCAACAAGGAAGTGCGTCTATACGAGAATTCCGAGCATCGCTTGCTCACTCTCGCATCGACATGCGACATGCCCCTCACCTATTCCTGGTATAGGGAGAAAGACAAAGACGGAAGCGTCAAGGATCATCCCACGATTGATTATCAGCTTGGCTCGCTCCGGGATGATTTCGACTTCGGTTCGCTCGTGCTCCTCAACTCGGCCGACGTGCTCAATGCTACGGATGATTTCGGACCTGAAATCGACGACCTTCCCGACGGAGGCTGGTATGCCCTGCGGCTGAAACTGCTTACAGGGCGCGGCGCACTTTGCATCAATGAATACCTGTATGAGCAGTCGCGCACCGACTATAGGCTAAGCGGACAACAGCAGCACGATTATGTCGACCCGCGCAATGCCGATTATCAGGCAGCCATGGAGTCGGTGTGCAGAGATCATCTTGAATATCTCAATGCTCTTATTCCGGCTCCAAAGCCTGCGGAAATAGGTGCTTCCATTTTTGCTGTCGAGGCCAGTGTGGTGATTCCCGTCAGAAACAGGGTGGGCACGATTCTCGACGCGGTCAGGTCGGCCCTTTCTCAACTTACTGATTTTGCATTCAATGTGATAGTGGTCGACAACGGAAGCACAGATGGCACCACTGACGCTCTGCAGTCGGTCCACGATGCCAGACTGCATGTCATACATGTGGCCCCCGAAGAGGGTCTCGGCATCGGTGGATGCTGGAATAAAGCTATTCAGTCGGATGAATGCGGGCGTTTTGCAGTGCAGCTTGATTCCGACGACGTTTATTCAGGTCATGATACGCTGCAGCGTATTGTCGACAAGTTTTATGAGGAGAATTGCGCGATGGTTGTGGGTAGTTATACTCTGACCGACTTCAATCTCAACCCCATTCCTCCGGGTCTGATATCGCATTCGGAATGGTCGGAAGAAAACGGAGCCAACAATGCCTTGCGCATCAACGGCTTCGGAGCGCCCAGAGCTTTCTACACTCCGATAGCCCGCGAAATATTATTCCCGAATGTCAGCTACGGCGAAGATTATGCCATGGCGTTGCGTATATCGCGCACATGGAAAGTGGGGCGTATATACGAATCGCTCTATAATTGCCGTAGATGGGAAGGCAACAGCGATGCTGCTCTTCCCATTGAGAAGGTGAACGAGAATAATATCTACAAAGATTTCGTTCGCACTCTTGAATTGCTGGCACGTATTCATGAGAACAATGAAAGGGAGGATAGCATTCCTTTCTGAACAGTGAAGTTGTCTAAATTTATAACAACTTCATTAACTTCACCAAAGCAATCATACGCGAAGATGGATCTTGAATCAATGATTGATGGCCAGATTGCAGTCTGGCCTCTCGCAAGGCAAAACTATCAGGCACTTGGATCGACTCAGCGCAGAAGTCTCCGGCTCGGCGACCTTACTGTCGGGATTCAGCACAATCCTGCCCGAATAGTATCGACGGCAGCGAAGACCGATAAGGCCTCCATATCTGCCCGTCGGTGTTTCCTTTGCAAAGACAACCGCCCCGTGGAGCAGGCTGGCATTCCGATAGCCGACGGATGGGAGCTTCTGCTCAATCCATTTCCTATCTTTCCCACCCATTTCACAATCGTAAGCAAAGAGCATCGTCCGCAGGAGGGGTTCCCGGTTGATATGGTGGAGATGGCTGAGAAATTGCCGGGGCATACAGTCTTTTTCAACGGTAGCCGTGCCGGGGCATCTTGTCCCGACCATCTTCATTGTCAGGCTGTGAAGACTCATGAATTGCCTTTGATGCAAATGGTCGAGTCGCACCATGGAATCGATGCAGGAGGTGGAAACCGGATCGCGACCCCTTCGTCGTTGAATCTTGACATGCCTTTCGGGTTCAAAAGCGTGATCATCACTCCTGATGCCGATGGCATGCAGACATTGGCAAACATCGAAGGCATAATTGGCATCGACTATATAAATGAAGGACGGCTTAATGTATTTGTATGGATCGACAAGTCATCGCTTTTAAGAATAGTGGCTGTGCCGCGCCGTGCCCACAGGCCATCCTGCTATGGTGAGGAAGCCGGGAAAATGCTGATTTCACCCGGGTGCATAGATATGGCAGGTGTGGTGATTACGCCACGCAAGGATGATTACGGGAATCTGACTGAATCCCTGTTGCGCCGCATATATTCAGAATGCGGTGAAGATCCTCAGGCTATCTGAAAAACTTTTTAGCAGGAATATTTGGGTAAATGCCCGAAATTTGTTAATTTTGCAGACAAAAACCACTGATATCACCCGATATAGGGTGGTCAGACCAAAAAATAAACAAATGAGAAAGAACATAGTTGCCGGCAACTGGAAGATGAACACCACCCTTGCCGAAGGCGTAGAACTCGCCGATGCTGTCAATGCAGCTCTGAAGAATAAGAAAGCAAATTGCGATGTTGTGATTTGCGTACCTTTCACTCACCTCACATCCGTGCACGGTGTGATCGATACAGACCTCCTTGGCCTTGGCGCAGAAAACTGCTCCGAACATGAGAGCGGTGCCTACACAGGTGAAGTCAGCGCTCCCATGGTGAAGAGCACCGGTGCTACTCACGTGATCCTCGGCCACAGCGAACGCCGTCAGTATTTCGGTGAGACCAACGAGCAGCTTCTTGCAAAGACAAAACTCGCTCTTGCCAACGGACTCACTCCTATCTTCTGCGTGGGCGAAGTGCTCGAACAGCGCGAAGACGGCACATACAATGATGTTGTAGCCGGACAGGTTGAGGCTCTCTTCGATCTCTCAGCTGAAGACTTTGCAAAAATCGTTATTGCCTACGAACCCGTTTGGGCTATCGGAACAGGCAAGACTGCTACCGCAGAACAGGCTCAGGACATGCATGCCCACATCCGCGGCGTGATCGCAGCAAAATATGGTAAGGAACTTGCCGACAACACTTCCATCCTCTATGGCGGAAGCTGCAAGCCTTCCAATGCAAAGGAACTCTTCGCAAAACCCGACGTAGACGGTGGTCTCATCGGCGGCGCAGCTCTGAAGGCTGATTCCTTCATGGGTATTGTAGAGGCTTTTGACTAAATGATCATGATGACCGGAAGATTCAGAAAAAGTTCGATAACGTTGATCCTGGCGGCAATCATGCTGCCGGGATCAGCCATCAACGTCCTTGCCGACACCACAGGCGAAGACAATATAGTGGAGCGGATAGTAAACGAATCTGACGGCAACGTCATAATAGAAATAGATCCGGACCTGCTTGAGCAGATCCTGACTGATCCGGATCTCGGGGTAAGGAAGAAAGATACAAAGGATCCCAACGCGAAACAAAATGGCTACCGCATTCAGGTGTTCAGCGACGGGCGAAATCAGAGTTCGCTTGAGGCCAGGGCAAAAGCCCGTGGAAATGCAATAGTAGCCCGGTTTCCGAAGTATCGCGGACAGGTCTACACTTTCTCAAGTGCCCCAAACTGGTATACCCGCATCGGCAACTTCCGGACGGAAGAAGAGGCCAGAAAGGCTCTCGATGAGTTGAAGAGGAGTTTTCCTAATTTCAGTTCGGAGATGAGGGTAGTGAAATCTAAAATAAGCGTGAGATGATGAAAACTGAGCATGACGAACAACTGATTGCAGAAATAGCCGGCCATTATCGGGAGATATTGAGGCTGGTAGGCGAAGATCCCGAGCGCGAGGGTCTTGTCAAGACTCCGGTGAGGGCTGCCAAGGCTCTTGTCGACATCACGCAAGGATATCGCCAGAACCCTCTTGAAATAGCCCGCAAAGCCATATTCGAGTATGCCGGCTCGCGGGTTGTGATTGTGCGCGACATCGAATTCTACAGCATGTGCGAGCACCACATCCTCCCTTTCTTCGGCAAGATTTCCATCGGTTATCTGCCCAAAGGTAAAATGATCGGGCTTTCAAAACTCGCCCGTATTGTGGATACATTCGCACGGCGCATACAGGTGCAGGAGCGGCTCACTTCCGAGGTGTGCTCACTGCTTGCCGAAGCCATGCCCAACGACGGTGTGATAGTGTCATGCACTGCTCAGCATCTGTGTATGATGATGCGCGGAGTGGAGAAGCAGGAGAGCAGCACAACCACTTTCGACTATTGCGGCCGGTTTGAGTCGGAACCCGCGCTTCGCGAGGAATTCCTGAGATTGATCGGCAAATGATGCTCCGGGAAGCACCATTTTTATTGCCACGAAAATAAAGAGCCAACCCGTATAGGTCGGCTCTTTCGTTTATTTATATTATCATTTATTTAAAACGGAAATGATTACAGACGCAGTATCTCCATGACTCTCGCCTGCGACAGTCCGCGTCGTTCGGCATAATCAGCCACCTGGTCTTCTCCCGGCTGACCTATCATGAAATAATGTGCTTCCTCGTGCGCGATATATATTCCGCTCACTGTCGATGATGGCGACATGGCACCATTTTCCGAGATGCTCGCCAATGCGCCACTTTCCGGCATCAGAAGGTCGAATATCTTTTTATTCAGTAATTGGTCGGGCATCGACGGATAGCCCATGGCAGGACGTATGCCGGTAAATTCGCCCCGAAGTATTCTGGCCACGTCCATATCTTCATCCGGCGTGTAGCCCCAGTGTTTGGTGCGTGTGAGATAGTGAAGATATTCCGAGGAAGCTTCGGCAAGTCTGTCGGCAAGCGATTGCATCAGCAGCGACTTGTAATTGTCGCCTGCATCAGCAGCGAGTTGCGATTGCCCGGCTATGTAATGTCCGGCACCTGCCATGAATGCACCTGCATAGTCGCCGTCATGATTGATGAAATCGGCTATTGACGCAAATCCCGAATCGTGGGCTTGCTGACGAAGCATGGGAATGACGGTGCCGCCGATAGTGATGTCGTCGCCGTTAGAGAATGCACGGCAGATGCGGACAAGACCAAAACCATCATATCTACCGCTCGCTTCCAATTCATCGAGACATTTACGGGCATCTGTCAGCAGCGTTTCAGCCTGAGGATTCTTCGTGCATCCGCATTCGCAATGGTTTGAATGTATGCCCCACGCGTGAAGCAGCATCTTCCAGTTTACGAAAGGACGCAACTCATTGATAGAGAAGTTCAGCCTGATAATATTGTCGACACCGCATGCAGGAGCAGGGCTACTCTTGCTGATTCGTGTTTTCCTGCCCAGCGACCTCGCTTCATCGAGCGGAATAATTCCTCTTTCTTCAGCATTATGTCTGAATCTAAGTTTTGCCTGCTCGCTCCTTATCGACTTAACATACTCCCTTCCGTCCGCATCATCAAGCAATTTGGATGCGATAATAGGATTTTGCGAAGCATCCTTGACATGAAGCACCGGTCCATCGTAGGCGGGTGCGATCTTCAATGCGGTGTGGAGAGCTGAAGTGGTTGCTCCTCCCACAAGTATCGGGGTGTCGAATCCCGCTTCTTTCAATGCTTTGGCAGTTGCGGTCATCTCCGCAAGCGAAGGAGTGATAAGGCCCGACAAACATATAATGTCGGGTTGATGTTCGATGGCAGCTTTCACTATGGTTTCGGCCGGCACCATGACCCCGAGGTCGATCACATCGAAATTATTGCATGAAAGCACTATCGAGACTATGTTTTTGCCGATGTCGTGCACATCGCCTTTCACGGTGGCGAGCAATACGCGTCCGGCCGACCGGCTTTCGTCGTTTTGTGATTCTCTGCGAAGGCGGGGCTCCAGATAATCCACGGCCATTTTCATGACGCGGGCGGTCTTCACCACCTGCGGCAGAAACATACGTCCTTGCCCGAAAAGGTCGCCCACCTTTCTCATTCCATCCATGAGTGGACCTTCAACTATGCTTACAGCGCTCACTGATTGAGCCAAAGTGTCGATATATTCCTCAAGATGGTCAGAGCGGCCTGCAACTACAGCATCCTGCAGACGAATTTCGACGGGCACAGAAGAGTCTTCCACGGGAATATTAGCCTTCTCTTTGGCGGCGATGTCGCGAGTGGCATATTCAGCCAGAACTTCAGATGCTCCCGCACGGCGACATAGCAAAACATCTTCAATAGCCAATCGCAGTTCTTCATCGATTTCATCGTAACTGATTGCTGATGCTGGATTCATGATAGCCATGTCGAGGCCGGCCTCGATGGCATGGAAAAGAAACACCGAGTGCATCGCTTCTCTCAGAGCGTTCTTGCCGCGGAAAGCAAACGACAGGTTGCTCACGCCGCCACTGGTGCGGGCTCCGCGAAGATTCTTCTTTATCCAGCGTACAGCCTCTATGAAATCTATGGCATAGCGTGAATCCTGCTCGAGTCCGGTTGCCACAGCCATTACGTTGACGTCAAAAATAATGTCGTCGGGATTGAATCCGCATTTCTCGGTAAGGAGTCGGTAGGCTCTTTGGCACACTTCAATCTTTCTTTCGTAAGTGTCGGCCTGACCATTCTCATCGAAAGCCATCACAATGACTGCCGCTCCGAGCTGTTTGATGCGGGTAGCTTTCCTTATGAACGACTCCTCCCCTTCCTTCAGCGATATGGAATTGACTATCGACTTTCCTTGCAGATTCTTCAGGGCTGCCTCCACTACCTGCCAGTTTGATGAATCCACCATTACCGGAGCTTTCGCCACATCAGGCTCAGAAGCGTATAAACGAAGGAAATGTGTCATTTCAGCTGTGGCATCCAGAAGGGGATCGTCCATGTTTATGTCGATCACCGCAGCCCCTGCTTCCACCTGGGCGATAGCGATGCGGATTGCTTCGTCGTAGTTCTTTTCCTTTATCAGTCGCAGGAATTTTCTTGATCCTGCTACATTGCATCGCTCGCCGACAATCAGGAAATTATTTTCTTTCCTGACCGCCAGAGCCTCAAGGCCGGAAAGATACAATGCCGGTGCCTGTTTAGCCGGCACTTTTGGTTTGGCATTGTCGATATGCTTTCGCAAGGCTGCGATGTGTGCCGGAGTGGTTCCGCAACATCCGCCGATTATGTTGACCTCTTCTTCGGAGAGAAGCCGGAAAAGCTGGTTGGCAAAATCATCAGGAGAAAGGCAATAGTTGCCGAGTGCATCGGGCAGTCCTGCATTGGGATGTGTCGATACGAAATGGGGCGAACAGTTTCCGAGTGTCTTGACAGCTGTTATGATATCTTCAGGGCCGAAACTGCAATTAATGCCGATGCTCACCACATCAGGATAACCTGATATGGAATTGACAAACGCCTGCAAAGTCTGACCGCTCAGGGTTCTGTTAGTTTTGTTTGAGATGGTCGCGGAAACCATTACCGGGAGCCGGACGCCGTATTCCGCCATGGTGGCGGATGCCGCATCAAGGCCGGCCTTGAGATTCAAAGTGTCGAATACGGTTTCAAAAAGAAGCAGATCTGCCCCACCCTCGATCAATCCTGACACCTGATCGATATATGCGGAATAAAGGTCATCGTATGTCACATTCCGAAATGCAGGGTCGGCAACGTCCGGACTCATGGTGGTAGCCTTGTTGGTGGGACCGATGGATCCGGCCACTAATGCACGCCCTCCCCAAGCTCTGACCTGAGCCTTATCGGCGGCCGCACGCGCCACCATCGCTCCCCTGCGGTTTATCTCCCGCACAAGGGCGCTGTCCTCATGCAGATCATAGTCGGCAAGGGATATAGCGTTGGCATTGAATGTGTTGGTGCTGATTATGTCGGCTCCGGCATTGAGATATTCGAGATGAATATCCTCGATCACTTGGCTGCGTGTGATGCAAAGCACATCGTTGCAGCCGGCGAGCCGATTTGGATGGGTTTTGAACCGTTCACCCCTGAAGTCGCTCTCCGTAAGATTGTAATGCTGAATCATGGTGCCCATGGCGCCATCGAGCAATAGTACGCGGCGGGATAGTAATTCCTTGAAATCCTTTATTTCCATGCAGGTGTCAGAATAATTTTTCAGCTACACGGGCCACTCCGTCGCTTATGCCCAGCGTGTAGAAATGGATGCCCGGCACTCCCCTTTCGAGAAGTTCCTCACACTGTTTGATACACCAATTCACACCTATCTCCTTCACATCCCTGTCATCGTCGCAGTCACGTATGCTCGATGCGAGTTCTTCCGGAATATCGGTGCGGAAGGTTTTGGGAAGCACGGTGAGTTGGGATTTCCGGTAGATGGGTTTGATACCCGGAATTATGGGGACGTTGATGCCCTGGGCACGACAACGGTCTACGAAGTCGAAGTATCGGTCGTTGTCGTAAAACATCTGGGTGATGAAATAGTCGGCGCCGTTGTCGGCCTTCATCTTGAGGAAATGTATGTCGGAATCCATATTGGGAGCCTCCTCATGTTTTTCGGGATAACAAGCCATACCATACGAGAAAGGAGTCTCAATGCCCTGAATGCGGGTGTCCTCAAGCCCGATACCTTGATTGAAGAGGTTGATCTGTTGTTGCAGATCCGTGGCATGTTCGTGATATGACTCCTTGTCTTCCGGCAGGAAAGTCCGTTTGTCGTCGCCACGCAGCAGCATCAGGTTGTTGATTCCTAAAAAATTAAGGTCGATGAGTGCATATTCGGTCTCTTCCCGGGTGAATCCCCTGCAGATGATGTGAGGCACCGGAGTTAGTCCATATCTGTGTTGAATTGCAGCTGCCACAGCCACTGTGCCGGGGCGTTTCACTATGCTGACCCGGCGGTGGGTGCCGTTTGCCAAAGGTTTGTAGATATATTCGCTGTGATGCGAGGTAATATTGACAAACTGGGGATTGTATTTTTTCAACCGGTCGATTATTTCAAATACCTTGTAGATGCTGTTGCCTTTGAGAGGGGGAAGAATCTCAAGAGAAAGAAACGGCGATTTGCTCCGGTCGATAAGATCGATGATTCTAATCATTTTATTTCGGTTGGGAAGGAAGTAGTGGCAGAGACGCAGCTCCGATAAGTGCAGCCTCCGCATCACACAGCGATGAAGTTAAAATCTTTACCCTGCCGCGGTAAAGGTGAAGCACGTCGGCCTCGAAAGCTTTGGCCATGGGTTCGGTGAGAAGTCTGCCGGCTTTAGCGACACCGCCAAACAGGATTATGGCATCCGGATCTGAGAACGCGGCAAACTGGGCGGCGGCTTTCCCCAGACACGATCCTGTGAAATTAAACACGGCCTGAGCAATGGCATCACCTGCTTCCGCAGCTTCGGCTATCATTTTTGCTGTCAGCAGTCTGGTGTCGGTTTGCCGTAGGGATGAAGGCGTGTCTGATTCAGCGAGCATGCGCCGGGCTGTGGTGACAATACCTCTTGCCGAGGCAATGGTCTCCAAACAACCTTCACGTCCGCAGCCGCACATACGGCCCTTTGCAAAAGGGAAAGTGATGTGTCCCAGTTCTGTGGCGAATCCGCGCGATCCGCACAGAAGATGGCCGTTGCATACGACTCCGCCACCTACCCCGGTGCCGAGAGTGATGACAATGAAATTGTCCAGACCTTTGGCCACACCGTAGGCCCTTTCGCCGAGAGCGGCGGCATTGGCATCATTGTTGATGCTGACCGGAAGCTTGAGCCGCTGCTTCATCATCGCTACCAAAGGCACCGGCGGCGCCCATTTCAGATTGGTGGCACCCTCGATGCAGCCCGAAGATGGGTTGGCACTCGGGGCCCCGATTCCGATGCCGGCTATCTGCATCTCGAGTTTATTGCGTGCGATCATTTCAGATATGCCGCTTGCCAGCTTATCTGCCCAGATGTCGGCCGAAGGGGTATCGGTTGGAAAAGATGCTTTGTCGATTATGACGCCTGTTTCATCAACCAGCGCGTAAACTGTATTGGTGCCTCCTAAATCGACACCTACGGTATACTTCTGCTTTAAATCGTTCATTGTCATCAGTCGTTTGAATCAGGGCACGAAATTAATAAATTATTCTGAAACGAGCAAAAATAATCGTATTTTCTGAAAAACTTGGTTAATCCACCTTTTTTCGCTAATTTTGCCAATGACAAAAGTTGTTCCGGCGCGTACGGCTGCAACTTTTGTCATGATAAAACTAAACCTAAAACATAGATTCAATATGCACAGCGACCCCAAAGATTGTCTTTATTGCACCAACAACGAGACACTCCACAATCTCATGATTGAGATTTGCCCGCTCAGCGTTTCGCGGGTATTCTTATTTAAAGAGCAGACGTATCATGGACGATGCCTTGTGGCATATAAAGATCACGTCAACGACCTGTATGAACTCTCCGATGAAGAACGCGATGCGTTCATGAAAGACGTGACGCGTGTCACAAGAGCGATGAACAAGGTGTTTAATCCGGAGAAGATCAACTACGGTGCCTACAGCGACAAGCTGTCGCATCTTCATTTCCATCTTGCGCCGAAGTATGTGGATGGCCCCGACTACGGCGGTACTTTCCAGATGAATCCCGGAAAAGTATATCTTTCAGATGCGGAGTATGCGGAAATGGCAGATGCCATGCGCAAGGCTCTTTCCGAAGACTGATTCGTTTTCGGGTGAAATATGAAGAAAAGGAAGATTCCCATAAGCGGGAGTCTTCCTTTTCTATATTTGGTGAGGTCGTTTTGATTACTTATTCAAGTTCCTTGTTGGCCTGATATATGCGGATGCCGATGAGAAGGCGGTAGAATCCGTAAGTGATGAAAGCGATTCCGATATATAACCAAACTGCTATGCCACCTGCAAGAGGTCCGGCGAGGAATATCAGCGCAAGCACCAATGTGCAGACGATGAAGGATATGAGGATTGCAAGCCACACCTTGGAGGTGCCGTAGTAGAGCACAGTCTCGGAGATGGCGTTGAGCACAAGGAATATAAGGTAGAATCCGACGCCATAGATGAAGGCGCTTATCATCTGGTTTTCTGGAAGCATCAGCAGCCAGATGCCGCATACGATCTCCACAATGCCGATGAAGAATTTCCAGCCCCATCCGGTCAGGCTGCCTATGCTCATGAGCGAGAACGTGATGTCGAGAAAACCGACAGCGCTGATTACTACAGCAAAAGTATATGCGAGAGCTGCCAGGGAAGTGTCAGGACTTGCGAGAACCCATATACCAAGACCAATGGCGAGAATTCCAATTACTACAGGAAACCACCAATAGCGGCTTACTGTCTTTAAGATTAATCTGTTCATAATTTTTCAAGTATTAATATATCATAAGATATAGGTTTTTAATGGATTTTAAACTATAACGCCGGCCGAGCGTCATTGGTTTGGTCCCCGTTTTGCCAAATCCGGCTTTTTTGAAGTAGACGGATTGTTTTTATTTTCAGAAGGCAATAAAGAGTTTGAAAAGAAGATGTGGAAAGCGGGTGAGAAATATGTGAAAAAGATTATTCAACTTCATTGGATAAGTCATAAAAAAGTAGTAATTTTGCAGTCTTAAATGGAGACGTTCTGTGAATGTGCTCAATCGCTATGAATATCAGTAAAATTCGATATAAAAATCAATTCAGAAATATGTCGTTGTCGGTATTGTTGTCTTTAATTCCGGCAGCTGCAGCCGGGTCGGGCGTCAGGATAGCCCTTCTCGGCGACTCAATGACATGGATAGGAGGCGATTCGTGCGAGAATGCCAAAGGCTGGAGCCATAAACTGAAACAGACCGGAATAGCGGATGCTATAGAGGTGTATGCCAGAAGTGGTGCCACATGGACAAATACATGCGCGACTCGATGCGACACTGCATTCTATAGCGAGGTGCTTCACGACGACAACGTGATATATAATCAGGCTCGACGTCTTATCGGACGCGTATCTGCCGGAATCTCGGTCGTTCCCGATCTGGTAATTGTTTTTGCCGGAGCCAACGATGCCTGGTTTGCTGATAGGCGGCCCGGTATATACGACACGATACAGGACCTGCTGGAATACACGCTGTCGACTCAACCCTCTGATGTAACATCGCTTCAAGGCAGTGTGGCGCTCGTATGCGACATTCTTACCCAATCGTTGCCGGACAGCAAGCTAATGCTTGTCGCCCCACTTGAGATGTCGAAAGTGCCGGCTTCTGTCACTCATACGATATCCGACATTATCGCCGGGACCGCGGCATCGAAGGGCATCACGACGCTCCGTGCTGACCGTGACGTCGACATACGTCATGAAGTGGAAGCCGACGCTCCTGTGTTCACGTCTGATGGCGTCCACACGAATGAAGCGGGTGCATCCATGCTTGCCACATATATAATCAGCAATATAGAAAACACTATTCAAAACATTCAAAAATAAACTGCGGTGGTATTTTCCGATTTATTCTTCATATTCTGTTTCATTCCGCTTTTCGGCCTTCTCTATATGCTTGTGGGGCGGATTGATTTGCGGCGTGAATCCAGGGCTTTGCGAGAAAACGACAGGCTTCAGCGGCCCATGTTGATGAGAAATATTGTGCTCACGATATTCTCCATACTCTTTTATGCCTGGGGGGAACCGATCTATGTGTTCCTGATGCTCGCAGTGGTGCTTGTGAATTATATCTGCGGTCTTCTTATCGACAAAACTGAATCCGACGCATTGCGAAAGACTTGGCTTGTAGTCGGTGTGATGGCCGACCTTGCTGCGCTCGCAAGTTTCAAATATCTCGGCTTTTTCTCAGGAATAGCCCGATGGTTAGGCTTCGGTATTCCTGATCCTCAGATTGCCCTTCCGATAGGCATCAGTTTCTATATATTCCAATCGATATCTTACCTTGTGGATGTATATCGCGCCGAATCCAAGCCGCAACGCAATTATTTCGATCTGCTGCTCTATATCTCGATGTTCCCGCAGCTTATTGCGGGCCCGATAGTGAGATACGGCACTGTTGCATCTGAAATCTCACGGCGGCATGCTACACCCGATGATGTCGCAGACGGCATCTACAGGTTCATAATCGGGCTGGGTAAGAAAGTGATCATAGCCAACATAATGGGTGAGATAGCCACATCATTGCTCAGCGGAAATCTGGATAATCTGTCGGCAGCCGCCGCATGGGTTGGCATAGTAGCATTCTCAATCCAGATATATTTCGACTTTTCCGGATATTCCGACATGGCGATCGGCATCGGACGATGTGTCGGATTCCATTTCCCGGAAAATTTCAACCATCCCTACACCTGCACGTCGATGACCGACTTCTGGAGGAGATGGCATATCAGCCTCGGATCATTCTTCCGCGATTATGTCTACATCCCGATGGGTGGCAACAGAAGGCATCAGGCGCTCAACATCATGACCGTATGGTTCCTCACCGGTATGTGGCATGGCGCAAGCTGGAACTTCATCATCTGGGGTGTTTATTTCGGATTGATAATAATGATAGAGAAGTATACGTTGCTGAGGTGGAATGTGCCGAAACTGGGACTTTATGTCTACAGCATATTTCTCATCATCGTAGGATGGGGGCTTTTCTATTTCGACGATTTCGGCCGCATGTCGCAGTTCTTCACCGCCTTCTTCGGATTCAATGAGTCGCAGGGCTTGCCAGTGCATGTGGAAAGCGTATTGATCGATAACCTCTGGCTTTGGGTGGCTGCCCTTATTCTTTGTCTCCCCGTCAGGAGGCAGGCTGAGCGGTTCGGTGAATGGATCGCCACCAAAAACGAAATCGCGGGCAACTATACGGTGCAGTTCTGCCATGCGCTGGTATCTGTCGTGATACTTATCTGTTGCGTAGCTCTCCTTGTGGGAGCCACCAACAATGCTTTTATCTATACAAGATTCTAAATGGAACAAGAGCAGGGAAATAAAGTGCGTCGGCATGGCGCATCTGTGATGTATATAGTGATTGTGGGAATTGTATTTGCCATTCTCACGGTGGTCTTCGTATTCTTTCCGAGATCGGAATATTCCGAACTTGAGAAACGCGATCTTAAGGAATTCCCGGATATGGCCGACTATTCCTCCAATCCGGCTGAATTCACGGCCGCGGTTTCATCATGGTTTAGCGATACCGAGCCTTATCGCGATTTGCTGATGACAATGAGCATGAACATAAGAAATGCCATGCGCGGCAATTTCCTTCCTGAAGAGGAAGCCGTTTCATTCCGTCCGGCAACGCAGCTGGTGGCCGAAACATCCGCAGCGGAGACAGAACCGGGCGAATTACGGGAGGACTCTGAACAACGTCCGGATACGTTGGCTGAGGCTCCAGCCGACATAGAAGATGGCAATGCTAAACTTGGCGATTCGGGTACAATCATAGTCGGAAAAGGTGAAAATGTCAGGGCTCTCATGGCTTTTGGCGGCACTTCCAAAGGAGGCGGAGGATATGTTGACCTGCTCAACACGCTTGCCGCTACATTCCCGGCGCAGCAGGTATATGCCATGATCGCACCGCTCGCAACGGAATTTTATCTCCCTGCAAAGGCTGCGAAAGCAAGCAATCCGCAGAAACCGTTTATCTACAGCGTGCGCGACCGTCTGTCACCTAAAGTGAAGTTTGTAGATGTATATGATGAACTTTCACGCCACACTAAAGAAGACATATATCTGCGCACCGACCATCACTGGGCAGGCCTTGGCGGATATTATGCCGCGCGTCGTCTGGCACAGGCAGCAGGTGTACCGTTTCGCGGACTTGATGCCTACGATCGTCACGAAGTTAAAGATTTCGTAGGCTCCATGTATGGATATTCAAAGGATATAGCGGTGAAGAATGCCCCTGAGGATTTCATATATTATGTTCCCTCTCAGGTCAGCTATGAGGCACAATATGTAGCCTACACTCTCGACAAGAACTTCCGGATAGTGAAGGAGTCGAAGCCTTACAAATCATCGCTTTTCAAGCATTTCAAGGATGGCAGTGGAAACGCCTATCTCACATTTATCGGCAGCGACCAGGTCTTTGTCAAGGTAAAGACATCCACTCTCGGCAACAGGAGGCTGCTTATCATCAAGGATTCATACGGCAATGCTGTTCCCGGCAATCTACTTTATTCATTCAATGAAGTGCATGTGGTGGATTTCAGGTATTTCACCCACAACCTGAAGCAATATGTGGCCGATAACGGTATCACCGACATAGCGGTTTGCTTCAATGTCTTCAACGCCTACAGCAGCGGAAGCGCCTCGAAAGTGAAGAAAATGCTGACGCAGAAGGGTGGAGTGGCAACGCCTGATACCGGTCAGAACCATAAGGATGCCACTCTCCCGTCAAGCACCGAAAGTAAGACCCGGAATGAAAACAAAGCGTCGGAATCAACAGTTACTGTGCCGCAGACGTCAGCTCAGGAACCATCCGAAAGCAACGAAAATACAAACAAAATAGAAAAAACGGAGATTCCCGATAACGAGGGAACAACCGAAAATACCGGTACGACCGAACAAACTGAAGAATAATCATTATGGCCGATTTCAGAAGAAAGCCGGAATGGCTTAAGATAAAACTGCCCCGTGGCTTCAAGACAAGTCAGGTAGTGGGATTACTCAATGAAAAGCATCTGCACACGATATGCTCAAGCGGACTATGCCCTAACAGGGCGGATTGCTGGGGGCGTGGAACAGCGACTTTCATGATCGGTGGCAACATCTGCACACGCAACTGTCGGTTTTGCAATGTGGCGACGGGGCGTCCGCTGCCGCTCGAGCGCAAGGAGATAACGGAAATTGTAGATTCTGTAAAGTCGCTTGCCTTGAAGCATATTGTCATCACGTCGGTAGACCGCGACGATTTGCCGGATTTGGGTGCGGGCCATTGGGCTGAAATGATCAGCAGCCTCAAGTCGGAATGTCCGGAAGTGACTATGGAAGTCCTGATACCGGATTTTCAGGGACGAAAGGAATTGGTTCAGCAAGTGATAGATTGTCGCCCCGAAGTCATATCGCATAATCTGGAGACTGTCAGACGTCTCACTCCGGAAGTGCGCTGCAGCGCCACCTATGACAAATCGCTTGCCGTCATCCGGCAGATTGCGGAAAGCGGAATCCGCTCCAAAAGCGGCATCATGCTTGGCCTTGGAGAGACTCCGGATGAGATACTGCAGACGATGGACGATCTCCGGGAGGTAGGATGCGAGGTGATGACCATCGGACAATACCTGCAACCCACCGCCCGGCACTATCCGGTGAAGGAATACATCCATCCCGACACATTCGAGCTATATCGTCAGGAAGGTCTGCGGCGTGGATTCCGCCATGTGGAATCGGCACCCATGGTGCGCTCCTCCTATCATGCGGAAGCCCACGTGAATTGAACGTCAGGAAAAGCAGCCTGCATCGCGAAACAGCCGGGCATAATGTTCAGCCTTAAGCTCCATCTTCATAGGATAGGCCCGGCTGGTTGATGGCATGCGCCATATTCTCAGACCCGAGTCTGACTCCACCATCTCTCCTACCTTGGGTATGGTCGTCCCGGTGAGACCGGCGATGACGTCCGCCGCTTTTTCTCCGGTGGTGGCTATGGTGTGGCAATCAGGAATCTTATCAAGCAATTCCTGAAGCGGCACAGGCTTGAGAATCTCAAGATACTTATCGGAAGCGTTTCCCTTGAGTCTTCTTACTTCTCTTGCTGTGTCGTTGAGTGCTATGTGGTGGTCGGTTGCCAGTTTCCTGCACTCCTGCTCCCTGAATGTTTTCCGCTCTACATCGTAGAGTGCGTTTTTGTCGTTCAGGAATAGAAGCCCGCATATCCGCCAGAAGTCATTGATGGGATTCGGGTAATAGAAATTCATGCTCCATCGGTGTTCGCCAGGAGGAAAGGTGCCGAGCACGAGCACTTTCGCGCCTTCGGGCAAGAATGGTTCGAAAGGATGCTTTTCTATCTCGATATGTTCCATATTCGTCGATTTTATTGATTTGATGTATCTGTCCTGTTTGGAATATAACAAAAATTTGCTTAATTTTGCAAACAGCAGAGAAAAAACAATTCAAAAAAATAGCCAGTGAAGTTGTATAAACTTATTTTTTAGTTAAGATTTCGTCAGGTTTTCGAGTGAATTTTACTTCAGAAGAAGCGATGCGGGCATCGCGACTGATGAGTGAAGAAAAATACGCTGGAAAGTTGGCGGAAGATTAATGAAAAGAGTCTTGGTTTTCACACTTCATGTTGATTTTTTATAATTCATAAATAAGTTTGACAACTTCAGTTTATCAATTCCCCATAAAAGAATGAGACTAAAAGCGTTTGCAACCGCAGTATCGGTAATTTCCGGTATGTATGCTCATTGCGAGGTCTGGAATCCTGACCTTGGCGATGGTTTCTATGCCAATCCCATAATTCATGCGGACTATTCAGATCCCGACGTTATCAGGGTTGGCAGCGATTACTGGATGGTGGCATCAAGTTTCACCTGCATTCCGGGCATTCCGGTGTTGCATTCAAAAGATCTTGTGAACTGGGAGATCGTAAATCATGTCTACGATAACCTTCCGGGAAGCAAATATGATCGTCCGGCACATGGGGAAGGAAGCTGGGCGCCCGCAATCAGATACCACGACGGACGATACTACGTCTATTTCTGCACACCCAACGACGGACTGTTCGTTGCTACAGCCGACGATCCCCGTGGGGAATGGCAATTGACGCAGATGCTTGAAGTGTCGAAATGGGAAGATCCTTGTCCATTTTGGGATGATGATGGAAATGCCTATCTCGTGCATAGCATTCACCGTGGCGGCCCGGCGGTGCTTCACAGGATGTCGCCTGACGGAATGCGACTGCTTGATAATGGCACGGTAGTGTATCATGATGAAGAGGCAAATCCGATTCTCGAAGGCCTTAAGATGTATAAGCGTGATGGCTGGTACTACATCTTTGCGCCTGCAGGCGGTGTGGAGCAAGGTTGGCAGACAGTGCTGAGGTCTAAGGATATATATGGCCCTTACGAGGCCAGGAAGGTGATGGAGCAAGGCCCAACCGATATCAATGGCCCGCATCAGGGTGGACTCGCCGACACGGCTGATGGCAGCGAATGGTGGTTTGTGCATTTCCAATCAAAAGGAATCCATGGCAGAGTGGTGCATCTCCAACCTGCGAACTGGACCGACGACGGTTGGATTGTGATTGGTGAGGATTCCGATGGAGACGGCATCGGCAATCCCGTGGCGAGACATCGTAAACCCTCGGCAAGCATGGGTGCGGCCGCTATACCGCAGACTTCTGATGATTTCGCCAATCCCGAATGCTCTCCACAATGGCAGTGGCAGGCCAATCCACGGGATGACTGGTATTCTCTCACAGCCAATCCCGGATATATTCGCCTTTTCTCATATCCTTGCCCTACCGAAAAAGGAAACCTCTACTTCGCAGGCAACCTTTATCTGCAGAAATTCCCGGCTCCGGAATTTACAGTCACCACATTGACTGAAACTCATTTTTCGGAAGAGGGAGAGCGAGCCGGACTCATCACTATGGGAAACCGGTATTCCTATATAGCTATAATTAATGAAGCGGATGGCTACAGAGTGGCAGTGGTGACAGGCAGAAACGACAAATATGCAGTCACTCCTGAAAAAAAAGCATCTGCGCGTGTAGACCAACCCAGGATATGGCTCAGGATGAAGTTGCTGCCCGGAGAGAAATGCCGCTATTCCTATAGCCTTGACGGCATTGACTATGTTGAGCTTGGACCCGAATGTGAGGTTTCGGCCGGAACATGGATAGGTGCGAAAACGGGTATATTCTGTTCTTCTCCCAATGTGGTGAAGGGCAACGGTTTTGCCGATTTTGATTTCTTTTCGGTGAGCCGATAAAGGCAACCGGCTGCCGAAACTTAAATGCCGGAATGATTGTTATTACATTCAAGAAGATTAAGGACAATGACTGACGACAATATCAACCTATCTACGGAAGAACCTGAAAAAGGAACTGAAAAGAAGCAAAGAAGCGCAATCACGCTGCTGTTTGACATACTCCTCACCGGCACTGCCGGCTGGAAACGATTGAGACGGACACGCCTCACTCCCGAACAGACTGCTGCGGGATGCTTTTATCCTATTCTCGCTCTGGCAGCGGTATGCCGGTTTGCCGACTGGTTTTACCTGCCGGAATTCGAACTGGCTGTCACCCTTGTCAAGGCTGCATCATTATTTGCCTCGTTTTTCTTCAGTTATTTCACGACCCAGGTGCTGTGTAAATGGCTGTTTCCGGCCGATGCCAAGGCAAAGACCGAGACGCCCTATTTCAAACTGTTGGTGCAGTATGCGTTGGCGAGCCTCGCACTTTTCTGGATTCCGGCCGAATTGCTGCCGGTGGTAGAACCAATCGCTGTGTTTCTTCCCATCTGGACCGTATTCATCATCACGAAAGGAATACGCTTCCTCCGGCTTCCGGAGAATCACAGCAACCGATGCATGGTGACACTTGTCATAACTACCATGGCGTCGCCTTATTTCTTCATCTGGCTTTGCGAAAAGATATTCTGACGTATAGCCTACAGATATTAAAATTTTAATTATGGATGCAAGTAAAGTAAATATAAAAAACAAACGGGCATATTTCGACTACGAGATAGGCGACACATATACCGCGGGCATGGTGCTAACCGGCACGGAAATCAAGTCTATCCGTAGCGGCAAGGCTTCCCTTACCGACTCTTATTGTATTGTAGACAGGGGCGAAGTGTGGGTGAAAGGAATGAACATTTCCGAATATTTCTATGGCTCGTATAATAATCATATCGCACGGCGCGACCGCAAACTGCTGTTGTCGAGAAAGGAGATAGCGAAGATAGAAAAGTCGATAGCCGATCCCGGATTCACCCTCATTCCGTTGAAGATATTTATCAACGAGCGAGGCTATGCCAAACTCATGATTGGAATAGCGAGGGGTAAGAAACAATACGACAAACGCCAAAGCATCAAGGAGCGTGAAGACAAACGCATGCTCGACAGAATGATGAAGAAATGAGAGAACTGGAACTTCTTGCCCCGGCCGGCAACCACGACATTGCCGTGCAGGCAATACTTCATGGCGCCGATGCTGTCTACATGGGAGCATCGAGCCATGGTGCGCGCCGCAATGCCGCCAACAGTATCGACGACATCCGGCGCACCGTGGATTTCGCCCATATCTACAGGGCTAAGGTTTATGTCACTGTCAACACCATCATTTATGAAAATGAACTGAAGGATGTTGAGAAACTCATAACCGATTTGTATCGCGCCGGTGTTGATGCGATCATAGTGCAGGATATGGCGATATTGCGCATGGATATTCCTCCCGTGCAGCTTCATGCGAGCACACAATGCGATATCCGCACCCCGCAGAAAGCGAGGTTTCTGCAAGATGTTGGCTTCAGTCAGTTGGTATTGCCGCGTGAACTTACGCTCGGTGAGATCAGACAGATGTCGGAAGCCGTGGATGTTCCGCTCGAATGCTTCATCCATGGTGCGTTATGCGTAAGCTATTCAGGGCGGTGCCATGCAAGTGCCGCGCTGTGCGGACGCAGTGCCAACAGGGGTGAGTGCGCCCAGATATGCAGGTTGCCATTCACGCTTACCGATGCCTCAGGCAAGACAATAAGTCGCGACAAGCATCTGCTATCGCTGCGCGATTTCAACACTTCCGATATTTTGGCCGACCTTGTCGATGCAGGTGCGTCAAGTTTCAAGATTGAAGGACGGCTTAAGGAAGCTGCATACGTGAAAAATGTGGTGGGTGCCTACCGCAGGATTCTCGACTCGATTATATCGGGTAATCCCGGGGAATACAGGAGAAGCAGTTTCGGAACATCAGAGATTGAGTTTGATCCGCAACTTGAAAAGTCGTTCAACCGCGGATTCACGCATTATTTCCTTACCGACCGCAGACCTCTCTCAATAAGTTCGCCCCTCACACCCAAAGCCCTCGGAGAACCGATTGAGGACCCGGGCAAACTAAACAATGGCGATGGAATCAGCTATTTCGATAAAAAGGGCAATTATTGCGGTGCGCTTGTCAATGGTTTGAAAGGTGGAAGAATCATTACATCCAATCATGTTGATATTCCACGGGGTACAAGGCTTTATCGCACTTTCGACCGGGTTTGGGACAAAAAGATGTCGGCCGAAACCGCTGTCAGGAAACTGAAGGTGGCGTTCAGCCTCGATAATGCAGGTGTGACTGCTACTGATGAACGGGGATGCCGGGTGCGACTCCCGCTTGATGTCACTCTTGAACCGGCTCGCAAAGAGATGGACTACTCCCCTATTTTTGCAAAACTTGGCAATACTCCCTACACTATGGCAAGTTTTGAATCAGCCATCGACAAATCTATCTTCATCCCTGCCGGACAACTCACTCAGTTAAGACGTGCTCTGATCGATGAGTTGGATAAAGCAAATGCCACCACCTATCCTTTCAAAAAGAGAGCAAAAGAAAATAAAGACGCCACATATATGACTGAGAGCCTGACATATCGCGACAATGTGGCCAATAGTCTTGCAAGGCGTTTCTATACCGAGCATGGAGTGAAGGAGATAGAGCCGGCATTGGAAACTTCGGAATATAAGTCGAATGGGGACGTCAGGCTTATGACAACACGCCACTGCATACTTCGAGAAATCGGAATGTGCAAAAAAGAGAAAGGAGCCGGACAATTCAAGGAACCGCTCAGACTCAACTCAGGGAAATTCAGCTTCACGTTGCGTTTTAATTGCCGCGATTGCGAAATGCAGGTGCTGAAAAACTGATGGCAAAGTAGATATAATTATTTGCCTTATTTTACGTTAATATATAGATAGGCAGTGCTCGGATATGGTCGCTGCCGAGAGTAACGTTATGGCAAGAAAATTGATCTATGCATTGATGCTTTGCGCGGCGTCGGTTTCTGCTTCCGCGCAGTCTCTGACATTTCAGGGCAACTCTCTTAAAGTGATAGAGGAAACGCCGGAAAAATCGTCGGGGTTGGAAAAAATATATGTGCTCTATTCCATTCAGGGAGTGACCGTTTCATATACGTCTGCTTCCGGAGCAGGGATTAAATGGTATAAGTATGGCAATCTCGGCGGTGGTCATGCCGAAGAGGTCGCTTCGTCGCAGTCAGGATCCACGAGCACTCTTGCCAGTCTTGAAGGCGACAAAGGCTACATAGTGGAAGACGGCGACAGGCGTTATTGCTTCTGGATTACAGACTATGGCAGTCATCGACTTAAGCTCACGTCGGTCATGGCTTCCCCCGATCAGGAATGCGGTGTCAGCACCATCGAGGTGCAGGGCACTGGCGATCCCATCAGATATTTCACCATCAATGGAGTGCAGAAGACACTTGACCAGCAGATCACAGTGGAATACACATCGCAGGAATGGTCGGATCAGTTGGAGAATTTCCAGCAGGTGAATGTTGAGAAATCATTTGCAAGTCTTCAGCCGGAGTATAGGCTTGATCCACCGAATTACTGCACCACCGCATTTAAAGTGACCGGCGACAGATTCCTGAGAATCTGGAATTGGGAGGAATCTGTGGAATCTTCCGCTGTGGCTCCGACATCTGTCGATGCCCGCACTTTTGCCATTGCAGAGTCTTCTGCCGATAGCGATGATTCAGAAGGAAGCAACCAGATCGGAAGCGACACCGAAGGCCTCGGCGGATCTGCTCCCTGCAACATTACATTCCAGGCATTCGTCACCGATGGAGTGATCCACAATGAATGGCAGATGACTTCCGACCCAACATTCGAGAATATTGACTATAGATTCACAACCCAGGACCTTGACTATACTTTCCTCGATGAAGGCACACAATATGTGCGCTACATCGGAAGCAATGCGGATGGAAGCTGCGAGTATATAGGCGATACCTACGAAATATCGATTGGTGCAAGCCAGTTGCTGATACCAAATGCTTTTTCGCCCAATGGCGATGGCGTCAACGATCTTTGGAAAGTTGCCTACCGGTCGATTGAAAGCTTTAAATGTCACATTTTCGACCGTAACGGACATCAGGTGTGCACACTCACTTCCCCCGACCAGGGTTGGGACGGCAAGGTTGGAGGAAAAACTGTTGATTCAGGTGTTTTCTATTATGTGATAGAGGCGAAAGGCACAGATGGAAAACAATACAAGAAAAGCGGAGACATCAACATAGTGAAATATGTGGGTGGTACTTCCTCGGCAAATCAGTAAAGATGAACTGTCTTTACGCCGGCCCTGTTTAATTTTAAAAGTATTATGATTGACATAAAACCACAAACTGAAAACATAGAGGTGGAGGGCGCGAGAGTCCATAACCTCAAGAATATAGATGTAACCATTCCCCACAATAGCCTGACAGTTGTCACAGGCTTGAGCGGTAGTGGCAAGTCCTCGCTCGCTTTCGACACTATTTTTGCCGAGGGTCAGCGCCGGTATATAGAGACCTTCTCTGCCTATGCCCGCAATCTGCTCGGCAACATGGAGCGCCCCGATGTGGATAAGATCACCGGGTTGAATCCTGTCATCAGCATTGAGCAGAAGACCGTCAACAATAATCCGAGGTCTACCATCGGCACCACGACTGAAATTTACGATTTTTTCCGTTTGCTGTTCGCTCGTCTCGGCGAGGCCAGAAGCTATATCAGCGGCAAGCCGATGATAAAATACACAAAGGAAAAAATAGCGGAGATGGTGACCGAAACATTTGCCGACCGGAAAATCTACATTCTTGCGCCATTGGTAAGAAACCGCAAGGGTCATTATAAGGAACTTTTTGAAAACCTGCGAAAGAAAGGCTATCTCAATGTGAGGGTAGATGGCGAATTGAAGGAATTGGCCTTCGGGATGAAGACCGACCGGTATCGCAACCACAGCATTGAATTGGTGATCGACCGGCTGAAAGTGAAGAAAGATGACAGCCAGCGGTTGAAGGAGTCGATTGATGAGGCGCTCCGTCAGGGTGATAAGCAGATGATGGTGATCGACATTGATTCAGGCAAGCTTCATCATTTTTCCTTGCTCCTCATGGATTCGGAAAACGGTCTTTCCTATCCGGAGCCGGCACCTCACAATTTTTCGTTCAACTCTCCTCAGGGCGCTTGCAGAAAATGCAAGGGCCTCGGTGAGGTCAACATCATCGACGTCGACAAAATAGTGCCTGATCCGGGAAAGTCGATCTACGACGGTGGCATCGTGCCGCTCGGTAAGTACAAGAGCAGTCTTGTATTCATGCAGATAGAAGCTATTTGCAAGATTCATGGCGTCGACATCAAGACCCGCATAAAAGACCTCCCGCCCGAAGCGCTCGATGATATCCTCAATGGCACCGACACCCGGCTGGTGCTTGCCAACTCTACCATGCAGACTTACTCTTACGAGTCAAGCTATGATGGACTGGTGAAATATATCGAATCGCAGCAGAACGATGATTTCGGTAGCGAAGGCAAGAAATGGAGCGAGCAGTTCTATACCCGCTCGGTGTGTCCGGAATGTGGTGGCCAACGGCTCAACAAGATATCCCTCCATTACTTCATCGATGGCAAGAACATAGCCGAGGTGGCCAACATGGACATCAAGGAACTTTACGAATGGACTCAGAATCTTGAAGACAGAGTTGATCAGCAGCGGCGTCTGGTGGCTGTGGAAATTCTTAAGGAGATCCGGTCGCGGCTTAAGTTCCTGCTTGATGTGGGGCTTGAATATCTGTCGCTCAACCGGCCGAGTTCTACCCTTTCAGGTGGTGAAAGCCAACGTATTCGCCTGGCTACCCAGATTGGTAGCCAGCTCGTCAATGTGCTCTATATTCTCGACGAACCATCCATCGGACTCCATCAGCGTGACAACGAACGCCTCATCAACAGCCTAAAGTTGTTGCGCGACAACGGCAATTCAATAATTGTGGTTGAACACGACAAAGACATAATGAATCAGGCCGACTACATTGTGGATATCGGTCCGGGTGCCGGACGCAAAGGTGGCAACGTCGTGTTTCAAGGAACTCCCGACGAGATGAAGCAGACCCATACGCTCACGGCAAGTTTCATCAACGGTGAGAGATGTATCGAGATACCTGCCTTCAGGCGTGAGGGCAACGGTAAATCGCTCACGATAAAAGGTGCGACAGGACATAATCTCAAAGATGTGGATGTGGAGTTTCCTCTCGGAAAGTTTATATGTGTCACGGGGGTCTCAGGTTCCGGAAAATCAAGCCTTGTAAACGGCACTCTTCATCCGATCCTGAGCCAAAAGTTCTATCGGTCCAATACCCAGCCGCTGCCTTACCGGTCGATCGAGGGCATTGGCAATGTCGACAAGGTTGTGATTGTAGACCAGTCGCCCATTGGTCGCAGTCCGCGCTCAAATCCGGCCACATATACAGGTGTCTTCACCGATATCCGTAAATTATATGTGGAATTGCCCGAATCCAAGATCAGGGGCTACAAACCGGGACGCTTTTCGTTCAATGTAGGTGGTGGCCGGTGCGAGACCTGCAAAGGCAACGGTTACCGCAATATTGAGATGAACTTCCTCCCCGATGTGCTCGTGCCATGCGAGGAATGCCATGGCAAGCGATACAACAGGGAGACGCTTGAGGTTAGATATAAGGGAAAGTCAATTTCCGATGTGCTTGAAATGACAATAAATCAGGCTGTGGAGTTTTTCGAGAATGTCCCCGCCATTCTAAAGAAAATCAAGGTACTTCAGGAAATAGGCCTGGGATATCTTAAGCTCGGCCAGCCGTCGAGCACTTTGAGCGGCGGTGAGAACCAACGGGTGAAACTCGCTACTGAATTAGCGAAGAAAGACACCGGAAGCACTATCTTCATTCTTGATGAACCCACCACCGGCCTTCACTTCCAGGATATCAATATCTTGCTGAAGGTAATCAACCGTCTGGTCGACAAAGGCAACACGATGGTTGTGATCGAGCATAATCTTGACGTGATTAAATCGGCCGACTGGATTATTGAGATGGGTCCGGAGGGAGGACGTGACGGCGGCCGGTTGTTGGCGCAGGGCACTCCTGAGCAGGTAGCTTTATTCGACACTCCCACATCACGCTTCCTGCGCGAAGAACTCAGGCAGCAGTGATGTCCGGCGTGTTTGATTGCTTCTTGTCGGTTATTTGCGGAGTATGTGATATAGCATCTCTCCCACCGGAAGGCTGATCTTCACTTTGTTGTTGATCTTGTAGTAGGGTGATGCTATTGGTATGGCCTCAAGTCTATTGCTGCCGAGAGGTCTTACCATCTGCGCTCCGGCCTCAATCCCCCACCTGTCGTTGATTTGGTAGTCAAGACTTGCCCCGAAATTGGTGCGGTCATAAAAACCCATCATGGCCGGCGTAATTGGCATGCCGAGGCCCTGTTGTGGCTTATTGTTGAAATAGTAAATGCCGAACACGTTGGCCGATAGCGTCGGGGCAATCTGATATGCAAGACTTGCTTCCACTCCAAATTGGGTCTGCACTCCTCCCCAATAATTGCCGTAACGGTTGGCGATACCGCCGGCGTATGCTGTGAAATTTCCGAAGTTCTGATACACTCCTAAAGCGGCATCGTCGCGACGCATCAATCCAGGGTAATCGGTGGTATATCCGGTACCGAACAGACCTCCCCTTTCCCAATTGAAAGGCGCTGACTCTCCGGGTACAATCGTATAAGTTAACATCGTGCCGATCGGTCCTGCCAGTCGCATGCTCGGCAACATCACGCCCACCGGAGCTGTCTCTCTCATACCTGCAGAAAGATTTTGATGTTCAGACTCTGTGCCATCTATAGCATGTTGTCTGGAAACGTTGATATCTGTATTGTTGAAATTTTCGGCCTGAATTGAATCCGCAGGCTCCATCTGTTGTGAGAAAGCCGCTGTTGTTGTCAACCCCATAATGACCAAAGGCATGATATGTTTCAGTATCTTCGACATAGTGATAATGTTTTTGTTGCAAAAATACAAAAATGCTTTAATTTATCGCGAATTTTTACATAAATTAACTATAATTTAAGTGAATATTATAATTGGGTGCTTCCGCGTTATGACTTGGAAATATCAT